>JAEYUX010000105.1 GCA_023432235.1 Actinomycetes bacterium
CTTGCGGGATCGATCGTGGTGACGATGCTCATCCCTTGCGTCTCGATCTCCTCTTGCGTGATGCCGGTGACCCGCTCGATCTCGTCAAGCGCCGCGCGCAAGATGTAACCCTTGGTGCCGCCATACACATCGGTGCCCTGCGAGGGGATCGTTTCGGGGAACACCTGTGCATCGCGCTCGGCCTGCGTGAGGTAGCCAAGGCTCACCATGCCGTCGAGCACGTAGTTCCAGCGGTACTCCGCCTGTTCGGGATTGACGGCGGGGTCCCATCGCGACGGCGCCGGGAGAATCCCCGCGATCATCGCGGCCTCGGAGACCGTCATCTCTGCCGCTGGCTTGCCGTAGTACTTGCGGGCGGCAGCCTCAACGCCATACGCACCGCGGCCAAAGTAGATGGTGTTGATGTAGTTGCCGAGCAGCTCGCGCTTGTCCTGTTGCTGGTTGATCTTGAGCGCCATGAGCGCTTCGTCAACCTTGCCCATCATGTCCGTGGTGGTCTCGCCCACGTAATAGCGCTCGACGTACTGCTGGGAGATCGTTGAACCACCCTGCTTCTTGCCAAGCACCACTGTCTTGAACAGCGCGCGCGTGGTGCCACCAAAGTCGACGCCAGGGTTGGTGTAGAACGTGCGGTCCTCTGCGGCAACAAACGCATTGGGCACGTAGTCAGGCAACGTGTCGATGTCGATGATGTCGCGGTCTGCTTGACCGAGCCGGCCCATCACCGTGACACCGTCTGCGTAGTAGATGGTGGACGCTTCGTAAAGGGCGAACTCGCTTGGCTCCGGGATCTCGAGCATCTGGTACCGGATGAACAGCGCAAGGAATCCAACAAGAGCGGTCGCGAGGCCAGCGATCAGGGCGCCAAATCCGATGCGACGGAGCCGGTACTTCCACGGCGGAATTGGCCTGCCATGTTTGTCGAGGTGGGGGCCCTGCTTCTTGCCGCCGCCGCCGTTGCCGCCCTTGCCGGCGCCTGTCTGTGTGCGAGGGCGGCCCTGAGCGGCTGCTCGCTCGTACTCGGCACGTCCGCGAGCGCGAACTGCGCCCGACGTCGTCTGTTGCTGGGGGACTCGTGTGCTCGGCCGCCGCGGCGTCGTCCCGCTCGTGCCGCTACGAGGGGTGGTGCCGCTACGAGGGGTGGTGCCGCTCGTGCCGCTGCGAGGCGTCGTCCCACTGGAACCCGAGCGCGGGGTGCGGGAGTTGCTCGCGGGGGGGCGCATGCTCTTGCGCTGCGGCCTGCCCCGTTCATCATTCACCATGTCAGTTTACGAACGGCACGACGGGCTCAAGGGTTCCCTCGCGGGGCGTGCGAGCACCTTTCACACCAAAAAACCGGCCCGTCAACTTGCGCTCGATGTATCGACGCGATACAACTAGTTGCTACACCGCCGCGATACATCGCGAGCGATACGTCGACGCGGCGGCTGACGGGTTCGTCCCCTGCCCGCTCGTGAACGACGTAGCCACTGATTGAAGGGATGGATGTGGGACGCACCGACGTGCTTGTGCTCGCCATCCTCGGCACCCTTGCCGAAAGGCCCCTTCACGGTTACGAGATCCGCAAGCGTTTGGGCACCCAACTCGGCCCGTTCCGCGCCCTGTCGTATGGCAGTTTGTATCCCGCTCTCAAGCGAATGCTGGCTGCCGGACTCATCGGCGTGAACGATGACGGACCCGAGCCGGGGTCGTCCAGGCGTTCCCGCATCGTGTACCACCTCACGGAGGACGGTAAGGCGCAATTGCAAGAGGAGCTGGCGTCGGCCGGATCCTCCGCGTGGGAAGACGACACGTTTGACGTGCGCTTTTCCATGTTCGACCGAACGGACGCGGCCACCCGGTTGCGGATCTTGGAAGGTCGGCGCTCGCGCCTTTCCGAACGCATCGAAGAGATTTCCGCTGGCCTTCGCGCCGTGCGGGAGCGTCACGACGCCTACACGGCGGAACTCCAACGGCACGGGCTTGAGCGCGTTGAGCGCGAGGTCGAGTGGCTGGACAAATTGATTGAGAACGAACGATCCGCCTCGAGCGGTGACGACGAACCCGCATCCGCGGGCTAGACAAGGAGAAATGGAATATGGGCAAGTTGCGCGTCGCCATCGTTGGCGTGGGTAACTGTGCGACGTCCCTCATTCAGGGCGTCGAGTATTACAAGGACGCCAAGGCAGGTGACAAGGTTCCGGGCTTGATGCACGTTCAGCTCGGCGATTACCACATCTCCGACATCGAGTTCGTAGCGGCGTTCGACGTCGATTCGCTCAAGGTGGGCAAGGAGCTCGTGGAGGCCACGCAGGCATCCGAGAACAACACGATCAAGATCTGTGACGTCCCCAAGACGGACGTGCAGGTGTCGCGTGGTGTCACCCTTGACGGCCTTGGCAAGTACTACCGCCAGACCATCGTCGAGTCAGACGACGCCCCCGTTGACGTGGTGCAGGTCCTCAAGGACACCCAGGCCGACGTCCTCGTCTGCTACCTCCCGGTTGGTTCGGAAGAGGCCGCCAAGTTCTACGCGCAGTGCGCGATCGACGCCAAGGTTGGCTTCGTCAACGCCCTGCCCGTGTTCATCGCTTCGGACCCCGAGTGGGCCCAGAAGTTCACCGACGCTGGTGTGCCGATCGTCGGCGACGACATCAAGTCGCAGGTGGGCGCCACCATCACGCACCGCGTGCTTGCGCGCCTGTTCGAGGACCGTGGCGTGCGTCTTGACCGCACCTACCAGCTCAACGTGGGCGGCAACATGGACTTCAAGAACATGCTCGAGCGTGAGCGCCTTGAGTCCAAGAAGGTGTCGAAGACTCAGGCTGTCACGTCCAACATCAACGACGGCCCGCTGTCCGGCGTGAAGGACTCGCGCGATGTTCACATCGGCCCGTCCGACTACGTCGCCTGGCTCGACGACCGCAAGTGGGCGTACGTCCGCCTTGAGGGTTCGGCCTTTGGTGAAGTGCCGCTCAACCTTGAGTACAAGCTTGAGGTGTGGGATTCGCCCAACTCGGCCGGCATCATCATCGACGCGCTCCGCTGCGCGAAGATCGCCAAGGACCGTGGCGTCGGCGGCCCGATCCTTTCCGCCGCGACCTACTTTATGAAGTCCCCGCCGGTGCAGACCGAGGACACCCTCGGCCGTCAGCACCTCGAGGAGTTCATCGCTGGAACGCGCGAGCGCTAAACCGCTTCGCTTCCGCCGCACGTTGGCCGGGTCACCTACAGGTGGCCCGGCCTTCTGCGTGAGAGGTGCCCCCGGCGTCGGCCCGCAGCGTCAGCGTCGGCCCGCAAGCGAAGCTACGAACCGCTCCCGCCCCCTCCTGAGGCTCCGAACCGCTGGCTCCGCCGACACGCCGCGCCTGGACGCCCGTCCGGCGCAAAACGCGGCGAGTCGCCCCGCTCAGCGATTCGGAACTTTGCGAACCGGGCTCAGCGGTTCGGAGCTGCGTGGTCGCTGGGGGCTACTCCGGTTGCGCGGCGGCTTTGATGGCGGCGGGGATGGGCGTCTCACCGCTTACGAGTTCCCACTGATGGAGAACCGTGTCCTCGGTGCGGAGGCACTCAAGGATGACGGCCGCCACATCAGCGCGAGGAATCGAACCGCGCGGCACCTCATCTGCGAGGGTGACGAGCCCCGTACCGGGATCGTCGGTCAAGGCACCTGGGCGCAGGATGGTCCACGCGAGTTGGCTGCTCCGCAACGCGAGATCCGCGTCGCGCTTGGCGGTGACGTACGCCTTCCACGCCTCCCCATGCGAGGCGTCGGCAGGCGTGTCGACGCCATGAGCGGAGACCTGCACAAAGCGGTCGATGCCCAAGGACAGGGCGGCCTCGATCGACTTGAGTGAACCGCCAAGGTCCACCGTGCTCTTACGTTCCACGTTGCCGTCCGCGCCGCCGCCCGCGGAGAACACCACGGCGTTGCAGCCCTCGAAAGCCGCGAGGAAGTCCTCGACCGAGGCTTCCTCGATGTCGAGTTTGCGGGGGCTCGCGCCAAGCGCTGCGAGCTCGTCGAGTTGCTCATTGCGGCGGGCAAGCGGAACGGCCTCGAGTCCCGCCTCAAGCAACAGGGGGATGAGCTCACGGGAGACTTTGCCGGCGCCGCCGACTATTGCCACGCGGGTTGGGGTGCCTGAAAGTGTCATACGTGAAGGACACCGCGAGCGGGCAGACTATTCCGACGCTGGAGTTTCCGGATCGCTTGCGTCCCCTGCGAGGGGGCTTGCGAAACGAGAGCCGGCCACAATCGCGTCAGCAAGGCGGAGCAGAGTTTCGGGGATGTCCGCGAGCGGGCTTGTCACGGTGACGAGCACGAGTCGCTTGGTGTCCGGCACAGTGCGCCAATAGTCGGCGCTGAAGCTGCGAACCGGCTGGTCTTCGAGGCCCTCCGCGAGCGCGGTTTCGGCAATGCGCCAACGGCGCACGCTCTCTCCGTCAACACATGCGCGGCGCTCCCATCCCTCGCTGTCACCAATGACGTCCATTGCCGCAAGGAATCCATCGATGACGTCGGCAGCATCAGTGCCGATGACCGGACTGAGGTGGAGTTGCGCGGGCGCGAAAACCGAGACGGCGATCGGGGTGGGAGTGCCCGGCGCCACCTCATGACAGAGGAACACCGACTCAAGCGCCGCAGCACCGTCCGCGCTTTGAATCATCGCGCCCATTGCCTTGCGCATATCCGCACGCGCCTTGGCAAGCTCATCCGCGCGGCCCATCGCCAGATCGACATACACGCGAATTCGCCGATCCGTCACCTCGGGCCGGGACGGGTCCAGCTGCACCCATGTGCCGGGCAGCCTCAACACGAGGCGCGGTGCCGCCGTGCCAGGCGCAGCGTCGGCGTCGGTGGTGGTCATTGCCCGTCCTTACTCGTGGAACGCGAACTGCTGGTGCGTGACCGTCACGCGCTGCGGGGTGTGCGGATCGTCAAAAGGCAGCACGGTGCTCTCAAACGGATTGTCCAGATCGGGTAGGCCGTTCGCTGCGTTGTAGTCGAGGTGGTCACGCAG
>JAEYUX010000149.1 GCA_023432235.1 Actinomycetes bacterium
CATCGCGCACATAGTCAGCAACCGGGATTCCCGCGAAGGGGTTCGGCGCTGCGCCCCCCGGCGCGACGTGGGGTTGTGGATCGGTGGTCATTCGACTTCCTCTCGCATTGTGAGTGAACGGCACGCCGCACACGCAGCGTTGCCGAGACAAAACTCACACTAGCGAGGTCCCGTGTCCGGTGGAAGGTCGAAGCATGGTGAGTATTGCCCATGTCCGCTCCGCCGTCGGTGGTGTAGCGCCGCGTCGATAGGATGACGCTCATGTCTCGCATCCTTTCCGCCGTTGCCTGGCCGTATGCCAACGGCCCCCGCCACATCGGCCATGTCGCGGGCTTTGGCGTCCCGTCTGACGTCTTCAGCCGCTACATGCGCATGGCGGGTCACGACGTCCTCATGGTGTCGGGCACCGATGAGCACGGCACGCCGATCCTTGTGCAGGCGGAGCGGGAAGGCGTCTCGCCGCAGGAGCTCGCGGACCGTTACAACCGCGTGATTGTGGAGGACCTCACGCAGCTTGGTCTCACCTACGACCTCTTCACCCGCACCACCACGGGAAACCACTACGCCGTGGCACAGGAACTGTTCCGCACCATCCACACCAACGGCTACATGATCGCCCAGACCACTCGGGGTGCGATCTCCCCGTCCACGGGCCGCACCCTCCCTGACCGCTACATCGAGGGCACGTGTCCTATCTGCGGCTACGACGGCGCTCGCGGAGACCAGTGCGACCAGTGCGGCAACCAACTCGATGCAATCGACCTCATCAACCCCGTCTCCAAGATCAACGGCGAGACGCCCAAGTTCATTGAGACTGAGCACTTCTTCTTGGATCTGCCCGCCCTCGCCGAGGCGCTTGGTGAATGGCTCGGTGCGCGCCACGGCTGGCGCCCCAACGTTCTGAACTTTTCGCTCAACCTCCTGAAGGATGTGCGGCCTCGCGCGATGACGCGTGATATCGACTGGGGTATCCCCGTGCCGCTCATGGGCTGGGAAGACAACCCGAACAAGCGCCTTTACGTGTGGTTCGACGCCGTCATTGGCTACCTCAGCGCCTCGATCGAGTGGGCGCGCCGCTCCGGCGATCCAGAAGCATGGCGCTTGTGGTGGAACAACCCTGAGGCGCTCTCGTACTACTTCATGGGCAAGGACAACATCACCTTCCACTCGCAGATTTGGCCGGCGGAATTGCTCGCGGCAGCGGGGAAGGGCGCGCATGGAGGAGCGACCGGCACATTTGGGGAACTCGTGCTTCCCACTGAGGTGGTGTCGAGCGAGTACCTCACGATGGAGTCGAACAAGTTCTCCTCCTCGCGTGGTCACGTCATTTACGTTCGCGACTTCCTCTCGCGCTACCAGCCCGACGCGCTGCGTTACTTCATTGCGGTTGCTGGCCCAGAGACGTCCGACGCTGACTTCACGTGGTCCGAATTCAAGCGTCGGACGAATGACGAGTTGGTAGCGGGCTGGGGAAACCTCGTCAACCGCACCGCCTCGCTCCTCCACAAGAACGTCGGCACGATCCCTGCGCTCGACAATCTTGCGGACATCGACCGCGCCGCGCTCGAGCGTTCCCACAAGGCCTTCTCCGAGATCGGCACGCTCATTGGCGGCCAGCGTCAGCGCCAAGCGATTGGCGAGGCAATGCGCGTGGTGGGCGATGCGAATAAGTACCTTGCGGATACCGCGCCGTGGAAGCTGAAGAACACCGATCCCGAGCGCATGCAAACGGTGCTTGGTGTGGCCGCGCAGCTCGTCTCTGACGCGAATACGATGCTCTCGCCGTTCATGCCGCACTCGGCGCAGCGGGTCCACGAGGCGC
Source organism: Actinomycetes bacterium (assembly GCA_023432235.1). Lineage (GTDB taxonomy): Bacteria > Actinomycetota > Actinomycetes > Actinomycetales > Demequinaceae > Demequina. The sequence goes on from JAEYUX010000149.1 coordinate 1,823, forward strand.
TCGGTGGCACCGGCGTGTCCGCCCCAATGCCCACCATCTCTGAGGTGGATGACCTTGACCGCGCGAACCGTGAGTACCCGATCATCGAGGGCGACTACTCGGCGCAGCATGGGACCTGGGCGCGCCGCGACCTCACGCCCGGGACGGCCGTGCCCGCACCGTCCCCCATCTTCACCAAGCTCGACGACGACATCGTGGAGGCCGAGCTCGAGCGGATGCGCGACGAGGAGTGAGTGACGCCAGCTGGGCGGTGACGCCTGAGCCATTGCCAGCGCCCATCGTCGACAATCACACCCACCTCGATTTCGACTATCGAGGCGCGCCTGAGCGGACGTCGACCGAACGCCTTGACGAGGCAGAGTCGGTTGGCGTCACGCGCGCTGTCCAGATTGGTTGTGAGATCGACTCCGCGCGATGGACAGTCGCCGCAGTGGCGGCCGATCACCGACTCGTTGGTGGAGTGGCGCTGCACCCGAACGAGGCGCCACGCCATGCCGCAGGAACTCACGAGTCCGGCCTTGACTACGACGCTGCCTTCGCGGAGATCGCGGCCCTCGCTCAAGCGCCGCGCATCCGAGTGGTGGGGGAGACGGGTCTCGATTATTTCCGCACCGGTCCCGAGGGACGCGAGGCTCAAGTGCGGTCATTCCGCGACCACATTGCGCTCGCAAAGGAACGTGACCTCGTCCTCCAAATCCATGATCGCGATGCACATGCAGATGTCCTCGACGTTCTCGCACGCGATGGAGCGCCCGAGCGCACGGTGTTCCACTGCTTTTCTGGCGATGCGGGCATGGCGCGCTTGTGCGTGGAGAAGGGCTACTACCTCAGCTTTGCCGGGACGCTCACATTCAAGAACGCGACTGACCTCCACGCGGCGATCGCCGTGACGCCACTCGATCTCATCCTCATCGAGACGGACGCCCCGTTCCTTACTCCCCATCCTCAGCGAGGCGCGGTCAACACTCCCGCCCAGGCCGCGGCCACTGCGCGCTGGGCAGCGGCGCACCTCGGAATCGAGCTGGAGCGCTTGTGCCGTGCGGTCGACGCCAACTCTGAGGACCTGTACGGTCCCTGGTAGGGCGATCGCATCGCGTTTACCATGAGTTCCTTGGGTTTGCGCAACGGCATGCCGATATGAGACAAAGATGCGAACAACGCGCCCCCGTCGTTAGGACCGTATGACCTACAGGACCTTGCCACCTACGCCAGGCGGCCGCCGTGAACGGCGGTTGCAAGAAGGCGCGCGTTTGCGCACCTATCGGCAGGTGGGCACCACGGCGATCGTGCTTGCGCTCGCCGCGGGGTCGTTCTCTTCCGCTGGCGTCCAGGATGTGACGTCCGAGTGGTTTGGTCGTGACACCGATCCCGTCGAGAGCGTCGCTCCGGTTGCAGCCGAGGACCTCCAGGTGGAGGTCACCACCGAGACGACGACGAACGCGATTGCCAGCGGCACCATCGAGCAGCCCGATTTCCAGATGCGCTCTGGTTCGCGTCGTGTCATCCAAGAAGGTGTGCCCGGCACCGAGGTGGTGAGCTACACGGTGACCCGCGTGGACGGCGTGGAGGTGGGCCGTACCCCCGGTATCAGCGTGGTGGTGGCCGAGCCGCAAGACGAGATCGTTGCCGTTGGTTCCCTCACCATTCC
>JAEYUX010000174.1 GCA_023432235.1 Actinomycetes bacterium
GAAGCGATCGACAGCGAACTTGAGCACGTGAAGGAGCTGTGATGGCCGACGAGTTCTTCCAGTTCGCCTGCAACGTGGGCGACCTTGAGCCGGGAAGCGCGATGCTTGCCGAACTCACTCTTGCCGACGGCACCGACACCCCGGTGGCGATTGTGCGCACCGACGATGGTGACTTCTACGCGATTCACGATCTGTGCACGCACGGTGAGGTGTCGCTGTCCGAAGGCGAAGTCGACGGGTGCTTTGTCGAATGCTGGGCACACGGTTCGCGATTCGACGTGCGCACCGGCGAGCCCGACGAGCTGCCCGCAATCACCCCTGTCAAGACCTACCCCGTCCGCATCGATGGCGATCGAGTGCTCGTGGACGTGGACAACCCCAAGCTTTCCCAGAAGGAGAACGCATGACCACCCTCGACATCAAGAACCTCCACGTCACTGTGGAGACGCCGGACGGCGTCAAGGAGATCCTCAAGGGCGTGAACCTCACCATCAAGTCGGGTGAGACCCACGCGATCATGGGACCCAACGGCTCCGGCAAGTCCACCCTTGCGTACGCGATCGCCGGTCACCCCAAGTACACGATCACCGAGGGCTCCGTCATGCTCGATGACGAGGACGTCCTCGAGATGAGCGTGGACGAGCGGGCTCGCGCCGGTCTGTTCCTCGCGATGCAGTACCCCGTTGAGGTGCCCGGTGTGTCCGTGTCGAACTTTCTCCGCACCGCCAAGACGGCAGTGAGCGGCGAAGCCCCCAAGCTGCGCACCTGGGTGAAGGACGTGAAGGCATCGATGGAGAACCTCCGCATGGATCCCTCCTTTGCCGAGCGCAACGTCAACGAGGGATTCTCCGGTGGTGAGAAGAAGCGCCACGAGATCCTTCAGCTTGAGCTGCTCGCCCCCAAGGTGGCAATCCTTGACGAGACGGACTCCGGTCTCGACGTCGACGCACTGCGCATCGTCTCTGAGGGTGTGAACCGCGTGAAGGAGAACACCGGACTCGGCGTCATGCTCATCACGCACTACACGCGCATCCTTCAGTACATCAAGCCCGACTTTGTTCACGTGTTTGTGGACGGGCGCATTGCTGAAGAGGGCGGTCCGGAACTCGCCGAGCGTCTCGAGGCCGAAGGCTACGACCGCTTCTTGGTCGGCGCGTAAGCGAGACATAGCTGTGCAGACCCTCGCCACAGTGAAGCAGGACTTTCCGATTCTGGGCCGCACGGTCCGGAACGGGAAGCCGCTCACGTACCTCGACTCGGCAGCCACCGCCCAGCGCCCCACCCGGGTGCTGGACGCAGTGGCCGAGTTCGAACGCGCCCACAACGGCGCGGTGGGGCGAGGGGCTCACATGCTGGCCGAAGAAGCGACCGAGGCATTCGAGACCGCACGCGAGTCGGTCGCTCGCCTGGTTGGCGCCCGCGAAGCCCGCGAAATCGTATGGACCGAGAACGCCACCGCCGCAATCAACCTGGTCGCAAGCGGCATCGGTAACGCAAGCCAGGGAATTGGTGGGGAAGCGTCGGCCGGATTCCGGGTGGGACCGGGCGATTCGATCGTTGTCACCGAAGCCGAGCACCACGCAAACTTTGTGCCGTGGCAGCAGTTGGCGGCCCGCACAGGGGCGACGCTGCGATGGATCGAGGTTGACGATGACGGCCGGCTCATTCTCGACCAACTGAACTCCGTGATCGATGGGTCAACCAAGGTCATCGCGTTCACGCACGCGTCCAACGTCACCGGCATCATCACGGACGTTGCCCCGGTTGTGGCGCGCGCGCGTGAGGTGGGTGCGCTCACGTTCCTTGACGCGTGCCAGTCAGTGCCGCACATCCCGGTCGACTTCGCGGCGCTCGGTGTGGACTTCGCCGCGTTCTCTGGGCACAAGATGCTTGGCCCAACCGGCATCGGCGCCCTGTGGGGCCGTGGTGAGCTGCTCGATGCGCTGCCGCCGTCCATCTTTGGGGGCGGCGCGGTACGCACCGTCACTCTCGAGGGAACGACATGGCACCCCGCGCCCACGCGCTTCGAGGCGGGCACCCAACCCGTTGCGCAGGCCGTTGGCATGGGCGTGGCAGCGGACTACTTGATGGAGATCGGGATGGGGACGGTCGCGGCACATGAGCGCCGCATCGGTCACATCTTGAGAGAAGGGGCGGCGGCGCTCCCTGGTGTGCGCCTGCTCGGTCCCGTTGGCGATCCAGACCTCCAGGACGTGCTTGGCCTCGCCGCCGTGGTGGTCGAGGGCGTTCACGCGCATGACGTGGGCCAGGTGCTTGACGACGCTGGTGTGGCCGTGCGTGTGGGTCACCACTGCGCGCAGCCGCTCCACCGGCACTTTGGAGTGGCGAGCTCCGCCCGGGCCAGTAGCCACATCTACACAACGGAAGAGGACGCACACCTGTTTGTTGACGTCCTTGGCACCGTTCGCGATTTCTTTGGAGTGGGCGCATGAGCGACCTCGAACAGATGTATCAGCAAGTGATCCTCGACCACGCACGCGCACGTCACGGCGCAGGGCTTATCGAGCTTGACGGGCCTGCGGTGGGGGAGTCGCACCAGATCAATACGACGTGCGGCGACGAGATCACCCTTCGCGTCGCGCTCGATGGGGACTCGATCAGCGCGATCCGGTGGGAGGGCCAGGGCTGCTCGATCTCGCAAGCGAGCGCATCCGTGCTCGCTGAGTTGCTGAAGGATGCGGACCTGCGCACGGCCGATCAAACGATCGAAGCGTTCAAGGCGCTTATGCACAACAAGGGCGTTGCGCTCGACGACGAGCGGGACGATCTTTTGGACGACGCGACGGCCTTTGTGGGCGTCGGCAAATACCCCGCGCGCATCAAGTGCGCGTTACTCAGCTGGGTGGCATTGCGCGACGCGATCGCGCGTGCGACCGTGGGAACGGAAGGAGCGTGACAATGGGTAACACGGCGACACCTGCCAATGTTGCAGACGTCGAAGAAGCACTGCGCGACGTCATTGACCCTGAGTTGGGCATCAATGTTGTTGACCTGGGGCTCGTGTACGGGGTTCACCTCGACGAAAACCAGCATGCTGTCATCGACATGACGCTCACCTCAGCGGCATGCCCGTTGACCGACGTGCTTGAGGACCAGGCAGCGCAGGCGTTGTCCGGCATTGTTGACGGTTTCCGCATCAACTGGGTGTGGATGCCGCCGTGGGGTCCGGACAAGATCACCGACGACGGGCGCGAGCAGTTGCGCGCGCTCGGCTTCAACGTCTAAGCCCGCGCAGGTCGACTGACGGGGGTTCCTGGCCGTGTGCATGGAGCAAGGTTGACAACGCCTACTCACGTGGCGCTCATTCGCGGCATCAATGTGGGTGGGAAGAATCTCGTGCCGATGGCGCGATTACGTGATGTTCTCGCAGCACGCGGCTTTGCCGACGTTCGCACGTACATCCAATCGGGGAATGTGGTGCTTGGCGCGCCCGGGCGCAGTGAAGCCGACGTCACCGCTGTAGTCGAGGCTGCACTGCGGGAGGACTTTGGCGTCGACACCGTGGTGGTGACGGTGACGGCCGACGCCTTGCACACCGCGGTCTCGCAAGCGCCGCCGGGATTTGGCGAAGCGCCGGATGAGTACCGCTACGACGTCGTGTTCCTGCGCCCCCACGTAAGCCCCACCGAGGTTCATCCGCTCGTGCGGTTGCGGGAGGGGGTTGACGATTGCTGGGCCGGTGCCAGAGTGCTGTACTTCCGCCGCCTTGAAGCGCGCCGGACGGCAAGCTATCTCAGCAAGATTCTCGCGCTGCCCACCTACAAGGACATGACAATCCGGAATTGGCGGACCACCACCACTCTCGCCGAGATGATGGACTGACCTGAGCCAGCGTCGGCCGCGTGGCTTACCTAGACCGTGGCTTCCGGCAACCGCGTGAGACGCTCTGCGCTCGGTGCGCCCGTGTCGGCGCGTGCCTCGTCGCCGATGCCGCGCGCGTGAAGGGCGGCGCCCAGATCAAGGGCGAAACCAACGGTGCGCGATGCCGTGGGGATGATAACGGCGCCGGGGGAGTAGTTGACGCCGCGGGCACGTGCTGCGTCACGAGATTGACGCATGATTGTCGCCACCTCGGGGATTGCGCGGAGCACGATCGCGAACATCAGCCCGGGAATCGCCGGCGGGATGATGCGGCGGAATGGCCGCGCCGCCGCCGTCGCAAGGTCAAGGAGCTCGCTCATCGGGGTGGAACTCGTGACGGCAAGCGACGCAGCAAAGACACCAATGACGTCGGCACCGATGTCAATCGCCGAGTCGTACTCGCCGCGATACACCTGGTAGGCGCCCGCAAGTGAGGCGAGCACCGCGATGAACGCCATGCCCCGAAGGGTTGGCTTCAACGGCGGCAGCACGCTGATGAGGAGCATGATGGCGGCAAGGGCCATGCCTGATGCGGTGATGGGGTCCGAAAACACCATCGCGACAATCGCCCATGCCAACAAGAGGCCCACTTTGGCAACCGCTGGCATGCGGTGAAGTGGCGAACCGCCGGGGCGGTACATGCCAACCACGTTCACGCGCGCTCACCAACGGATTTGCGATACATGAGGTCTCGGTAGTGCGCGACCGCATCCACCGGGTTGCCATCGAATACGACGGCGCCCTCGTCGACCACGAG
>JAEYUX010000070.1 GCA_023432235.1 Actinomycetes bacterium
GCAGAAGTCGGCGAGCAGCCCGTTTGCTGTCATCACCTCAACGCCGTCCACGTGGGCCATGGCGGTCCGTGCCAGATCAACGCGCTGGTCGACCGTGAGGAGGGGCGTTTTAGCGGAGTTGTGAGCGACCGCGATCACCACGCGATCAAAGAGTTGACGTGCCCGCACTGCGATATCGACGTGACCCAACGTGAAGGGATCAAAAGTGCCGGGAAAGACAACAGTGGCCATGCGAGGCAACCTAGCGCACTCGCTCAGCGAAATGCACGGTGGTCTCCCCGTAGACCTTTGTCTGAACGAGCTGGAGCCCCGTGGGCCATTCCGGCGCTCGTTTGCGTGACGAAACCTCGAGCACGAGCGGCGCATGCGGAGCGAGGTTCGCCGCCGCGGCCGCGACCACAGCCGCGAGCTCGCCGTCCGCGATGTCGTATGGCGGGTCAAGGAACACGAGATCCCACGTCTGCTGTGTGCGCTCGAGGTATGTCTGGACACGCTCCCGCACCACAGAGCAACGGGTTCCCGTGCCAAGTTCGCGCACATTGGCCTCGATGACTCGCACCGCAGGGGTCGCAGACTCTACAAAGGTCGCGTGGGCTGATCCCCTGCTGAGGGCCTCAAGACCAAGTGCTCCTGACCCGGCGTACAGGTCCGCAACGCGAGCGCCCCGGAGAGAATCCGCGTGATCCAGGCGAGAGAAGATGGCCTCCCGCACCCTGTCCGATGTGGGCCGTGTTCCTGACTTGGGTACAGAGAGAATGCGGCCACCGAATTCGCCCGCGATGATGCGCGTCATGGTGATCAGCGTAAATGCTCGGCTTGCGCGCTCTTTAGACGAGGACGCGGCGCTCCCAATCGAGAGCGTCGGCGTGTTGCGGCCGGCCAAGTAGATAACCCTGGCCAAACGTGCAACCCAACTCCGTCACCGCCCGCAACTGCTCTTCTGTCTCAATGCCTTCCGCGATGGTCTCCGCCCCCACAGCCGTTGCCAGCTGCACCACCGCGGCGATGAGCGAGCGAGACGTCGCGTCAACATCTGACGTAGCGACAAACGAACGATCGATCTTGATGACGTCGATGGGAAATTGGGCGAGGTAGGTGAGGGACGAATAGCCGGTGCCGAAGTCGTCCAGCGCCACGCTCACACCAAGGGCATGCGCACGCTCCAAGACGTGCCGGGCGCGCTCCGGGCTCGCAACGAGCACCGTCTCGGTCACTTCGATGCACCAGCGGAAGTGCTTTCCAGGCGCGGTGCGCACCGCGTCTGCCAAGCAGTCGATAAACGTTTCGCTCCCCAGTTCAACCGCTGACACGTTGATATTGATGAGGAAGTGATTACGGCCCTGTTGCGCCCACGCGCCACCTTGAACGGCCACCTGGCGCATCACCTCTTTGCCAAGCGCGTGAATGGTGCCGGAACGTTCCGCTGCCGGGATGAACGTCGAGGGCGAACTCATCGAGGGCGCGGCGCCCTCCCACCGGCAGAGTGCCTCCGCGCCAATGACCTCACCGTCATTGAGCGCGACGAGCGGCTGGAAGTGAACGGAGATCCCGCCGTGACGCACCGCTGATCGCAGCGACTGCGCCATCCACAGGTCCCGCAGCATGATGTCGAGGGGCCGCGGTTGCTCCCGAGCAAACCACGCGGCAGCGATCCCCACGAGAACAAAAAGCGCGAGGCGCACGCTCCAGGAGACGAACCCCTGGGTGTCCCCCGAGCTTCCCACCGGCACCAACAGACCGCCCATGAGACCGGCCACCGTGCCGGCAAGAATGGCGCCGCGGAATCCGTACTCGACAGCGACGTACAGGATGGGGATGTAGTAGAGGTGCATCCACGTGTTGGGGGCCCCGCCCGTCACGATCACGAGCGTGGTAATCCCGATGAAGGACAAGCCGACAAGGAGCCAGTTGAGCCAATGCCTCCACGTGGATGGGGCAAACGAGGACGTCCGCAACCTCATTGGAGGGGCATGACGCCACCTGGGCGCGCTGCCGGACTGAGCCGGTTCCCTATTGGCGTCTGCCATACGCGCGCAACCTTCCGGGGTCGTTAGTGCGCGTCCCCACCCCGAGGCGCAAGGTCGCGCTTGGGGTTCTCATCGGCGAGAACCGCCCGGAAGTAAAGGGCGGAATCGTTATCTATCGGGCGATTCCCGCTCATTGCAGGTCGCGAGCCGCCAATGCTGGAGCCATCAGGCTCGTCTTCGCGCACGACGTTCGCGATACCTACGTGCGTTCGAGGTAGTCCTCCCGCTCCCCCAGCCAGTCCTCGATTGCCGCAGCAAGGGCGGGTGCGTCCGCCAACGTCGGGTCCTCGTCAATGAGTTGCTGTGCCACGTCACGCGCCCTCGCGATGAGTTCAGCATGCTTGACGACGCGCAAAAGGCGCAGCGAGTTACGGCCACCCGACTGCGCGGTCCCCAGCACGTCGCCCTCGCGGCGGAGCTCAAGATCCGCCTCGGCAAGAGCGAAGCCATCGGTGGTGGACGCCACCGCATCGAGCCTTTCGCGCGCGAGAGTGCCTTCATCCGCGTGCGTCACCAGCAAGCACAGGCCGGGGAGGCCACCTCGGCCAACGCGGCCGCGCAGCTGATGCAATTGCGAAATTCCAAAGTGATCGGCATCGAGCACCACCATCACCGACGCTTCGGGTACATCAACACCCACCTCGATGACGGTGGTCGACACGAGCACCGGGGTTCGGCCAGCGGCAAAGGCGCTCATGACGGCGT
>JAEYUX010000090.1 GCA_023432235.1 Actinomycetes bacterium
GTATTCGTCCGCTCCACCACGCGTGGAGTGCCCGTCATCGCTGAAGGTGTCGCAGCGTCGGCCGCGATTGTGCTTGTGTGGATCGGGGATATCGGTTTCGCGATCGCGATGTCGAGCGCCGCCGTCCTCACGTACTACGCGGTGGCGAATGCTGCCGCGATGGCAGCTCGCCGCCGCGGCGCGCGTATGCCGATGTCGCGAATCCTCTCGGCGCTTGGCGTTGCGCTGTGCATCGCCCTTGCCGTGTCGGTAGACCCGCGAGCGCTCGCGAGTGCGGGCGCGTTCATGATCATCACGGTGCTGGTGCGAGCACTGATTCGTCGGCGAGGTGACCGTCCGCGAGCCGGATCGTGAGATCCGCAGCCTCCATCAGCGTGGGGTCGTGCGTCGAGATGAGGGCAGTCATTCCTTGCGCTGACACCACATCTTTCAGCAGCGTAAGAATCTGCGCTCCCGTGTCCGCGTCGAGTTGTCCTGTCGGTTCATCGGCGATGAGGAGGCGCGGCTTGCCGGCCAGGGCCCGTGCAATGGCGACGCGCTGCTGCTGACCGCCCGATAGCTCCGCTGGCCGTTGCTGGCCGTGGCCCGCAAGGCCAACCATCTCAAGGAGTTCTGCCACGCGGGCTTCGCGCTCGGCAGGTCGCATGCCCTTGAGACGCAGCGGCAAGCCCACGTTCTCGATCGCGGTGAGCATGGGGACCAGACCAAATGTCTGGAACACGAACGCCACCCGGTCGCGGCGCATCGCCGTGCGCTGGCGTTCCGACATGCGGGTGACGTTTGCGCCGTCGACCGTGATCGTGCCGCTTGTGGGCCGGTCAAGTCCGCCGATGCAGTTGAGAAGGGTGGTCTTGCCCGAGCCGGAGCGACCAGCAAGGGCGACGACAGCACCAGCGGGCACGGTCACGGAGACATTGTCGAGGGCGGTGACGGCCGCTGAGCCGGAGCCATAGCGGCGAGTGACGTTCTCGACCACCACCATCGAGGTGGGGTTGGCGGCGATTGGCTCAGTCATGGTGCTCTCCCGGGGGAAGCCACGGCATGTGGGGCAGTGGCGGTGGGGCGCTGCGCTCTTCTTGGACCTCGCGCTGTTCCTGCGCGAGCAGCGGGGCCGGTGGGGCATACGGATCGTCCGACGCCGGAGTGGAGGGCGGCGCGGACGGTGCGGACGGCACGGACGGCGCGGACGGCGCGGCCTCAGGGCTCGATGAGGGCGCGGGTGCAAACGGGACAATGGGCGCAGGTGCGGGCGTTGGAGCAACGTTCTGCCCGCTGGAGACGTGGGGAGGCAGAGGCGTTTCGGCGTGAGCGACAGGGGTGATGTCGGGAACCGGCGGCGCTACGTGAGGCATGCGTGGGGTGCGGTCATTCCACACGCCGATGTGATCGGATTCGAGTTCGAGACGGACGCGGTCCCGCAATTGAAGGGCGTCACGGTAGTCCGCAGGCAATTGAAGACGGCCGGCACGGTCGAGTACCGCGTACTCCTCATGAGAGGTGTGCACCACGCCGTCGGCACCCACCTGAGTGCGACGCACCACCTCTGTTGATGTACGCCCATCACGAATCGCAATGGTGCGCTGCACCTGCGAACTCACGGCGTGGTCATGTGTCACGACCACCACGGTCGCGCCGAGCTCCTTGTTCGCCGACCTCAGCGCCTCGAATACGTCATCACCCGTTGCTGAATCAAGCTCACCCGTCGGTTCATCCGCGAAGACCACTTGGGGGCCATTGGCAAGCGCGACCGCGATCGACACGCGCTGCTGCTCGCCACCTGACAACTGGTGAGGACGTCGATGGGCCTTGCCTGCCATGTCCATCGCCTCGAGGAGCTCCATCGCGCGGCGTGCGCGCATCCGGGGGCCCGTGCCGGCGAAGGCCATGGGCATCATCACGTTCTCTTTGGCGGAAAGGTACGGCAAGAGGTTGCGTGCCGTCTGCTGCCAGACAAATCCCACAACGGAACGCCGATAGGTGAGACGGTCGGCATGCGACATGCGAAGGAGATCCCAGTCAGCGACGCGAGCGGCGCCCGCCGTGGGTACGTCGAGCCCCGACAACACATTGAGCAACGTTGACTTGCCCGAACCGGACTGCCCGACGATCGCGATCATTTCGCCCTTGTCGACAAGCAGATCGAGACCCTGGAGTGCTTGGACCTCGATGTTCTCCACCTGGTAAATGCGCACCAGGTTGTCGCATGCGATGAGCGCATCCCCGCCAAAGGCATCGACTGTTGTTGTCATGACCTGCCCCTATCTCGTCTCACCGTAACGGAGTACTTCGCTCAGCCGAGCCCTGCGTTGGACAAGGACCTCGGCAATGACCGCAATAAGTAACAGCCCCGCAAGCGCAATCCCGCCCGGTGCGAGCAGTGCTGGATCGATGCTCGGCGGAGGATCGTTCACGCCTCCCGAGAGCACGACAAGGCCCAAGGCAGGCGAGAGCACCACCATGACGATAAGAGCGGCGCCGACGGCGGCGACAGCACTGGCGAGCACCATGGGGACAAGGTCGGTAAAGGCAAGCCACCACCCAAGGCGCGGCGGCACTCCCTGCGTGCGGAGCAAGGCAATGGCGCGCCCTCGCTCCCGTGCCCCCGTAGCGACGCTGACAAGGAGGCCGACGGCGGCGAGGGCGGCGACGGCGAGCACCGCCCACGTCATCGTTCGTTGCACACCGCCCATGAGCGCCGAGGATCGTGCCGTCTCAAGCCAGTCAGAACGCAACCACACGTCGCCCGCCGGGATTGCCGCGTCGGCAATTGCAGCGTCGGTGCCGGGACCCACCACCACCGTGACGTCGGGCTCAATGGGCTCTTGCGTATCCACCGTGAGGAGCGGCTCAAGGGCAACGAAAATGTACGGACCGTCGAGCCACCCATCCGGTTCGGGCTGCGCCTCATCGATAAAGGTCACGGGAATGAACGTGCGGCCGAGGAACACATCGGAACGTTGATAGACGTCGATCTCCCGCAATTCGGCGCTCGCGAGGGCGGGGATCGGTTCGCCCGGCACCCACGCGTCAACTGCCGTGGTGAAGGCGTCGAGCTCGGCCGTCGTGTTGCCATCGACGGCACGAAGAGTCTCCACGTACGACTCATCGATTGCGATGACCGTGGCGGCTGACAGGCTTGAACCCATTGCGATCGTCGTACGCGGAGCGGCGATCAGCTGAGTGACGACGAGCCCCTGCTCACGCCACTGATCGGCAAGGCCCGCGTCGACGGCGCCCGCGATTCGTGCGTCACCGCCAACGCGCTCCCACGACGCAGCTTCTTGGCCTTTGTCGACGGTGGAGGACAGCAGTGCGCCGTAGGCACCCACAGCGAGAGCGAGGGCAAGGGCGACGAGCGGCAACGCCGCAATGGGCTCGCGGCTTCGTGCTGCGGTGAGCAGTCCTGCCGCGCCGCGGCTCAAGCGGGAAAGCGCTTGGACGACACGACGGGGGATCGCAGCGAGACGGACCACGATGAGCGCCACGGCGAGGGCAACGAGCGCCGGAGCGACAGCGAGGAAGGGATCGACGCCAACGGTTTGCGTTTGCAGCACTCCTCGCCCGCGCAGAGACCACACCGCCATCGCCGCGACAACGAAGACGAGACCGTCACGCGTGACGGCTCGCGCGGCGCGGGCGCGCTCAATCTTGGCGCGATCCCGGCGATTCGCAGGCTCCCGCTTGCCAGCCCAGGATGCCCGCGCCGTGGCGGCGCCAAGGAGGGGAGTGGCTCCGACAGCGACGAGCGCGACGAGGAGCGCGAGAGGATCAACGGGGGTGGCCCCTGGGGTGACAATCGATGCTGCGCCGTAACCCAGAGCGAGGCCCGCGAGCGTGAACATCGCGCTTTCGATTAGCAAGGCACCCATGGTGGAACCGACGGCCGCTCCGCGCGCGCGCTCAAGCTGAATGTCCCGAGCGCGGCCCCGGATGAGCAGGTGCGCCATGAGCGCGATGACCGCGGCGGCAGCTGCTGTCACTCCTGCGATGAGCACCGACATCTGAGCGAGAGCGGCGCGTGCTCGCACGGGGTAGTCCGAAAGTGCATCGCCCAGACCAGAACTGACGCGTGGCCGGACGTCGCCATCGGGCAAGAGCGTCTCACTCTGAGTTTCGAGCCGTTCAAGCTCCGGAGGAATCGAATGAGCAAGATCGAGTGTGAGCAGGGTGGGATCGACGCTCATCACGATGGACGCGGTGAGGGGGGTGCCAAGACGCGTGGTGAACTCTTCGGCAATGTCGGCGGGCATGAGGACAGTGCCGATCGGACGCTCCACGCCCGTGCCGCCCACGCGACTTTGCGGCTCGAACAGTCCCGGAGCGGCGACTGCCGCATCGCCTTGCGGATCATCGACGGTTGCTTGCGCCGTCACCTCAAGGTCGACGCGGGACCCATTGGCGCGTCCAAGGGTGACGTGGTCGCCGACCTGCAGGTTGAGTGCCTCGAGAGTCTCGTGCGTCAGCGCCACCTGGAGTGGCGGCAGGTCAGTGGGAGGCGCGTTGCTGCCAGGAAGCGGTGGGTCGGGCTTGACGAGCACGGGAGACTCACCGTCGACCACTGTCATCGATGCGGACGGCACAAAGGCGATGACGACGTCGGCATCAGTGCGGGTCTGAGGTTCAGGTTCGCGGTTGTCGCTTGCAGCGGCCTCGCGTTCGGCTGCCGAGGTCACCGACATCAGCGTGTACGGAGCAGACACGGCGCCTAGGGTGTGCGACACGACCACGCTTGCGGTGTCCCGAGGCAGGTTGGCGACGATCGTCTCCGACGTCTGGGCAAAATCGCTGATGCGCGAGCCGCGGACGGAATCCACGTTATTGCCGGAGGGGTTACCCAAGGGGAACGTGACGGTGATCGCATCGCCTCCCGCCTGAGCGCGCGCGGCATCTGCCGCGCCGTCATCAAGCGTGCCGAGAATGAGTTGCGGGCCGGCGTACGCGAGGAAAGTCGCGAGCGTCACCACGCACATTGCGGCAAGAACAATCCAGCGATCTCTCCATGCTCGGCGACGCGCGAGCAGCCACATCGGCCCAGCGCCGCCCGGGGGGGACGGATGTTCGTCGATGCGCGTGACAGCGATATGGACGCTCATCGGGCATCACCTTGACGCAAGAGATCCGCGGGACGAATGCGACGCACGAGGACGGAAGCGATCGCGAGCGCCAAGATGACAACGGCCACTGCCTCCAAGGCAAGGATGCCGACAAACGTCCACGGCACGTGAACGAGCACCTCAGGTACGGGTGGGAGACCTTCCGGCCCGAAGGAGACGAGAGGCGCAGCAAGGCTGACAAGCCACAGCCCCAGGCCGATCCCGCACACGGTGCCAAGAGCGGCCAACAGCGTCGCCTCGACGCCAACCATGCGCACCGTCGCTCCAGGACTGAGGCCAACGGCGCGCAATTGGGCGAGTTCGAGCGCGCGGGCGCGCGTCGACACGACGATGTGCACGGCGAAGCCCACAGCAGCGAGTACCGCCGCGGCGCCCGCGACGAGCCACATCGCCACGCTGATGGCGACACGCAGCGGGTTCGTGGTGAGCTCGTCGACCACCTGCTGACGGGTGGTGATGTCAAGTCCGTGGGGAAGTGCGGCGGTGTACCCGTCGATGTCGTCTGTGGTCACCCACCACGTGGATACATCCCGGGTCACCCCGCCGCTTTGGAACGTCGCAATCTGTATTGCATCGATGGGTGCCGCCACCACATAGCCAGTCTCGGCGCCAATACGAGGCAGTGCCGCAGCCACATTGGCCCGCACAAGGGCCCCGCCCACGCGCATGGTGACGTTGTCGCCAATCGACATGCGGCTGGACCGCAACAGGGTGTCGGTGACGACGATGGGCACGTCGCCCACGAGGTCAGGGACCGTCAGCACCCCCGCGGTCGCTTGATCAGCCACCTCCCCAACTCCGGCGGACAGAGTGAGCGCGAGATCAGTGTCTTGGGCGCGTACGTCGTCGACAATCCCCACTGTCGCCGATGCCTTCCACGGATCCATCGCGCTCACGTCGAGCGGTTCCGAGAGAGTGGGGGGAGTCTCGTTTGGAAGTGACCAGCCAGGCACGGGTGCGAAGGTCGCGAAGTCTGTCATCTCGATACGCACGCGCACACGATCACCCGGAACTGGCTGACCTGACAGCACCACCTCGCCGGGTGAGGCAATGATGGTCTGAATGCCCACCAGGCTCGCGGCGGACGCGCTGTCGCCAATATCGGCCATCAGCTGTTGAGGTGTGCCATCAGCGGTGGCCAGTCCCAAGTCCACCGTGTGAAAGAGCCCCGCTTCGGAACGGATGAGCGCGCGCACGGCGATGAGCATGTCGCTCAGGTCGTCATTCGTGGGAGTCGCCACGATGGTGAAGCCGAGCGAATGAGCTCCCGCGGGCAGGTCAACGGCGCTCTCATAAGAGACGTCCGTGTCGCGCAAAGCAAGCGCGAGCCGCTCTCCGCGGACTTCTTCGAGACGTCCCTGTCCGAGCGCCTGCCACCCTTCGTGCGTCGTTGCCCGCAAGTAGGCACCGCTCCCGTCAAAGGGAGCAAACGCGAGACGCAATTCGCCGAGGCTGCGCCCAGAGATCTCAATCGCGTCGGACACGACTGGCGACGGCGTCGCATCGGCCGACTCAACAACCAAGGCCTGACGCATCCAGGGAGTGTCAGGCGCCGTGACGACGGCGTCGACAGGGTGGCGATAAAGCGCTTGGTCCTCTTGGGATCGAGACCACGTCGACATGAAACCTGCCGCAAAGACTCCTACCGAAAGCGACAACGTGAGGAGAAGCACGGCCGACAGCGCGCGTACCGGCCGACGCGCCACCTCCCACGCTGCAAGGGGAGTAACGGCACGACGTGCCGAGCGAGCAAGAGTCTCCATGAGGCGAGCCGCGAGCGGCACAATTCTCGCTGCGAGCAAGGCGCCTGCAAGGAGCGCAAGTGCGGGACCAGCCGCAAGTAGCGGATCGAGTCGCGGCGGACCCTCGCCACTGACAACTGGCGAGCGGTAGATGCTCAGTTGCCAGAACGCAAGACCAGCGAGCACGATGACGGCCGCATCGAGCCCGGAGCGCTGAAAGGCCGCTTTCTTTCCGGGCCTTGCACGATCCGCTTCAGCCTCGACCATGAGCGCGGAACGGCGCATGAGCGGCGCAAGGACGATGACGATGAGCACGACCGCGACGATGGCGCCGGCGACCCATGCGCCCGTTGGAAGTCCAGGGTCTTGATTGAAACCAGCATTGCGGAGGATCGGCAGATCTCCCAGCGTGAGATACGCCAAACGCGCCGCCGGAGCCGCGCTTGCGACAGTGAGCACACCGATGACGCTCGCCTCAATCGCGCCGAGGTGAAAGGTCTGCCGAGCCGAGCCGCCCCGTGCGGCGACAAGGTGACGCTCGTCGTGGCGGCGCTCGCTTACGAGGCGCGCTGCCTGGACCAAGGCGGCGGTTGCGACGACGAGCAGCAGCAGTGCGGTGACAAGCACGGTGGAGCGGGTCATCGCCAGTGAACTCACCACTTCGCCAGCGGTGTCCTTGACGGGCGCGAACACGGACACCCGAGTTGCGAGGTTGCCCAATTGCAATTTCGCGTCCGTGTCGGCCTTCGTCAGTGTCTCGGCGAGCCCACTCAGTTGCTCGACTGATGTCGATGAGAAATCCGGCTCGTAGACCACGGTGACGGTGTCCAGCGGCAACGCCTCGACTCGGTCATGCGAGGTGATGAGCGGCCCGTATGCAGGCGCAAGGAGTCCTCCGAACGAGCCGGGAACGACAACGGCTGGGCGATACCCATCACCTTGCAAGGTGTCGGGCAACCACAAGGGACCTGCTGGGTCCGCCGGGATATATGCGCCGACGATTCGAGCAGTCGTGGCGGCTTCATCCGAATACGAGCGGTTCCGCACCTCGATGACGTCACCAATGGCCATATCGAGGTCTTCGATCATGGCCCGCGGCACCGCGATCTCCGTGACTCCCACCACGCCTTTGTCGGGCCATCGTCCGTCCACGAGGACGCCGAGCGAGTCGAGTCTGTCATCGGACGCGTAGTAGGTGAGAACGTACCCGTCGTCCAGCGTGACGAACTGAAGTGCTCCTTCAGCATGAACATATGAAGAGGTAGGGGTGTCCTTGAGGCCTTGATGAGCCGCACGGGCCGAGGCGTCGACAATGTCGTCAAGCGCGCCGTTCGCTTCGATCGTGTGCTTGAGCTGGGTGCTTAACGCAGGCGCATCGTCAAGCGCGGCGCGCGCCGCAAAGGTGGTGGTCGCGCGATCGAGAAGGTACAGCGTCGACATCAGAGTCGCTGACAAGATCGCCAGAGCGAGCACAATCGCCAGCAACGGCGCTTGGACGCGCGCACGCCGGAGGGCGAGTCGCCATCTCCAGGGAGCCACGTCGCCCCTTCCGTGCTCGATTCGCTCCGGTTAGCGGAGACGTCGCGTTCTTACCGTCGCCACATTAAAGGATCGGACCGGCTCGTTCTTACCGCTCGGTGCCGCTGGCATGGGAGGCAAGCCACGCGTCGGCCGCGGCGAGTTCCTTGGGAAGCGCCTGCTCGATTGCCGAGGCGACCGCGCGCTCGACGACCGCGCCGATGAGCGGCACGGGAGCGTCCACGTCTCCCGCGAGACCAAAGGCTGCTCCACCTGAGATGGGCTTCACCACCACCGCGCCGCGCGCGTGACCCGGGGTACCCGGAATCTCGAGGGCGAAAGTGCCTTCGCGGTCACGTGGATCGCCATTGCGTTCCGCAGGTGCCCACGCCTCCGTGTAGCGCACCGTCAATTTGCCGCCCACGAAGGACCGGAACTCTTGCGGAATGTCGGTCGCCGGGATGGTGCGACGGATTGCCACCGTGAAGGACCCGTCATCAAGAGTGTCGACGAGCACATCGCAGTCATCAGCCCCTGAGGCTCGGGCCCGCTGAGCATTGAATTCTTCGTTGCTCAACATGGCCATGACCTCATCCACGCTGGCATCGAATCGGTGCTCGTACGTGATCCTCATGGCGCCTCCTTGTGCTGCGCCCAGCGTAGCGCGATGCCGTCCGGCGTACCGCCTTCTACTCTGGTGCCGTGGCGACCTTGCGCGAAATCTCGAATCAATATGGCTCGATGTCTGAAGAAGAGGCCGACTGGCTCTCCGAACTCGTGGCTGACTGGCAAATCATTGCGGATCTTTCTTTCGCTGACCTCGTGCTGTGGCGTCGGTTTGACGAGGGGTTTGTCGCGATTGCTCATTGCCGTCCCTCGACGGGACCCACCGTGCACCTCGACGAAGTTGTCGGTACGCGGGCAGCGGCTGGTCGCATCGCGCATCTTGACACCGCCTTCACGCAAAGAGAGATCGTCGTCTCACGGGAGCCGCGCTGGGACGAGACGTACGCGGTCCGTGAAGAGGCGCTCCCCGTTGTGATGAAGGGGGACAAGGTCATTGCCGTTGTCACCCGTGAAGCGTCGATGGCGGCGTTGCGCTCGTCGAGCAGGCTTGAAATCAACTACAAGGGCGCGGCCGACGACCTACTCCACATGGTGACGCGCGGCGAGTTTCCCTTGCGTACGTCTGTGACGGGACCCAAGCGTGGCGCCCCCCGTGTGGGAGATGGCGTGCTGCGTCTCGATGCTCAAGGCATCGTCACGTACGCGAGTCCCAACGCGCTGTCATGTTTCCACCGCCTTGGCGTGACCGGTTCGCTCATGCACCGGTCGCTGCCACGCGTTGTTGCCGCAATGGTCAACGACAAAGGCCAAGTCGACGAGACGCTCGCGATGGTGACTGCTGGACGTGCCGCCTGGCGCACCGACGTCGAAGCGAATGGCGCGGCATTGTCGTTGCGCGCACTCCCGGTCACGGAGCACGGTGTGCGCGTGGGCGCCGTGCTGCTGTGCCGTGATGTGAGCGAACTACGGCGCCGGGAGCGTGAGCTCCTCACCAAGGATGCGACGATCCGCGAGATTCACCACCGGGTGAAGAACAATCTGCAAACAGTTGCGGCGCTGCTGCGCTTACAGTCCCGCCGCGTTGAGGCCCCGGAGGCCAAGGAGGCGCTCGCGGAGGCAATGCGGCGAGTGTCAACGATCGCGATGGTGCACGAGACGCTCTCCGGAACTCTCGACGAACTGGTCCACTTCGACGACCTCATGGCGCGTTCTGCACGAATGGCGGCCGACGTTGCCTCCCCTGGGGTGCCGGTGAAGATCGTCCGCGAGGGCGACTTTGGGATGATCCCCGCTCAGTTCGCGTCGTCGCTCGCTCTCGTCATGACGGAGCTTGTCACCAACGCGGTCGAGCACGGTTTTGAGGGGCGCGAGCACGGCACGATCACCATCAGCGCAGAGCGCGAAGGGCCCGTGTTAAGGATTGCCGTTCGTGACGACGGTAAGGGTCTCACCGTGGAGCCGTCAGGACTGGGCTCGCAGATCGTGCGCACTCTCGTGACGAACGAGTTGCACGGCACCATTGAGTGGTCGGCGATCGATCAGGGATCGGTTGTCACCTTAATGGTGCAGATGGAAGCGGATTAGGGGCGGAAGGCCCCCGGCGGGTCCCGGCGTTACTTGGCAGCGCGGCGCGCGCGAGCGGCGCGACGCTTGAGCGAACGACGCTCGTCTTCGGAAAGCCCGCCCCACACGCCCGAGTCCTGGTTGTGCTCCATTGCCCATGCGAGGCACGTCTCACGCACAGTGCACGTGTTGCACACGGCCTTTGCACGCTCAATCTGAACGAGAGCGGGGCCGGTGTTGCCAACGGGAAAGAACAGCTCGGGGTCGTCGACGTCGAGGCATGCTGCGCGGTCGCGCCAGTCCATCAGGTCTCCTCACACAAAGAAAAACGCGGCGGTCCATAAGTTGTATGGACGCGCCGCTACGTCGCGGATCTGTCATCCATGTTCGCACTGTTAACAACAGATGACAAGGGTCTAATCCTGTAGCGTCTCGAATAATTCGCATGGAGAGGTTAGAGAACATGGACAAAACCCCGAGGGCATGGCTGTCGCTCGACGGTATCGCACTTGTTCTCTTAGTCCTCGAAACCGTCGCCACCTTCGCCGTCGCGTCAGGCTATGTCGTGTACGCCCTGCTAGATGACGAGATGTCAGGCCTCGGTGCTGCACTCGCGGCGGTAATCGCCGTCATGGGCGCAGGGCTCGGCGTCTTCACGTGGGGGTATGCGCGGGACAAGCGTTTCGCTCTTGGCGGAGTCATCACGTGGCAGTTGATGCAGCTCAGTGTCGGCGTATCCGTGTTTCCGGCGGTTCCCGCAGCGGCCATCCCGCTCATCCTCAGCGCGATCATCGTCGGGTGGGCCGCGATGCGGAGGCTCTCGTCATATCGAAGCGT
>JAEYUX010000032.1 GCA_023432235.1 Actinomycetes bacterium
CCGAGCGGCGCCGTTGTTGGTCCACACCACCGACGCGGGTCCGCAAAGCCGCGAGGCACGCATGGAGTTTGTCCGCAGACAAGAAGTCGTCTCCGCCGTTGCGCTTGTTGTGGGCAATCCGCTGAGCCGCATGATGGCGAATTTCTTCATCAATGTGAGCAAGCCCGAGGTCCCGATCCGGCTCTTTGAGGACGATGAGTCCGCGTTGACCTGGCTAAGGGGTTACGTCACATGACTGACACCAACGGCGGCGGGATGAGTTCTGATAACGAGAAGCGCCTCGAGGACATCATCGATGTGATCCAAGACCTTGCGGCGCTGCGCTTTGACGCGCGCGCGCACGTGGGACTGGCGGGCGACCACATCGACGCGGTCGCGGCGGGCGTCAACTCGCTCGGTGAGGAGCTCCAAGCGTCGTATGAAGAGCTCGAGCGTCGCGTGGCGGAGCGCACGGCGGAACTCGCGGTAGCCACTGAGGAGTTGAGGGATCAGGCACTTCGCGACTACCTCACGGGACTTCCAAACCGCGTTGCGTTGTGGGCGCATATGGAGGAGATTCTTCGCGGCGGCGTCCCCGAGTCGCCGGGCGTTGCCGTCCTCTTCCTCGACCTCGACGATTTCAAACTCATCAATGACACCTACGGTCACGCTGCTGGCGATGATTTGCTCGTCAAGGCGGCTGAGCGCATCGTTGCGGAACTTGGTCCCCATGATGTGGCAGCGCGGGTGGGAGGCGACGAGTTTGTCGTTGTCCTCGGTGCCGTCGAATCCGAGCTGTCGGCGCTTGCCACAGCCCGGCGCATCGGGAAGCGCCTCAGCGCGGGCTTCGATTACGAGGGTCACACGTATGCGATGACGAGCAGCGTTGGAGTCGCGCTGGCAGGACCGCATCTTGCCGATGCCGACGCTCTTGTGGCGGCGGCGGATGCCGCGATGTACGAAGCCAAGAGAGCCGGGCGCGGAAGGTGCGTCCTTTACCGCGAGCGTCGTCCAGCGTCGGCCGCGGCTGTCAGCCATTGACGGGCGAAAGCCTGCGTGCGTGATGGTGGGCCTCAATTAGGTAGGCTCGAACCTCGTGAAGCGCCTGTAGCTCAGGGGATAGAGCACCGCTCTCCTAAAGCGGGTGTCGACAGTTCGAATCTGTCCAGGCGCACTGGATGCGCGTCAGTTGACGAACGCGCGGGCCGGGTCCACAATCACCTCAACGATGCGCGTCGGCTGTGTAAGTCGGCGCGCATTGTTATTGCCGTGACGAGTGTTTTCCCTGGCACATGCCACCCAAGAAGTCCTCGCGGCGTGGCAGCACCCGCGCCACCTGCCCCCTCGTTACCGTGAGGGAGTGGCCGACTACATTTCGCGCGCCCTCGTGGCGGATGCACTGACGGAGTGGCGTGCCCTCTTGCGCGCGCGCTCAAGTGTGTCGCCTTTGCGCGATCTCGCCACCACCGATAGCCCGATCATCGATCTCGCTGGCTCCCATCCGTCTGGCCTTGCACCGCTGTTTGCCGGGCGGGCCACGTTGCTGTCGACGCTATTGCGAGACGCCGAGGTGTTTGCCGCGGCATCTCACAGCGGGCGGCTCATCATCGATGCGGCAGAGCACATCCATTCGACCACCGGCGCATGGACTGCGGCACTCGTGGTTGGAACCGTCGAGTACAACGGCGTCGAACAGCCCCTCTTGCTGCGCCCCGTGTCGCTCGAGCGCGCGCGCGACAACGACGTCAGCATCACCCTTCGCCATGACGTGATGGTGAATCCGGTGGTTGCGTCGGCAGTGCGGGAGGGCGGCGGTCCAGCCGATCTCGCAAGTCGCGCGGCGCGCACCCTTGAGGGCCGCGAGTTTGACCCGCGTCCGTTGTGGAATGAGGTGCGCGAACTCACCGACATCCTCCCGGGCGTCGAGGTCCACGAGAGGCTGCTGCTCGGCGCCTTTGACGATGCCGAACAGCGCCTGCTTGATGACCTTGATGACCTCGACGCGGTGATCGGGGCTTCCGACGTTGTGGCAGCCATCGCAGGCGACGCAGATGCGGCGACGATCCTCGCGGAGCCTTTGCCACGGTGGGGACTCGGCGACCGCGACCCCTTCGGTGAGCGCGGCATCGGCGATCTCGACGACGAGGCGTTCCGCGCTGTCGACCTTGTCGCCTTGGGCCGGTCGGTAGCAATCGATGCACCCCCAGGAGCCGACGTCACCGCGATCGTCGCGGCAATTGCGGCCGACGCTGCGGCGTCGGGCCGAACAGCCGCCGTCGTCGGTGGTTCCGATGAAACCCTCGCCTCTGTCGAGATCGCGCTCAACGAGGCAGGCGCCGCCGACGCCGCAATGACCGGCGTCGCAGAGCACTGGCACGCCGACGCGCGGGCCCGCCTCCTCGCCTCGCTCACTCTCGACACTCCGCCCGTTGACGAAGACGAGTTCCGCCTCGTGGGTGAGGGCCTGCTGCGTGCACGAGGTGACGTGGCCTCGCGCTACGAGGCCCTCCACCGCCCGCGCCGCCCGTGGGGAGCGTCGGCATTTGATGCCGTTCAGGCGATCGTGCGCCTCACGGCAAGCGAGCCATCACCCGGCCACTCATTACGCCTGAGCCACGAGGCAGGGGCCGCCGTCGCTGAGCACGGCTTGGCACACGTCGCAGCTGCGATTGTGGCCCGGCTCCACGGCACGGATGTCGACGTGCCGTCGCAGGTGGCGGACCGTGAGCCGGAGCCGGTGTTGCCGCGTTCCTGGTGGTCGCAGGTCGCGCAATCCGCCGAACACGGTGCGGCGCTGGACGAGGCGTTGGCGGTTGCCGTGCGGCTTCTGCCCGCGGTGAGGTCCGACGCTCGGGCAGCGGCCACCGAGACGGGCCTTGATGAAGCTGTCACCCTGGATGACTGGCGCGAGCAGGTTCACCTCTTCCTCGACGTACAAGTCACCCTCGACACGTTCTCGCCAGCGGTTTATCACCGGTCGCTCGCCGATTTGGTCGAGGCGACGGCGCCGCGAAACGTCGGCACTGAGTCGACGATGGATCGCTCGACCAGACGCGCGTTGGTGCGCAGGGCAAGCGAGTTACTTCGCCCTGGTCGCGACAGGGGTGAGCTTCACGCGCGGCTGGCCGCTGCTGCCCGTGAGGCTGAGCGCTGGCGTGACCGGTGCTCAGCAGGCGGCTGGCCCGTGGTTCCCGATGACTTCGGCCCGTATGGCGCGCGCATGGCGCGACTCGATGAAGCGTGGGAGGTCCTCGCGCCCGTGTTGCCCAGTGCAGCGGGGCTCGACGAGCCGGGCGCGATGCCGCTCGGCGAATTGACGCGCGCACTTGAGGACCTCACTCAGGAGATTCCCGGAGGCATCGACCACGCACCGGTGTCGCCTGCGAGCATCGACCTCGACGACGAAGGCTTTGCCGAGCTGCTTGAGAGCTTGCGTGAGCGCAACGCGACTCCCGAGCAGATCCGCGTTGACCTCGAATTTGCGTGGTGGGCCGCGGCGTTCGACGCGATGATCGGCGCGGAGCCGCGGCTCATCGAGACCGGTGCACTCGGCGCCGCCGTCGAGCGCTACCTGGAACTCGACCGCGCCTTCGGTGAGATGCGCACCGCTCCGCTCATGCGTGCTGTCGCGGAGCAGCGTCGCCAGGCCATCGCGCGCCATCCCGAGGATGCCCGTGACCTGTTCGCCTCCCTCATGGAGGGCACCGAAATATCGGTGCGCGACATGCGCCGCGACTTCAGCGCCGTTGTTGCAGCCTTGCGACCTGTCATCATCGCCCGTGCGGATCAGGTACCGCATATGTTGCCGCCAGCTCGCTGCATTGACGTGCTCGTGTTGGTGGGGATTGAGTCGCTTGCGACTGCGGAGATCATCCCGGCACTTGGGCGCGCGACTCAGGTGGTGCTCGTTGCCGACGGCCGTAGCGCCACTCGTTCTGCCGTCGCCGACATTGCGCGCTTGCTTCCGCGCGTTCCGCTGCGGGGGCTGCCCCAGCGTCGTGACCCGCGTGTGGGGGCGGTGCTGCAAAGCCTTGGTTATGAGCGCACTGTCGCAGTGGTCCCGCCGCCCGGCGAGGCAGACGACGGCACGCTCGAGGCGACTGTCCTCGACGCCGTCGCACAACCGATCCCAGGACGCCACGTTGTCGAGTCGACGCGCGCGGAAGTGCTCTCGGTGGTCGAACACGTGGCCGACGCTGTGGGGACGCTGCCGAGGCGATCCGTCCTTGTTGTCGCAGGGAACGGTCTTCACGCCGCACGCATTGTCGATGCAGTGAGCGAGCGCGACATCGCTGTGGGCGACGCCGTGCGGGTTGTTGAGTTTGGTGATGCGGCGGGCCTCAGCGCGGACGAGGTGATCATCTCGCTTGGCTTTGCGCGCGATCACCGGGGCGTGTTGCCCGCGGAACTCGGGATTCTTGGCACACCGGCTGGAGCCGCGGCTTTGGCGCAAGCGTTGATCGCCTCGCGCGCATCGGTATCCGTTGTGACGGCGCTGAGCGCGCACCAGTTGCAAAATGTGGCGGCGGCGTCGGTCGAAAATAACGGCGTAGAGGCGCTCGCAGCCGTGGTCGAGGCAGCCGGCCAACCCACGGTGCCGCCTGAGCGCGCCACGCCAGGTCCTGCGGACTGGTTGCTGTCCGACGTTGCCCGGTTGCTCCGCGCCCGGGGCTGCGCCGTGCGGCTGCGCTATGGCGTCGGAGACCAGGCAATACCGCTCGTGGTTGGCGGCCCCCACGATCGCGGCTACCGCATTGCTGTGG
>JAEYUX010000076.1 GCA_023432235.1 Actinomycetes bacterium
ACACCCACCGAGGGCACGCGCACGGCGGCAAGCCCCTTCTCCGCGCAGGTTTCGAGCGCCTCGTTGTCGAGGTCCCATACCACTTCCATGTGATCAGAGACAAAGCCGAGAGGCGAGATGACGAGCCCGGACACATCGGCGTCGAGAGCGTTGATCGCGTCGTTCACGTCGGGTTCCAACCACGGCACGCTCGGGTCCCCAGAACGCGACTGGTAAACGAGTGAGTAGGCAACACCGGGGAACTCATCAGAAATGCGGTCCATGATGAGCGCCGCAACGGCCCGCTGCTGCTCCGCGTACCAACCGCCGCCTGCATACCAATCCTCACCGCCGCCAGTCGGCACAGCAGTGCCGTCGGGCCGGTCCTCACGGGGCCCGGAGACATCCGCGGCCGCAGAGGGAATCGAGTGCGTTGCGAACATGACGTGCGCCTTCGCGCCGTTGCCCTGGGAAGCGAGGGTGCGTAGTCCCTCGCGCACGGCAGCAACGTTTGGCTCGACAAAGCCGGGGTGGTCGAAGTACTGGCGCACCTTGTCGAGCACAATCTCGCCATCAAGACCGGTCTCCGCGAGCGCGGTTGCGAGGTCCTCGCGATAGGCGCGGCATCCCGAGTAACTCGAAAACGCCGTCGTCACGATGACGAGCACGCGACGGTGACCGTCGGCGTGAAGCTCACGCAGAGCGTCGGCGAAGTACGGCGCCCAAAAACGGTTCCCCCAATACACCGGGAGGCCAAGACCGCGCGAGGCGATCTCCGCTTCCAGCGCCGCCTTCAGTTCCCGGTTCTGCTGGTTGATCGGGCTAATGCCGCCAAAGTGGCGGTAGTGATGCGAGACCTCTTCGAGGCGCTCATCCGGGACTCCGCGACCGCGAGTCACGTTGCGCAAGTACGGGATGACGTCGTCTTGGCCTTCCGGACCCCCAAAACCGGCGAGAAGGATGGCGTCGTACGTGACAGGCTCCACCACCCGCGTGGAGGCGGCAAGAGGGGGCAGTGTCTCAGTCATGAGGAGAGCACGTCCACTGCCTCGGCGGTGTCAATGCGCCTGCCCGTGTAGAACGGCAGTTCGTGGCGTACGTGGCGGCGTGCTTCCGTGTAGCGCAAGTCGCGCATCATGTCGACGAGCTCTGTCACCTCGTCGGCCTCCATTGGCAACAGCCACTCGTAATCGCCGAGCGCAAAGGCGGCGACGGTGTTGGCGACAACGCCCGTGAATGCCGCACCCTTCATCCCGTGCTCGCGGAGCATTTGCGAGCGTTCGTGCTCCGGCAACAAATACCACTCGTGCGAGCGGACAAACGGGTACACGGTGAGCCAATTGCGCGGGCGCTCGCCACGCAGGAATCCCGGCATGTGCGCACGGTTGAACTCGGCAGCGCGGTGCACTCCGGCGGCAGACCACGTGAGGTCCGTGTCCTCAAGCAGGTGGGTGGAGCGCAGTTCCCGCAGCGCTAGTTGCAAGTCCTCAAGGCGCGGGCCGTGCAACCACAACATGACGGACCCGTCTGCGCGAAGTCCCGACACGTCGTAGATGCCTCGAAGCACCACCTGCTGCTCGCCGATATGAGCGACGGCTGCGTCGAACTCCTCGACAATCTCGTCAATGTGATCGTCGTCAACGTCGAGAAATCCGTCGAGAACTGAAAACAGGGTGAAGCCCTCGGGCTGGTCAGTCATGGTTACAGTCTCACCCCTCACCAGGCGCTATACGAAATCCGCGCTGCTTACTTGATGAGTGATGGCGGCAAGGCCCGTGAGGCCCGCGCCCGCACCCAACACGTGGAGCCCGCGGGGAAGGCGGGTAGGCGGGGTGCTTGGTGCCGCGTCAAGCCACACATGAGTGCTGCGCGCGACAATGGTCGAAGGATCAATATCGACGCCCAAGAGGGCCGACGCATCGCTCACCGCGTGACTCGCCACCTCCTCCCCCGCGTGGCTGAGGGTGTAGGAGAGGCGAATGACGTGACGACCTGGGGGGAGGGCTTGCGCAAGCCACTCCCACTTCGCACTCGCGTGCGTGAGCGCCTTTGCCCGGGTGAGGCCCGGCTGCGCGAGCACCCCCGTGCCACGGGGCGCGACGTCGAGCTGCGGAGCGTCAACCATGAGTGACTCGATCGCAACGTAACGGGCGGGAC
This sequence comes from Actinomycetes bacterium, assembly GCA_023432235.1. GTDB lineage: Bacteria > Actinomycetota > Actinomycetes > Actinomycetales > Demequinaceae > Demequina. The sequence goes on from JAEYUX010000076.1 coordinate 2,137, forward strand.
CAGGCACGGGGCCAGCAAACGTGTGTGCGCGACCCACCAACTCGTCGACATGGTGGGGTGGAATCGCAAGGACGACCTGCCCGGCCTCGATGCGTTGGGAGGGCGTTGTGATTACCCAGCCATCGCTCGTAGGCGCAAGGGCCGTCACCGCCGCCCCGGTCTCGATCCGAGCGTCGTGCGCCACCGCGTCGGCCGCGACCACCTCGACGAGGCGATGCAGACCACCACGAAGCGATCGCACGGCGGCCCCGGGAGGGCTTGCCGCTCGACGAGCGCGCGCCGCTCGGATAATGCCGCTTGCGGCAACCTCTTGTGTGAGGCCCTCGGCGAGAGAGTCAAGTGGAAGGACGTTGATGTCACGCGTGTAGACCCCGCTCACCACTGGTGCCACGAGGCGGTCCGTGGCGCGCGCGCCGAGGCGATCCCTCGACACGCTGCCCACCGTTGCCCCAGCGCGAACGGCACGGCCTGGCCGCACCAAGTCCGTTGCGGCCCGAAGCGCGCCGGACCACCCAAGCACCCGTCTCACATCGCGCGCGAATGGATGCGCGGGGATGCCAAGCCATGACGTGGCAGGCAATGGATAAGCCGCCCGCGGCCCCACCACCCACGCAGGGTCGCGCAGTGGCTCGACGACATCCGCGCCGAGGCCCAACTCTTCGCACAAGCGTTGGACGTGGCCACCGCGGGTCGCAAAGGATTCAGCGCCCGCGTCGAGAGAAATCCCCTCAAGAGTCACGGAGGCGAGACGCCCCCCGAGCCGGTCGCTCGCCTCAATCACGATGACGCTGCGACCCGTGTGCGAGGCCCTGCGCGCTGCGAGTAGCCCCGTGATACCGCCGCCAATCACCACCACATCTGCGGTGGAGTGCGCGAACGGTTCAGAGGCCATGAATCAACTCCACCACACGAGTGAGCACGGCGGGGTCGGTATCCGGCGGAACCCCGTGTCCCAAATTGGCGATGTGGGCCGGCGCAGCGCGGCCCGCTGCAATCACCTCACGCACGTGTGCCTCGATGACACTCCACGGCGCCGTGAGCACGGCCGGGTCGATATTGCCTTGGAGCGGCATTCCCGGCAGGCGCTTCGCGGCGGCGTCGAGCGACGTCTCCGTGTCGATGCCCATCACGGTGGCACCGATTGCGGCGAGCTCTTCGAGCAAGTGACCCGTGTGGGTTCCAAAGTGGATGCGCGGCACGTCAAGGTCCGTCACGTGCGCCAAGGCTGCGGCCGACGCTGGCGCACAGTGGGCCGTGTAGAGCGGCGCCGACAGCGACCCCACCCAGGAATCGAACAGTTGGACGGCCACCGCGCCAGCGAGCACTTGAGTGCGGAGGAAGCGTCCGCTCGCGACTGCTGTCCACGTCATGAGGCGTTCCCACGTCTCGGGGTCGGCACGCATGAGGCGGCGCGCGGCGAGGTGATCGCGAGACGGCCTCCCCTCCACCATGTACGCAGCGAGCGTGTACGGCGCACCCGCGAACCCGATGAGCGGTGTCCCGCCGAGAGCTTTCACCGATGCCGCCGCAGCCTCCGCGATGACGGTGAGGGCAGCGTCGTACGCTCCCCCGTCCCCTTCAGTGCCAAGGTCCGGCAACGCGGCGACGTCCTCGGGCGTGCGAATCGCCTTCGCAAACACTGGGCCGACGCCGGGCTCGATGGTGACATCGACGCCGGCAAGCAAGAGCGGCACCACGATGTCGGAAAAGAAGATGCCGCCGTCCACACCATGCCGACGGACCGGTTGGGCAGTGATTTCGGCGACCAAAGACGGCGTTGTGCACGCCTCGAGCATCGTTGTGTCGCCGCGCGCTTCCCGATACTCCGGCAAAGAGCGGCCCGCCTGGCGCATGAACCAGACGGGTGTCGTGTCGGGGCGGTCACCACGCAACGCGCGCACCAAGGGTGAGGCCGCGGCGTCGCCGGCAACGAGCGGATGATCTGAGGGCAGTGCCATACCTTGATTCTGACCTACTCCGCGCGCGTGTCAGAATCGTGCAATGCCGCTCTTGTCCTTTGCCGCGAGCCATCTCAACAGAGATCTCGCTACCGTCGAGCAGCTGAGCGTGGGGGCAGACCGCCTGGGCGCCGCTCT
>JAEYUX010000097.1 GCA_023432235.1 Actinomycetes bacterium
ACCTTCGCTACGCGGACGCGCTGACGACGGCCGACAACATCATGACCTTCCGCACGGCCATCAAAGAGGTCGCGCTTGAGCAGGGCGTGTTTGCTTCCTTTATGCCCAAGCCGCTGGCCGACGCGCCCGGCTCCGGCATGCACACGCACCTCAGCCTCTTTGAAGGTGACCGGAATGCATTCTTCGACCCGTCAGCACCACTTCAGCTGTCGACGGTCGCCCGTCAATTCATGGCGGGACTGTTGCGTTATGCGCCTGAGATCACGGCTGTGACCAACCAGTACGTCAATTCGTACAAGCGTCTCTGGGGCGGTGCCGAGGCGCCTAGCTACGTGTGTTGGGGTCTCAACAACCGCTCCGCGCTCGTGCGCGTGCCGATTCACAAGCCGTCCAAGGGTCAGTCGACGCGCGTTGAGTACCGTGCGATTGACGCCGCGACCAATCCGTATCTCGCGTTCTCCGTCATCTTGGCGGCAGGACTCAAGGGCATCGAGGAAGGCCTTGTGCTGCCCGAGGGTGCCGAGGACGACGTCTGGGAGCTCACCGCTGCCGAGCGAAAGGCAATGGGCTATGAGCCGTTGCCGAGTTCTCTTGCCGAGGCCGTTGCTGCGATGGAGAACTCCGAACTCGTCGCCGAGACGCTCGGAGAGAACGTCTTCGACTACTTCCTGCGCAATAAGCGTGAGGAGTGGAGCGGGTACCGGGCACAAGTGACGCAGTTCGAGATCGACCGCCACCTGGGGGTCTTGTAGCCCGATGACCCTGAGGCGAAGGCACGGCAGATGACGGCACGTGAACTGTCGCCCCGGGCGCTCATGTTGCGTGCAGGGGTTGCCGATCCTGATCGCGCCCTCGCGCTCGTCGCTGAGATCGAGCAGATCACCGGTACCCATATCGAGGACGTCCCGCGTGCGGCGTCGTACCTCGCAGATCCAGATAGCGGGCTACTCAGTTTGCTCCGGATCGCTGAAGCAGCGCGTGAGGCCGGCACTCTTGACAGCGTGCGCGCCCTCGCGGGCACGCATGCTGGAGCGACATTCGGCATGCTGGTGGGCGCATCAATTGCACTCGGCGATTTCTTGGTGCGCCACCCTGAGGTCTTGGCCGACGCGCCCTCGTGGGACCCAAGCGCACCCATTGATGCTGCCCACAGCCGCGAGACCCTCCTCCGTGCGGTGGGCGCTGATCCTCATGTCGAGGCGCCGGTAGCGACCGTCCTGGGCGAAGAAGGCATCAACGCAATGCGCGTTGCCTATCGGCGCGAATTGACGGCGATTGCCGCGGTCGACGTCGCGGCGCGGGACCCGCTCGCAGTCGAGCCGGCCGTGAGCGCGGCCCTTGCGGACCTCGCAGCCGCGGCGCTCGAGGCTGGCTTGGCAATCGCCCGGGGGGAGCAAAGCGATCATGCCGACGCTCGGCTTGCCATCATCGCGATGGGCAAGTGCGGCGCACGCGAACTGAACTACGTGTCCGACGTTGACGTCATCTACGTCGCCGAGCCCGCCGACGGCGTGGAAGAGGCGGCAGCGATTGCGGTCGCCACGCGTTTGGCGACACGAGCCGCGGCCTGTTGCTCGGCGTCGGCCGGAGAGCCCCCGCTGTGGCAAGTGGACCCGAACCTCCGCCCCGAAGGAAAAGACGGAGTACTCGTCCGTCGCGTCGATGGGCATCGCGCGTACTACGAGCGCTGGGCCGAGTCGTGGGAGGTGCAGGCCCGGGGCACGGCGCGCCCGGTGGCGGGCGACCGTGGGGTGGGACAGGCGTATATCGATGCCGTGTGGCCATTCGTGTGGACGGCTGTTGAACGCGAGGGCTTTGTCCAATCAGCGCAAGCAATGCGCAAACGCGTCGAGAAGCACATTCCGGCGAAGGAAGCTGATCGTGAGATCAAGCTCGGGCCCGGTGGCTTGCGTGATGTTGAGTTCACGATCCAGTTGCTGCAGCTGGTTCACGGCCGCTCGGATCAATCGTTGCGGGTACGAGGAACGCTTGAGGCTTTGCGCGCCCTGCGCGACGGCGGCTACGTGGGCCGCGCCCAAGCCGCGGCACTCGACCGCTCGTACCGTCAGTTGCGCGTATGGGAACACCGCCTGCAGTTGCGCAAGCTGTCGCGGACTCACCTCATGCCCGCCACGGACGAGGGCAAGCGCTTCCTCGCGCGTGCATCGGGCTTTGCCACCGCCGAGTACATGACGGAGGTGTGGAACGACGTCCGGCGGGACGTGCGCGCGATGCACCTCGAGATGTTCTATCGCCCCATACTCGGCGAGGTGGCGAGGCTCAGTGCTGACGAGGCGGCACTCGACAAAGAAGCAGCGCGCGCGCGGCTTGCCGCTATTGGTTTCACCGATCCGGAAGGCGCGCAGCGTCACATTGCGGCCCTCACTCAGGGCCTCAAGCGCTCGGCGGCAATCCAGCGCCAACTGTTGCCCGCGATGATCGGGTGGTTTGCCGAATGTCCGGATCCTGACGCCGGCCTCCTTGCCTTCCGCCAGCTGTCGGAGCAACTTGCCGACACCCACTGGTTTCTCAAGTTGCTTCGCGACTCAGGTACCGCCGCGCAACGCCTTGCGCACTTGCTTGCGACATCGGGTTATGTGACTCGCGCGCTCTTGGCAAGCGCGAACGATGTGACGTGGCTCGATAGCGACGAGGACCTGGCACGCGTGCCCGTCGAGCGGCTCGACAGGGAAGCTGACGCGATCATCGACCGTGCCGACGACGAGGAACAGGTCATCACCGCATTGCGCGGCATTCGACGGCGCGAAGTGGCCCGTACGGCGGCCGCAAATGTGCTCGCGATCCAAGATTCGGTGGCGGCGGCGGCATCCGTGACGGCCGCCGCGGACGTCCTCATGCGCGGAGCTCTCCGTGTGGCACACGCGGCGGCGATGCGTGAACGGCGGCTCGACGCGCCAGCCGCGGACGTCGCCGTCATCGCAATGGGTCGTTTTGGCGGGGAGGAGATGGGCTATTCGTCCGACGCTGACGTCCAGTTCATTTTCGAAGCGCGGGAGGGGGCGGAGGACCCGGCAGGATTCGCCCAGGCAGTTGCGGTGAAGCTGCGGGATCTCTTGCAACGACCCAACCCGCAGCCTCCGATGGCGGTTGACGCTGATCTGCGACCCGAAGGCAAGAACGGACCCTTAGTGCGTTCTCTCGAGTCGACGATCGAGTATTACCGCACGTGGTCGGATCCTTGGGAAGCGCAGGCGTTGCTGAGGGCGCGCCCCGTCGCGGGCAAAAGCGATCTTTGCGAACGCTTTGATGAGGCAATTGCTCCCGTGCGGTACCCAAAGTCGCTCGACGACGCTGCCTTGCGCCACATGCGCACGCTCAAGGCACGCATGGAGAACGAGCGCTTGCCCCGTGGCACTGATCCACGCCGCCATTTGAAGCTCGGCCCTGGCGGCCTGTCTGACGTCGAGTGGTCGGTCCAACTTATTCAGCTCCGCTATGGCCACGGTCACCCTGAACTGCGGACGACCCGCACCGTGGAGGCGATTCAAGCGGCGCGCGCTCTCGGTTTTCTCGATGACGCAGATGCGTCCACCCTTATCGAGGCATGGCGACTCGCGACCGACCTGCGGGGTGCAATTGCCCTCCGCGGAAAGAACGCCGATGGCGATGTGTTGCCGCGCGACGTGCGCGAACTTGGTGTCCTCGCGTCCATTCTTGGCTCCGACGAGACGGGCCAGGAGCTTGAGCAGCGGTATGCGCGTACTGCGCGTCGGGCGCGTGCTGTGACCGAGCGCGTGTTCTTTGGCTGGGAGCCAGGCGCATGAGAGGTGTTCGCACGGTGATCTCCGCTGTCGCGATCCTGGCGGGCTCTGCGCTCCTTGTTGCGTGGCTCGTCGCATTCGCGCTTGTGAAGTCGGTGGAAGATGGCTCAGCGGCGCGGGGCGTGGCACAGGTCGCGGTGAAGAGCCCTCTCCTCATGGACCGAGTGAGCGGCGAGATTTACGCGCGCGCCTCCGATTCGCTTCGTGACCTCGGCCTCGATGTGGAAGCGCTCGGA
>JAEYUX010000007.1 GCA_023432235.1 Actinomycetes bacterium
CTAGCAACGTTCGCTTGAGAGGCTGAGTCGTCACCGCCTGCGAATCGAAACGTTTCGGTCACGATGCGGTCTGGGGTTACTGTGGAGTCATGGTTGCTTATCGCTATCTCGGAAACTCCGGTCTCAATATCACCGAACTGACCTACGGAAACTGGATCACCCACGGTTCACAGGTCGAAAATGACCAGGCCACCGCCTGCGTCCGCGCCGCACTCGATGCGGGCATCACCTCGTTTGACACGGCCGACACGTACGCAAACACGCGTGCGGAGACCGTGCTTGGCGAGGCACTCAAGAGCGAGCGCCGCGAAAGCCTCGAAATCTTCACCAAGGTGTTCTGGACCACAGGTCCGGGCGGTCCCAACGATTCGGGACTCTCGCGCAAACACATCATGGAGTCGATCAACGGTTCTCTCAAGCGTCTCCAGACGGACTATGTGGACCTTTATCAGGCGCACCGCTATGACATTGAGACGCCTCTTGAGGAGACGATGCTCGCGTTTGCAGACATCGTGCGTCAGGGCAAGGCTCTCTACATCGGCGTGAGCGAATGGACCGCAGACCAGATTCGTGAGGGCGCTCGCTACGCGAAGGAGCTCGGCTTCCAGCTGATCTCGTCACAGCCGCAGTACTCGGTGCTGTGGCGCGTCATTGAGGACGAGGTCATTCCGACGTCAAAGGAACTCGGGCTCGGCCAGATTGTCTGGTCCCCCATCGCCCAGGGCGTGCTGACAGGCAAGTACCAGCCGGGCCAGCCGCCGCCGGCAGGTTCGCGCGCAACGGACACGAAGAGCGGCGCGAGCTTCATTCAGCGCCTCATGCACGACGACTTGCTTGAACGAGTCCAGAATCTCAAGCCCATTGCGGCAGAACTCGACCTCACGATGGCCCAGCTCGCGGTCGCGTGGGTGCTGCAAAACGACAACGTGTCGGCAGCGATTATCGGCGCCTCCCGTCCCGAGCAGATCACGGAGAACGTCAAGGCGTCCGGCGTGTCCATTCCCGCCGAACTCATGACACGCATCGACGAGGTCCTCGGTGACGCCGTAGAACGCGATCCAGCGAAGACCCTTGAGGGCATGCCCAAGCAACGCCCGTCATAACCACACGCAGCACAAAGCCCCCGGCACCTGAGGGTCGCCGGGGGCTTTGTGCTTCAAAGGAGAAAACAATGCTTGTACGCCTGGCAGGTGCGTACACCTTCACTAACGGCCTTTCGACCGCATTCGTTCCCTTGTTCGCTTGTGATTCCGGTCACAAGACTGACGGGAGCTTCGCGAGTTTCCGGCTGAGGCGCGACGGCAAGAACGGCCCCTCGTAGACGAGCGACGTGTACACCTGCACCAAGGTGGCGCCCGCGTCGAGCATTGCCCTCACATCTTCCGCGGTCGTGACACCGCCGACGCCGATGAGACACATATCGGGCCCCACCTTGTGGCGCAGACGAGACACCACCTCTCGCGCGCGTTCGCGCAGCGGCGGGCCTGAAAGTCCGCCTGGGCCGCGATCGTGGCTGATCGTCGTGTTCGTCGCGACGATTCCATCGAGACCTAGTACAACGGCGAGGTCTGCCACCGCGTCGATGTCGCCGTCGGCGAGATCGGGCGCGATCTTGACAAGGAGCGGCACGCGTTTGTCGGGCGAACCCTCGTCAGCGCCCGCACGGGCGTGCTCGAGGATTGGGCGGAGCGCCTCGACGGACTGGAGATCGCGGAGACCAGGAGTGTTGGGCGATGACACATTGACGACGAGAAAGTCGGCATATGGGGAGAGAATCCGCGCGCAATAGGCGTAATCGAGCGCGGCGTCCTCCGCGGTCGTCACCTTGTTCTTACCGATGTTGATGCCGATGACTGCTCTTTTGCCTCGCCTCGATGAGCGCAACCGCGCAAGACGGCGAGCCGCAGCGTCGGCGCCTTCATTGTTGAAGCCCATGCGATTACGCAGTCCGCGCACGTCGAGCTCGCGCCAAGCCCGCGGCAGGTCGTTGCCCGGTTGCGGACGCGGAGTGAGAGTGCCCACCTCAACATGGCCAAAACCCGCAGCCATGAGACCCTTCACCGCTTGGGCATCCTTGTCGAGTCCCGCAGCCACCCCAACAGGCGACGAAAAGCGCACACCAAGTGCGTCCACCGCTACGGATCGAGGAGATGGCGGCATCAACCGCAACCAGCGCGCGATCACCATGAGTGGCCAACCGAATCGGAAGGCTGCAACTGCAACGTGGTGAGCACGCTCGGTGCTCATTCTCAGGATCACCTGGCGAAAGAAGACGGCGTACACGGCCCCAACCTATCGGGCTAGCCTTGGGACCATGACCACTCTCAACACCTTTGCAGACGCCGTGTCGACCGTCGCATGTGACGCCCTCATCCTGGGTGTCGACAGCTCGGGCACTCCCGTTGACCATCCCCAACTGCCCGCCGACGCCCGCGAGGCGATCGCAGCAACAGCGTCGGACCTCGAAGCGAGCGGCAAGCTCGGTGCAACTGTTGTCCTGCCCGGCGGACCAACGTCGGCGCGTCGTATTGTGCTCGTCGGCATCGGTACGGGCAGCGAAAGCGACGTGCGCTTCGCCGCCGGCGCGGCATCCCGTGCGTGCGGAAAGAAGCCCGGAACGGTTGTGGTCGCGCTGCCCGCGAGCGACGACGCGGGCTACAGCGCTATTGCCGAGGGTGCCCTCCTTGGCTCCTACGTGTTCACCGACTACAAGTCGACGGGCGACGATGAGCAGGAACAGGTGTTCACCGATTGGCTCATTGCGGGCGCACCCGAGGCCGCCATTGAGCGGGCGAAAATCATTGCGGGTGCTGTGGCAGGGACCCGCGACCTCGTCAACACGCCACCCCTTGACCTCTTCCCCGCGTCCTTCGCCGACACCGCGGTGGGATATGGCCAGCAGTACGGCTGTGAGGTGCGCGTGTGGGAGCCCGAGCAGCTCGCCGAGCAGGGCTTTGGCGGCATTTTGGGCGTCGGCATGGGCTCATCCCGTCTGCCTCGCCTCGTGCGTATCGAGTGGAAGGGCGCCGACGCTAAGCAGACCGTCGCGCTCGTTGGCAAGGGCATCACGTTTGACACCGGTGGCATCTCTCTCAAGCCCTCCAAGTCGATGGAGACGATGAAGTCCGATATGTCGGGCGCCGCAGCCGTCATGCACGTGGTGCTCGCGTCAGCGCGCGCCAAGCTGCCGATCAACGTGGTCGGCTGGCTGTGCCTTGCCGAGAACATGCCCTCGGGCACCGCACAGCGGCCCTCCGATGTTTTGCGCACGTATAGCGGCAAGACGGTCGAAGTTCTCAATACCGATGCCGAAGGCCGTTTGGTGCTCGCTGACGGTCTCGCCCGGGCGGTCGAAGAGAACCCGGACGTCGTGCTCGATGTCGCGACGCTCACCGGCGCACAAGGACTCGCTCTTGGAACGCGCACGTCAGGTGTGATGGGCGATGACGAGATCCGCGCCGAAGTGATCGAGGCGGCGAATGCAATTGCCGAGGACATGTGGCCCATGCCGCTACCCGGGCACCTGCGTGAGTCGATCGACTCCAAGGTGGCTGACATTCGCAATATCGGTGACCCAAACGGCGGCGGCATGCTGTCCGCTGCATGGTTCCTCAAGGAATTTGTGGGCGATACCCCGTGGGCTCACCTCGACATCGCACGGCCGGCTTTCAACGAAGGCGGCGCCTACGGCTTCACCGTTCCCGGCGGTACGGGTGCCAGCGTGCGCACTCTCTTCCAGTTCGTCGAGCACCGCTCTCGCGTGTAAAAAGTACGTGCCGAACACAGCAAAGGCCCCGACGTCAACGTCGGGGCCTTTGCTTATGTCCACGCGAAACTGCGGGCGCGCTACAGATGACGGTGCTTCTCATTCCATTCGCGCATACGCGACGGATAGCCAGAGAGGTTGACGTCGAATACGGGAATCCCGAGTTCCTTTGCCACCTTGCGCGCCGCGGTCTCGTCTGGCACCTTGCGCCGTGTCCACTCCCCTGTGTCCGCGACAATCACCATCGTGGTCTGCGTGACGCGCGTAGCAGGCTCAATGAAGGCCTCGCAGCCTTCACGTTCGCTCACGAACTGACGGAAGTGACTCATCGTCGCCGTCTGCGCCTCCCGGGATGACGTGCCGGTCGGAGCGGGCGAGGAAGAGCCTCGCCGGAATAAACGTGCCAGGAAGCTCATGTTGTCTAGGGTAACCAAGGGCGGCGCGGTTCGCGCTGACCGGCACAAATGGCAAGATGGGTACAGTCCCGTCCTTACAAGGAGATATGACCTCGTGACCGAGTCCAACCCCCGCTCGTTTGATGTCCTGATCCTCGGCGGCGGCTCCGGCGGTTACTCCGCTGCGCTGCGCGCTTCTCAACTCGGCCTGACGGTGGGCCTGGTGGAAGAGTCCAAGGTGGGTGGCACCTGCCTCCACAACGGCTGCATCCCCACCAAGGCGCTGCTCCACGCGGCCGAGGTTGCTGACGAGGCTAAGCACGGCCCGTCTATTGGTGTCCAGACCACCTTCAACGGTGTCGACATGGCCGCCGTCAACACGTACAAGCAGGGCGTCATCGACCGCCTCTACAAGGGCCTGCAGGGCTTGGT
>JAEYUX010000011.1 GCA_023432235.1 Actinomycetes bacterium
ACTCGATCGCTCACTCGCCCTCCCTTGTCATTACCAATTGCCAGTATCCGACATCGATCCACTGGTCGAACTTGCGCCCGCCTTGCCGCACCACGCCTACCTTCTCCATGCCCATCGCCTCGTGCAGCGCAACGGAGGCGGCATTCGGTAGCGCGACTCCGGCGATGAGCGTGTGGACGGGGGCATGCGGTGACTGCTCGGGAGTGAGTGCCGCGAGCCGCGCAAAGAGTTCGCGGTACAGCGCCCGGCCAAGGCCACGTCCATGCGCCTCATGGGCCACATAAACGGACGTCTCGAGGCAGTGTCGCCAAGCAAACCGCTCTTTGAAGGTGCCGGCGTATGCATAGCCGAGCACGGCGTCGGTGTCGCCCTCCTGATGCTCCACGGCAACAAGCCACGGCAGGCCAGCCCTCGCGAGCTTGTCGAGCCTGTCCTCCATTTCCGCTGCTGTGACGGGGTCGGTTTCGAAGGTGACGACGCTGTGAAGGACGTAGTGGTTATAGATCGCCGCGAGCGCGGCGGAGTCGGCGGCAGTGGCTGGGCGGATGAGGGCGGCCTCGCTCATGCGCTCATCGTGCCACGCGGCGGGGCTGCAGGATGCGTCAGTCCGGCCGCATGACGGTGAGGCCGTCCTCGGTGATCTCGAAGGCGTCGTTCACGGCGAGTTCAATGAGGTTGCCCCAGGGGTCTCGGACGTAACTGGAGTAACCGCCCCAGTGTGCGATGCCTGGCTGTTTGACGACGTCGCCGCCAGCCATCACCCACTGTTCGGCCACAGCGTCCACCTCAGGCGGGCGAGAGAAGTTGATCGCAAAGGAGGTGTAGCCGGGCGGGTCAAAGTCGAGGCCCTCGTCAGTCCACGAATGGCGTGACCAGAGGGCGGCGACAAAACCGTTCATCTGCACATAGGCGATGTCGTCGCCGAAACGCACGCGGATCTCCCAGCCGAGGGCGCGCCCATAAAAATCGATCGCTGCCGCGAGGTCATCGACGGGCAGCGTCATGAGAGACATCCTTTGCGTATTCATGGGACGAGTATGGTCCTTTCTCGCCAATGGCTGCTAGTGGGGGCAGATATCAGGCACGATGTTGGCCGTCTACCGAACAATGAACCGGTTCGGGACCCAAATTTGAGAATCACTTGTAAGAAATGTGAGCGTTAACCCCTAGGCTGTCCGCATGGCACGAGGGATTCGGATCGCGTCGCCCAACGACGAAAGTGCGATCCTCGAGTTCTTCACCGCGATGGTCGCGCATCGGTCAGATGACGAAGGTCGCCACTCGGTGCGCATGCTCCACGACCTGATGGAAACGCTCTTTGCCCGCGACGCCGAGCGACTCACCGTCTTCGCCTACGAAGGCGCCGACGGCGCTATTCAAGGGATCGCAGCGGTTCGCGAGCCCGACGAAGCAGGTGCCGCAGAGCTCATCACGGTGCAGGTGTTCAACACAGTCCAGGGCAAGGGCATCGGGCAGACGCTGTTGCGGCGTGCGATCGACCACGTTCGCCAGGCCGGCGCCTCGCTGCTGCACACCGTGGTGGAGAGCGAAGATGTGCGTTCGCGCGGGTTCCTGCGGCGCGAAGGATTTGTGGCGGAACTTGCGGAGAACGAGCGCAGTGACACGGCCGGCGGCGTAGTCCGTTACGTCATCGTGTGGCCGCCAAACCCGGTGTGACGCTGGCGGGGGCGGATTTACGAACTGCCTCGGTTGCGTAATACTTGTCGGGCTCAACGTTCCCGCGGGTCACGCGCCCGCCCGCCTGAGGTGAGGATCCGTGCCGCGTAGCAGCCCCGACGCCGCTCCGCCTTTGCGTATGCGGATGCGGCCGGTTTGGCATTGGGGCCAGTGGATCACGCCGCGCACGGCGCTCATCGTCACGGTCGTCTTCCTCGTTGTAGCTGTCGCCGCATCGCTTGCGCTCGGAGCAAAGTCGATTCCTCTCGCCACCGTCTGGGATGCGATCTGGAGCGCCGATTCAAGCAATGAGGATCACGGAATTATCCGCTCCCTGCGGTGGGACCGCACCCTCATTGGCCTTGCTGCAGGCGCCGCACTCGCCGTCTCGGGCGCTCTTGCGCAATCGCTGACGCGCAACCCCTTGGCTGACCCCGGTCTGCTTGGTCTCAACGCCGGGGCAGCACTCGCGATCGTCATTGGCACCGTCTTCGGCGGAATCACGACGGTGATGCCGCAAGTGGGTCTCGCCCTCGTTGGCGCCGCCATTGCGGGTCTCGTTGTCTACGGCGTCGGCAGTGGCGGGGGAGCCTCTGCGCCAATCCGGCTCGCGCTTGCCGGCGCTGCCGTCACTGCCCTCCTCACCGCCCTCACCACCGCGATCGTGCTCTATGACCAGACGGCCCTCAACGTTCTCCGTTACTGGCTCGCGGGTTCGCTCACCGGCCGGGCGGGCATTCCCATCCTTCCGATGATCGTGGTGATCGCAATCTTGCTTGTGCTCGTCACCGTGTTTGTCCGCCCGCTTCAAGCGATTGCCCTCGGGGACGACGCTGCGGCTGGCCTCGGCATCAACGTCGCTAGAACGCGGGCAGGGGTGATGGCGCTCGTTGTGTCACTCGCGGCAGTGTCGACGGCCCTCGCGGGGCCGATCGCGTTTGTGGGCCTTGCAGTGCCACACCTTGTTCGCGCCGTGACGGGGCCCCGCATCGGGTGGCTCATCGCCATGAGCATTCCGGCTGGCGGAGTTGTCATGTTGGCCGCCGATGTCGCCGGTCGGCTTGTCGCCCGCCCCGGCGAGGTGTCCGTCGGCATCGCCACAGCGCTCGGCGGTGGCGTGCTCCTTGCGGTCCTCGCGCGCCGGCTCCGGGTGGTGGCGCTATGAGCACCGTCCAGCCCGCGCGCACCATGCGCTCAACCCGCCTGTGGCTGCGTTCGAGGCGAGCGATCCTCGTCCCCCTCGCACTCGCCGCGGTCCTCCTCATTAGCGTCGTCACCTCACTCGCTACCGGCCAGATCGACTTGCCGCTTCCCGAGGTGTTGAAGGCCGGCGTCGGCGTCTCTTCCGATGGCGCGGACTTTGTCGTGGGGCAGCTCCGTGCCCCCCGTGCGTACACCGCCGCCTTGGTTGGCGCGCTGCTCGGCGTCTCGGGCGCCCTGTTGCAGTCGGTCGCCCGCAACCCGCTCGCATCGCCCGACCTCCTTGGAGTGACGGCGGGCGGATCCGCAGCTGCGGTCACGGCCATTGCCGTGATGGGCACATCGGATTCCCTTGCCATTGCGCCGTGGGCCGTCATGGGATCGCTTCTTACCGCCGCGCTCATCACGGCACTCGGATGGCGCGGTGGCATCCAGCCGATGCGCATGGTGCTCGCAGGAATTGGCATCGGCTTTGTTGCGACCTCGATCGTCACGTACATGCTGACGAGGCTCCCGGAGAAGGTCGCCGGCTCGGCCTACCTGTGGACCGTGGGCTCGACAAACGCGCGAGTGTGGAAACACGTAGTCATCGCCGCGATTGCGCTCGCACTCATCATTCCGGCGGCGGCTTGTTATCAGCGCCGTTTGCGCGTGATGGAAATGGGTGATGATCTCGCGGCGGCGCTAGGCGTCAACCTCGTCCGCGTACGGCTCGGTGCGGTGGCGCTGTCAGGAGTTGCCGCTGGACTCGCGACTGCGGTGACGGGGCCGATTGGTTTCGTTGCCCTTGTTGCCCCTGCGATCGCGCGCCGGCTGTCGGCATCAGGCGGCATCGTGATCGGGGCGTCAGCGCTTATGGGGGCGTGCCTCACATCGGTCGCTGATCTCATCGCGCGCGAGGCTTTGTCGCCTACCCAGTTGCCGATCGGCCTCCTCACCGCCGCGATCGGCGCCCCGTATCTCCTCATGCTTCTCACCCGCCTGCGCGGCAGCATCTAGCCCTCCCGTCGCAGCGTCGGCGTCCCATCGAAACTGTCAGCAACGGTTAGAAGAGCCCCCATCTAATTACGCAATTGACTACTTGCGTAATTGGCAGTTAGGGTTGCCTTACTTGGCCGCAACGTCCGCGGCCCGAATCCCTGTGGGAGCCCCATGAATGCCGACGCCGTTGCGCGCGCCCGGACAACCGGAGACGTCGGCATACCCTCGGTAGCCCCGGGTTCGAACGTCCGTTTGGTGGCCTCGCACTTGTCGCTCGCATACGGCAACGCGCGCGTTGTGCACGATCTCTCGCTCGAGGTCCCATCCGGCGCCTTCACGGCGATTATCGGCCCGAATGGCTGCGGAAAGTCGACGCTCCTGCGCGCACTGTCACGTCTTCACAAGCCCCAACTCGGCGCCGTGTTGCTCGACGGTTCGGACATTCATTCGTTGCCCACCCGCGATGTTGCACGCGAGGTCGGCCTGCTTCCGCAAGCGCCCACCGCTCCGGCGGGGATTACCGTGCGCGACCTGATCGCCCGCGGCCGCACCCCGCACCTCGGCCCCTTCTCCGCCTGGTCTCAGCGCGATACCGATGCGGTGAACGAGGCGATTCACGCCACCGGCCTTGCTGGTCTTGCCGATCGACCCGTTGACTCGCTTTCCGGCGGCCAGCGTCAGCGCGCGTGGATTGCGCTCGCTCTTGCACAGCAGACCGAACTGCTCCTTCTCGACGAACCGACCACCTTCTTGGACATCGCCCACCAGTACGACGTCCTCGACCTGGTCCACCGCCTCGCCGCCGAAGGGCGGACTGTCGTCGCCGTTCTGCACGACCTCGCTCAAGCCGCGCGCTACGCCGACCACCTTGTGCTGATGTCGGCGGGACTCGTGCTCGCCAGTGGCTCGCCGAAGGATGTGCTCACGGCGCAGCGCGTCGGCGCCGCTTTCGGCCTGCCTGTCACCGTGGTGCCCGACCCCGTCACCGGCACCCCCTTGATTGTTCCGTCCGCGGCCCCTCCCGGCGCCAAGACGGTCCACCCCACCGACGCTGGGGACAGCGTCGACACGTTTGAGGCGGCCTATGCCTCCACCGACTCACTTGAGAGGACACGATGACCCCCACCCTGCGACGCCTTGGAGTTGCGGTTGCAGCCGCAGCACTGCTGGTGCTGACGGCATGTTCAAGCAGCGACAGCAACAGCCAAGCCGGACCGAGTGAGTCGGGCGCACCCGCCACGAGCACCGACAGCGCCTTCCCCGTGACGCTCGAGCACAAGTTCGGCTCCACCACCATCGAGTCCGAGCCCGAGCGGGTGGTGAGCGTGGGCTTCCACGAGCAGGACTGGCTCTACGCCCTTGGTGTCGCGCCTGTCGCAGTGCGCGAGTGGTACAACGGCTACGACTACGCGACGTGGCCGTGGGCCGACGAGGCTCGCGAGGCAGTGGGTGCTGAGCCCGAGGTCCTTCCCGCAGGCGAGATCAACATTGAGCAGGTTGCTGCACTGCAGCCCGACCTCATCGTTGCGACGTGGTCAGGCATCACTCAGGAGCAGTACGACCTCCTGTCCCAGATCGCTCCTGTTGTTGCTCAGAGCGGCGACTGGGAGGACTACGGCATGCCGTTTGACGAGGAGACCCGCATGATCGCGGCCGCCTTGGGCAAGGTCGATGAGGGTGAGAGGCTCATCGCTGACCTCGAAGCACGCTTCGAGTCGATCCGCGCTGAGTTCCCGGAGTGGGAAGGAAAGACCGCGGCCGTGGGCTTCGTTTACGAAGGCCAGCCGGGCGCCTACTTCTCTTACGACCCCCGCCCCGCGTTCCTTGGCCGCCTTGGCCTCGACGTGACGGGCCCGGACGCCGCAGGCGACCCGAACACCGACTTCTATCTGACGGTAAGCCCCGAGCGTCTCGATCTGCTCGACTTCGACACGATCGTGTGGCTCACGGCTCTCTCGCCTGACTCGCGCGCACAGGTTGAGGCGATGCCCGCGTACCCCAACCTCAACATCACGAAGTCGGGCGGGCACATCTGGTCCACCGACTCCGTCTTTGAAGGCGCGTTCTCCTTCGCGTCGCCGCTGTCGCAGGCCTACGTGCTCGACACCGTGGTGCCGCAGTTGGAGGCCGCCCTTGACGGCGACCCGGCCACTGAGGTCCCCGGCGCCGAGGCGGCTGCGTAACGATGGAATCGACCATCCGTGCCGTCGTCACTGACGTTGAGCGAGTGTCACCCGGATTCGTCCGGGTGGCACTCGCCACGGCGCCAGGCGAATGGACCACGTCAGGTGACCCGGACGAGTTCGTTCACGTTGAACTGGGTGCCGAAGAAGCCGACGTGGCACACGGCCACACCGCGCGCCACTACACGATCTCGCGCGTGCGACCCGATGGCATCGAGATGGAGATTGCGACACACGGCCACGGGCCAGGTGCCGCATGGGGCGAATCCGTCCTCCCGGGTGATGAGGTATTGATCTCAGAGCCCAAGGGTTACTACCGCGCACCGGATGCAAGCGTGACCCGACTTCTCGTCGGTGACGCGACGGCGATCCCCGCCATCGCGCGCATTCTTGAGGAAGCTCGCCCTGAGGAGCGCTTCCGGGTTGTCATCGAGGTTGCCACGATGGCCGACTCTCGTACTCTCACGAGCCTCGCGGATGTTGACCTCGAATGGCGCATCGGTGGCAACGGCATTGGCCCCACCGTCCTCATGGATGCGGTGAAGCGCCTCCTTGATTCTGCCGAATCGCAGCCCTACCTCTGGGTGGCGTGCGAATCGGCACTGTCACGTCGCATCCGCACGTACGTGCGTGGTGAGCGCGGCCTGCCGACGTCCGCGTTGCGCATTGTGGGTTATTGGCATGCGGAACACGATCGCATCATGTCGGTGTGGAACGCGCTTTCCGACGATCAGCGTGACCGCTATATGGCGGTATGGCGAGACGATCGCAGCGATGAGGAAAACTGGATTGAAGCCGAGCCGCTCTTGAGGGCACTCGGTTTCTAGAGAGCGTGCTTAGGCAGCACCTTGCTCGTCGGTGATGCCCGCATTTTCTCGCACCTCGTCCGGCACATCCTCCGCGTAGCCGAGGTCCGCTAATGCCGTCCATCCGGCTGCGCAATGCGCCGGTTCCGTGAGGCTCGCGAGCGTAACCGCATAACCGACGGCCTCGGCTTCCACTCGCCTCGCCGTGTGTTCTGACAAGCTCGATCGGCCCGCTGCCGCACCCCCAGCGTCGGCATAGCCCCGCACCACGTCGCGAAAGCGTCGGCGTCCCACGAGCGTGAGGACTTGACCAAGGTCCGTCGCGGGATCGCCGGCCGCGGCATCGCCCCAGTCAATGATTCCTGCAAAGCCGCCGTCGCGGGTCAGGACATTGCCGCCGTGGAGGTCGAGGTGCGCCCACGTGAACTTTTCGCACCGCAAACGCGAGCCTTCCGTGTAGATGCGGCGGGCGTAGTCGCCATCGATATGGCTCGGGTGAGTTCCCTCAAGCGCGGCCAAGCGCATGTCGAGACGCTCGGCACGCTGCGCCAACGAGATGGAGCGAAACGGGTTGATGGGCGTGTGGAGCTCGGTCGGCTGGTGAATCTCGGCAAGAGCGCGTCCGAGATGCCGAGCTCCCAGTGCATGAAGCGGTGCCTCATATATAGGCGTGCCCTCAATCCACGGCACCACGGACCAGGCCCACGGGAAACCCTCGCCCGGGGCGCCGCGCACCCACGGAATCGGCGCCGCGAAGGTCCAGTTCTCACTGATCCGGGGAAGCCAGTCGAGCTCTTGTGCAAGGTTCGTCGCGCCCAGCGCGCGCCGTGGCAACCGCACCGCCCACCTGTCACCAAGGCGGAATGTCACGTTGTCCCAGCCTTCGAACCGTTCACCGATCGGCAGGTCTGCGAGGTCAGGCTGTTGAGCGTGCAAGAGCGCGCGAACAAGCGCCTCATCGATCTCGACCTCAGCCGGAGGTGTGGCGTCATTGCTCACGCTCACAGCGTACGGGTGATCGATTCGTCACGCACGGGCGAATTCTCCGGGCACACTTGGGGGCATGGACGCGGATATTCCTGACCACAAGCGCTTCAATCACACCATCCGGTATCAGTCGATGTTGCTCGCTGAGCTGCCCGAGGGTGCGAAGACAGCAATCGATGCCGGGTGCGGGGAAGGGCTCGCGGCACGGACGCTCGCGCGCGCGGGCCTCGCCGTCACGGGCATCGATGCGGATGAGCCAAGTATTGAGCGTGCTCGTGCCCAGTGGTCAGACAACATCACCTATGTGGTGGGCGACATCTTCGACACCGACTTGGCGCCGGCGGACGTGGTCTACTCCGGTGCGTTGCTTCACCACATGGATATCCGTGAAGGCTTGGAGCGCTTGAAGTCGTGGGTGGCTCCCGGTGGCCGTCTGTACGTGGTGGGCGCTGCGCGCGCCACGTGGCGAGACCTCCCGCGGGAGTTCGCCGGTTCCATTGCGGACAAGGCGTTTGTGCTCGTCAAGGGGCGTTGGGAGCACGGCTGCCCCACGGTGTGGCCGCCGCCCCACACGTTCACCGAGGTGAAGCGTGCCGTCAATGACATTCTTCCTGGTGCGCTCTACAAGGACCGTGTGTTGTGGCGCTACACCATTGAATGGAATCGGCCTCACGACGAGGCGTGAACGTTAGCGGAGCGCGGCCGCCATGCGGCGCACAGCCTCGGTGAGGATCTCGGGGTGCGTGGCGATGTTGATGCGGACGTGCCCCTCACCCCCGGTGCCGAAGGTGGGGCCGGGGTTGAACGCAACCCGTCCGCGTTCCATGAACACCGACGCGGGTTCGGCATCGAGGCCGAGTTCGCGGCAGTCCACCCATGCGAGGTAGGTCGACTCAAGCGGCGTGAGCCGCGCGCCGGGTACATGCTCGGCGAGAAGGTCGGCAAGAAGATCCCGATTCTCGGCGAGGTCGACGAGCAGAGCGTCGAGCCACGGCCCGCCTTCTCGATACGCAGCCGTCTGCGCAATCGCACCAAAGTGCGTCGGGCCATGGTGAGCGCCGTTGACAAAGACTCGACGGGCGTCGGCCGCATCCTCCCCAAACACGAGAAGAGCGGCAGGAATGGCGGCAAGGTTCCATGCCTTTGACGCGGCGTGAAGCGCCATGGCCGTCTGGTCCACCGTGAGGTAGGGAGTGAAGGTTCCGGGTGCGTAGACCAGCGGAGCGTGGATCTCATCTGAGACCACTGTCGCTCCGTGTGACCGGACAACGGTGGCGAGGGCACTCAGCTCCTCGCGCGTGTGCAGGGTGCCGCCAGGGTTATGCGGATTGCACAGAAGGAGAGCGACACCTGGTGCGCCGTCCCGACGGGCGCCACCCAGCGCGGAGTCAATCGCCGCAAAGTCCAGTCGCATGTCGGCAGTCAATGGTGCCTCGATGACAGTGAGCCCAGCCTCACGCACGTACGAGTAAAACGGCGGGTACACGGGAGAGGTGACCACCACGGTGCCACCCTGCCCAGCGGCAAGGAGGAGCGCCTCGGTGTAGCCCTGGATGACGGCGGAGACAGGGCGCACGTTGTCGGTGACGAGGCCCGACCAGTCCCAGCGGCTCCGCGCAAAGTCGACAAAGGCCTCGGGGTATGCGGTGCCCACTGGGTAGCCAGTGTCGCCAATGCGCACTGCGTGCTCGAGTGCTTCGCGAATGGGCTCAGCGAGCATCACGTCCATCTCCGCAACCCACAGCGGGAGGACGTCGGGGTCGTAACGCCGCCACTTAGAAGACGTGCGTTCGCGGAGGGTATCGAGTGAAAGGTGGCGCAGGGGACGCTCAGTGGCCATGAAGCAAGTCTGTCACGGCCGCCGACGCCTCAGTCCACGGACGTGGGTGCCTGTTCCGTGTCGTCGGAAAAGGCGTAGTCACGCCACGACGCGTACGTGGAGGGGGCGTCCACGCGGTCCGACTTGCGGATCAGTGGAATGTCGTGGCTCGTGGGGGCAGGTTCGCGTTCTGACATCGTGGGGTGCCGGGGTCCTCTCGTCCGCTCCCGAGTTGCGGGTAGCGACGCGCGATGCCGTGTTCCCTGGTGGGGCGGCCTCACTGGCGATTTGTTGGGTGTTGCAACAATCCTAGGAAGAGGCGCGGCGCCGCGCCAGAGATTCGCAATGTGATCTATGTCACACTTGGCCGGCGTTTCGCCCGTGAAGTCGCGACGGCGAGGCGCGTCAGTGCTGCTCAGGACTTGCGAGAGCG
>JAEYUX010000015.1 GCA_023432235.1 Actinomycetes bacterium
TACCCGCTTCGCATTGAGCGCGAGTTCTCTCGCCACTGCGCACAACGTGGCGTGACCGGCGTCATCGTGCATCCCGACGGAGACGACGCGGAGCCGGCTGTCGCCATGATGATCGCTGAGCAGCCAGGCACCACGGGCATTGTGCTCAGCACCACCAACGGAGTGGCGACGTCACTCGTGACGGCGCTGGCCCATCGTGGCCTCGCCGTACCGCATGACATCTCGGTTGTGGCGGCCGGTATGACACCCGGCCCCTCACGCGCACCTCTGCCGTTTGATGCCATGCCACTTGACCCCGCATTCACGTGCCCGGTCGCCGTCGACATCCTTGTCGATCTCATTGACGGCGGGTCGCCGCATCGCGGCGTCACGCTTGTGCCCCCTATTTACCAAGACCGCGGAACGGTGGCAGCAGCCCCCGTTCCACCCCCAACCACGTGACGAAACCGTCTCGGCTTTTCGATTGAGATTCATTCGAAGCGCTTCGAAGCGTGGAAGGCTCCGCACACACCGGGCCAAGGCCCTACAAGGAGGTAGGAACCAATGAAGTACCGCAAGCA
Organism: Actinomycetes bacterium; assembly: GCA_023432235.1. Lineage (GTDB taxonomy): Bacteria > Actinomycetota > Actinomycetes > Actinomycetales > Demequinaceae > Demequina. The sequence goes on from JAEYUX010000015.1 coordinate 561, forward strand.
AGCACTCGTGGCCACCGTGGCCGCGGGTGCCCTCATGCTCGCAGCCTGCTCGTCAGGCTCCGACGACTCGAAGCCGCAAGCAAGCGGCGGCTCGAACTCCGGCTCAGGCGACTTTGCCGGCGAGACCCTCAAGGTGATGCACTACGAAGGCGCCGACTCCGCGATGGGAATCGCCTGGGACCGTGCCATCGAGATCTTCGAAGAGGAGACCGGCGCAAAGGTCGACCTTCAACGCACCGCGTTCGAGGACCTCAACGCTTCCGCCGCACAGCTCTTCGATTCTTCGGACGCGCCGGACGTGTCCGAATACAACAAGGGCAACGGCACGGCGGGCCACCTCGCGGCGATTGGCGTCATTCAGAACCTTGATGACGCATACGCGACGTATGGATGGGCCGACAAGCTTGGCGCGGGCATCGACACGATCGCCAAGTACAACGAGGACGGCGTGATGGGCTCTGGCTCGTTCTACGGCGTTCCCAACTACGGCGAGTTCGTCTTCCTCTACTACAACGCCGACATGCTGGCGGAGTATGGACTCGACGTCCCCACGTCAATTGAGGACCTCGAGGCCGCCTTCGCGACCTTCGCGGACGACGGCATCACGCCGCTCACGACGTCCGCACAGGAGTACCCGATGGGTCAGCTCTGGTACCAGCTCGCGCTGTCGCAGGCGGACCGTCAGTTCGTCAATGACTACGAGCTGTACGAGAACCCTGTCGACTGGCAGGGCGAAGAGATCACCTATGCCACGGAGACGCTCGCGGACTGGGTGGCCAAGGGCTACATCTCAAAGGATGTCTCCGGCATGACTGCCGAAGACGCTGGTCTCCAGTTCATCAACGGCGAGGTTCCCTTCTTCTACTCAGGTTCGTGGTGGTACGGCCGCATGCTGGCCGAGGCGACCACCTTCGAGTTGGGCATCACGAACTGGCCGAGCACCGAGCTCACCCCTGGTTCGGGCGGCAACATCTGGGTGATCCCCGTGCGGTCGCAGCAGCCTGAGCTCGCCCAGATCTTCATCGACATCACCATGCGTCCTGAGATCCAGGCACTCATGGGCGAGTCGGGCGGCCTGCCCGTTGCGGCCAACACGGAGGACATCACCGATGAGAACGCACAGAAGCTCATCGGCCTGTTCAACGAGGTCAACGAACGCGACGGTCTGTCCTTCTACCCGGACTGGCCGACGCCCACGTTCTACGGTGACCTCAACTCGGTGATGCAGGGCCTCGTGAACGGCTCCTACACCCCCGAGCAAGCCCAGGCGGAGCTCGAGAACTACTACGAGAGCTACGTCGCGGACATCCGTTAGTCATCTGCACAGTGCGGGGTCCGGGTCTCACGGCCCGGACCCCGCCAGAACGGACTCACCATGACCACACCAACGCGCACAAAGAGCCGCCACCCGGCCGACGCGCCACGCTTCCCCGAGCGCGGCCGCACGTCTCGTGGCTACTGGCTGTACTTCATCCCGGGCGCCCTGCTCGTCAGCGTCGTCATCTTCTACCCGATCATTCGCAACTTCCGCCTCAGCTTCTTCCACTGGCGCGGAGGCCGGGCCGAGGAGCAGTTCGCGGGTCTTGACAACTGGATCAAGCTCTTTGGCGACACGGAGTTCTTGCAGTCGTTCAAGAACATCGTCTTGGTGATTCTCGCGATGGTGGTGCTCCCCACGCTGTTGGGCCTCGTCATCGCCGCTCTTCTCTTTGACGTGGTGGGCCGACGCTTCGGCGCCAAGGTCTCGAGCTTCCTCCGCGCCACGTACTACCTGCCACAGATCCTGCCGATTGCCGTGGCAGGTGTGATGTTCAGCTGGATTCTCAAACCAAACAGCGACGGCGTTCTCAACCAGTTCCTCACCTTTGTCACGGGCAATGACGTGCAGGTCAACTGGCTCGGCGGTTCCTACGGCACCGCGATGACATCGGTCATGGTCCTCATGGTGTGGATCCAGATCGGCTACCCCGTGGTGATTTTCATGGCGGCCTTGCAGCGCGTCGATCCGGAGCTCTACGAGGCTGCGGAACTCGATGGCGCGCGCTGGTTCGAGCGCTTCCGCGCCATCACCTTACCCATGATTCGCCCCGAGGTCTTTGTTGTTGCCCTCACCACGACGATCGCGGCGCTCAAGGTGTTCGCACCCGTCTTCATTCTCACCAACGGCGGGCCCACGAAGTCCACCTACGTGCCCTCGTACTACGCGTACATCGAGTTCATCAAGGGCACCGACAAGGGTTACGCAGCGACGATCGCCTCGGCCATCACGATCCTCGTCGCTCTCGTGGCGGTGGCCTTCATCTGGTTCCAAAACCGCGTCGAGCGGAAGGACGCGTGAGCGACATGACAACGACCACTCGCCCCGTCACCCCCAAGACGGACCCGACCGCCCGCAACCGGCGTCGGCCGCGGACCGCGAGCGAATGGATCCTCCTCGCCCTCGCCGTGCTCGGCGCCCTCGCCGTCGTGTTCCCCATGATCTTGTTGCTGCTCAACGCCTTCAAGTCCCCTGCCGACTACGCAAACTCGAGCCCGCTCGAACTCCCCCAACGGCTCGATTTCACGGGAATCTCGACCTTCTGGACTACCCAGAACTTCCCGCGCGCACTGTGGAACTCGATCTTCATCTCTGGCATGGTCGCGCTCCTCGCGGTGGTCCTGTCGGTGCTGAACTCGTTCGCCATCGGCATCGGGCGCGTGCGCGGACGCACATGGCTCGTCCTTGTGTTCCTCATGGCAAACCTCGTGCCGCAGGAAATGCTCTTCGACCCGCTGTTCAAGCTCTACGACCGCCTCGGTCTGCTCTCGAACCCGTGGTCCGTCATCATCACCTTCACGGTGATCCAATCCGCCTTTGGCACCTACTTGTTGTCGAGCCTGCTCGGCACGTTCCCCCGCGAGATTCTCGAAGCCGCCGCCGTTGACGGCGCGACGAGGTGGCGCGCGCTGCGCTCGGTGATCGTGCCAGTGATCCGTCCCACGCTCGCGGTGCTCATGGTCTTCTTCTTCATCTGGACCTGGAACGAGTTCCTCTTGCCCATGGCCTTCCTCAACACCAATGACTCGTTGACCGTGCCGCTGTTGCTTGAGCAACTGAACGGCGAACGTCAAACAGACACCACCACGCTGGTTGCGGGAACGCTTATCAGCACCATTCCGACCATCATCTTCTTCCTCATCTTCCAGCGCACGCTGACCCGAGGAATCACCGCAGGAGCAGTGAAATAACCATGAAGTTCACCGACGGTTTCTGGCATTTGCGTCCCGGCGTCACCGCCGCGTATGCCCAAGAGGCCTATGACGTCACCGCTGATGGCGACACGATTGTTGTCACGGCTCCCTCACGGGTCATCCAGCAGCGCGGCAACGTGCTCAACCTGCCGGTGTTGCAGGTGACGCTCAGCGCAGTTGCCGAAGGCGTCATCAAGGTGCGTATTGACCACCACACAGGCGGCCGACGCTCCCCCGGCTTTGAGATCGACAGCGAGCCGGGTGCGGGCAAACTGACGATCACGGAGGAGGAGGGCATCCTCACCGCCGGGCGCTTGCGTGCCGTCATCAAGCGCGGCGCTCCGTGGGACCTCAGCTTCTGGGATGGCGACACCCGCCTCACTGGCTCTGGTCACAAGTCGCAGGCGTATCTCACCCTTGGCCCCGGCCACACGGTGACCGCCGGGCCCGCCGGCCTCACTGGCTACACCGCCGATGGCCTCGCCCCCGCCCGCCACTACATCCACGAGCAACTCGACCTCGGCGTCGGCGAAGTGGTCTACGGGCTGGGCGAGCGCTTTGGCTCGTTCGTGAAGAACGGCCAGACGATCGACTCATGGAACTCTGACGGTGGCACGAGCTCGGAGCTGTCGTACAAGAACATCCCGTTCTACATGACGAACCGCGGCTACGGCGTGCTCGTCAACCAGCCTGAGCATGTCTCCTTTGAGATCGCCTCCGAGGCCGTCGAGCGCGTTCAGTTCTCCACCGCTGGCGAGTCTCTTGAGTACCTCGTGTTCGCGGGGCCCACCCCCAAGGACGTCATCGACCGCTACACGCGCACCACCGGACGCCCGGCCCAGGTGCCTGCGTGGTCGTTCGGCTTGTGGCTGTCGACCTCCTTCACCACCGAGTACGACGAAGCGACCGTCAACTCGTTCGTCGACGGGATGCGGGATCGTGGAATTCCGCTCAGCGTCTTCCACTTCGACTGCTTCTGGATGCGCGAGTTCAACTGGACCGACCTCGAATGGGACGCTCGGGTGTTCCCCGACCCCAAGGGCATGCTCGACCGCCTGCACAATGAGCGCGACCTGCACCTGTCGATCTGGATCAACCCGTACATCGCACAGCGTTCCGCGTTGTTTGCGGAGGGCGCCGCCAAGGGGTACCTCGTCAAGCGACCCGATGGCTCCGTGTGGCAGTGGGACATGTGGGTTGCCGGCATGGGGCTCGTCGATTTCACCAACCCCGAGGCCACCCGCTGGTTCCAGGACAAGTTGCGGGCATTGCTTGGCCAGGGCATTCACGCGATCAAGACCGACTTTGGCGAGCGCATTCCCACCGACGTGGTGTGGCATGACGGTTCCGACCCGCAGACGATGCACAACCTCTATACGCAGCTGTACAACGCAGCGGTGTTTGACGTCCTCAAGGACGTTCACGGTGAACGCGAAGCCGTGCTCTTTGCCCGCTCCGCTACTGCGGGCGGCCAACAGTTCCCCGTTCACTGGGGCGGCGACAACACGTCGACCTTCCCCTCGATGGCGGAGACGTTGCGCGGTGGTTTGTCTCTCGCGACGAGCGGATTTGGTTACTGGAGCCACGACATCGGCGGCTTCGAGGGCACCCCAGACCCCGCCGTCTTCAAGCGCTGGACCGCCTTTGGATTGCTGTCGAGCCACTCGCGGCTGCACGGTTCCGAGAGCTACCGCGTGCCGTGGAGCTTCGACGACGAGGCCGTGGAGATCACGGCCCAGTTCAGCCGGCTGAAGAACTCGCTTATGCCGTACCTCTACAAGGTGAGCGCCGACGCGGCGGCCACCGGTGTCTCGGTGGCGCGGCCGATGTTCTTCGAGTTCCCGGATGATCCCGCCATCACGTACCTCGACCAGCAGTTCATGCTTGGCCCCGACGTGCTCGTGGCACCGGTGATGAGCGCCTCGGGAGAGGTGTCCTTCTACCTCCCCGCAGGCACCTGGACCAATTGGTGGACGGGCGCAACGGTTGTGGGAGGCGTGTGGCGTACGGAAACTCATGGCTTCGACACCTTGCCGCTGTACGTGCGTGAAGGCGCGGCGATCGCGGTTGGCAACCGCACGGACCGCCCCGACTACGACTACCTCGACGGACTCACCATCCGTCTTTACGGCGTTGCTTCTCAGCTGGACATGACCTTGCCGATCGTCCAGCCCGATGGCAGTGTGCACTCGCTCCGCATCTCAGGTACGCCTGAAGCACCTGTCGTCACCGGCGCCGACGCCACCGTCCAGGTGGTGTCGCGCGCCTAAGCGGTGCCCGCTGGGTCCCGAACCCCTTCCATCTCGGGACCCGGCGGCACCACATGCCACTAACCTGTGAGCATGACCGACGCCGTGTCCCCCCGCGCCGCCCACAATCCCGATCGGCTCCGGCCCGACACCCTCGCCGTGCGCGCGGGCATCCACCGCAGTGCGTTCGACGAGATGGCGGAGCCTCTCTACATCACCCAGGGATACGTGTACCCGAACGCAGCCGAGGCTGAGGCTGCCTTTGCGGGCGAGATCGAGCGCTATCAGTACTCGCGTTACGGAAACCCCACCGTCACCACCTTTGAAGAGCGCCTCGCTGCGATCGAGGGTGCCGAGGCGTGCTTTGCGACGGCGACGGGAATGGCCGCCGTCTTTGTCTCTCTCGCGTCGATCCTCAAGCAAGGTTCGCGCCTCGTGACCGGCCGTGCATTGTTCGGCTCGACGATCGCGGTGTTCGACGACTACTTCACCAACTGGGGCATCACGGTCGATTACGTCGAGGCGCACGACAACGCCGAATGGGAGCGGGCCCTGTCTACCCCGGCCGACGCCGTGTTCGTCGAGTCCCCCACCAACCCGATGCAGGACGTCGTCGACATCGCGGCTGTCGCGGCGCTCGCGAAGAAGGCCGGCGCGCTCTTCATCGTCGACAACGTCTTTGCAACGCCGCTCGGTCAGAAGCCACTCGAGCTAGGCGCCGACGCCGTCGTGTACTCCGCGACGAAGCACATCGATGGCCAGGGTCGCGT
>JAEYUX010000069.1 GCA_023432235.1 Actinomycetes bacterium
GCGCCCCCATCGATCACGCAACTGTGTCCGTGGCCGGTGCCGCACGGCGTATCCAGCGCGGGAGGCGCCTGCGTTCTGCCGCGAACGCAACAGCTGGCGTTGGAGTTGCCGCCGTGGTGGCACTTGCTGCGCTTCATCCTGGCGGTTCTGCCGGGTTGTCAGCTGCCGAAGGCGCCGACGCTGGCAGAGGTGCCGGTGGCGCTGCCGAGCCCGCCATTGCGGGCATGGAGGACCAGGCGTATGTGTGGGAGTGGGGCGCATGCGGAAGCCGTCCCCTCGACGACGGGATCGCCAACCAGGGCTATGCCGCAATGCTTGATGTGGCCGTTGCGGACACCGTGGCGGAACCGGGCGAGGCCGTGTCCGGTGACCTCACGCTTGCCCCCGGTGGGGACGTAGCCGACGTCGCGACAACGGACACCGCCACTGTCATCATCATGTGGGACGGATATGCGGTTGCCCGCACGGATGTTGCCGCCGTTTACACCGATGGTGTCGCATCGTTCGAAGCGCCACTTGTCAATTGCTGGGACGGCAGCATGTTGCCCGCGGGCGATTACGAGATGCTCGTTGTCCAAGGTGTCTCCCCCGTGGCATTCGACGTGCCCGTTGAGGACATCGTCGAGACCGGCGACGGTACCGAGGACGTTCCGGCACCCGATGCCACTCCGCCGGGCTCCGTCGAGCCCGGTCCTGACGGCTCCGTGAGTGTGACGGTGGAACCGCAGCCGGCGGTTGAGAACATCGTGTCGAATACGGTCAGCCTTCAGATCACAGGCGAGAGGATCGACTACCCCTTTGACTCGTACCTTTGGCGCGGCGAACCGATCGAGTACCCGGAGGACTACCTCACCCCCCAGGCCGCACGGAGCGAGTACGCAGCGCGCGTGACTCGTGAACCGTGGAACATGGCGGCGGGCACTCAACGCGTCGTGATGACCCACGACGGCCTCAACGCTGACACTCTCAATTACGCCAACTCCCAGTACTTTGGGTGCGCGTGGGACGGGGCCGCGGCTCAAGGATTCCCCCAGGAGTCGGCCAAGTGGAACTTGCTTGACGTCGAATCAACGCTTCCCAAGCAGCTGAGCGTGAGCTATGGCTGGGTCGTTGACGACAATCCTGAGGCAAGCCTCAGCGTCACCAACCTCAGCGAGTACTCGCTGCCGGGTTTCTGGGCCGAGCCGAATGCGACCCTCATGCTGGTGAAGGACGGCAAGGTGGTTGCAGAGACGTACCTCTCCGCGATCGACCGGTACGGCTCCATCTCGATGTACAGCGAAGACGGCATGCTCGCACCAGGGACCAGTGTGGACGGCCACTACTTGTGGAGGGACGTGTCCGGATGCTGGCTTGGCAACGCCCCCAAGCCAGTCGAGCCTGGCACATACACCGTGCTCAACGTGCACTCGCTCTACCTGGATAACGGCGCCGCTGGCATGTACGCCGAGCCCTACCTCAGTGACGGGGCCGAAGGCGGAGAAGCCCGTTCTGCAATCGCACCCTTCCCATCGGCGGATTACGTCGAAATGCAGGTGTGGACCTCTTTGGGCACCATCACGGTGAACTGATCCCGTTCCGTTCACCACCCCAGCGGCGGGGCCGACGCTTACCCCCTTGAGCGTCCGCCCCGCCGCTTCTTTCTGTGTGGCAAATGTCACACTTGGGATTCCGACCCCAATGGTTTACCGGCACAGTCCGTACTAACTAGTGACGTCGGAACAACTCTGGGGGCAACGTGGCATCGTGGGCAGACACACTCGAGAGGCTGGTGCGCGAGCGCGGCCACTCTCTTGTTGCCTACGGCTACCTCCTCACAGGTGACTCTCGCGACGCGGAAGATCTCTTTCACGACGCCGTCGTCAAGACGTTCTCGCGGGGCAAAGCGTCGGTGACGATCGGCGAGGCAGAGGCGTATGTGCGGCGGGCAATGTTCTCCTCGCACATGGATGCTGGCAGGCGCGACTCTGCGTGGAAGCGGGTGTTCCACCTTCTCGGTCAGAACGATTCGCAGTCCGCACGCACGGCCACGGTGGACTTCCGCACCGACCTTCAGCAGGCGATGCGGACGCTCACACCGCGTGAGCGCGCGTGCACTGTCCTTCGCTTCTACGACGATCTCACCGCCGAAGCGATCGGCCGTGAACTGGGAATCACCGAGGGCGCCGTTCGCCGTTACCTCTCCGACGCAGCCGTGAAGCTCCGTGCTTCCCTCGGCACGATTCATGACAACCCATCGCAGGGAGTCTCGTACGCCACCGTGAACGAGACACAAGCAGGAAGGCAGGCGCGCTGATGAACATCAATGACCAGATGCGCGAACTCGCCACGGCAGGCGGAGTCGCTTACGCACCGAGCGACGATCTCATTGCCTCTTTGGTGAACAAGACGCGCCGGGTGCGCGCCACCCGTCAAAGTGCCGCCACGTTGGCGAGCGCGATCGGAGCCGTGGCGCTTGGCATTGTCGCGACTCACGCGTACAACGCCGCAAAGGATGATCCGGCGCTTCGCGACCGCAACATCATCAATAACAAGGATGGGCTGTCGCAGATCGAGCTCTACCGGGCGAAGTTCGGTCAAGAGAACCCCACGCGGACGTATCAGTCGACTGACCTCAGCGACATCATCGACCGCTTGAAGGATGCGGCTCGTCCGCCGTCGGCGCCTAAGCCGACCACGGTGCAGCCCGCTTCCGGTGGAGATGCAAAGCCCGCGGTTCAGGCCCCGAAGGTTGACCCGATTGCACAGTGCAAGGCCGACAACCCGCCCAAGCCTTACGCGACGTATGACTGCACCAAGCAGAAGTGGGTGGTGAACCCCGGCTGGTACAAGGATCCGAACTCGGGCACGTACTACCAGTGCTCGGCGCAACCGGTCTATGAGGGCTACACGTACGACTGCTCGAAGGGCAAGTACGTGCCAAAGGCCGGGTACTTCTTGGTGGGCAATGGCGCCATCTTGAAGAACATCCAATGGACCGACGCGACCACGGGCGTGGTGTCGTGGGGCAACTGGACGGGCACTGGGTCTGGCTGGGAGAAGAAGGCCGTGTTCACCTCGGGCCCCTCGGATCTTGATTACGACTACTACGTCTACATGGGCAATTACGCCACGTGGAGCGGATCAACGTGTACAGGCGTTGAGAAGACGAAGTGGGGCGCCCAGATGAAGGCAAGTTGCTTGCCGGAGTCCACGGTCGCAGGCACTGGCAAGACGTACAAGATGCATGACGGCGTGGCATGGGTACTGGTCAACCAGAACCTCAAGTGGCACAGCCATTTCGGTGAGTTCAAGGATCCTGACAACCCGCCTGCGGGCTGGTGCTGGGACGGGAACACATGGGCCACTGTCTGACGTTGATGTGATCGACAACTGAACATGAAGTTTCCCGTCAGTGGCGCTGACCGCGCGTTGACGGGAGGGATACCGGTGGTGTGCCGGACGGCGGAGAGCACCCTCTCCGGGCCGCGATCGCGTATCCTTACCTAACGCCCGGCGGCGGCTCGGATCCCTCAGCCCGAGTCGCCGCCGGGTCTTTTTGTCCCCGTTACGAGCGAGGACCCGCACGCGATATCGCCGCCGCCGCAGGCAGACCCCGCGGGCCCGTGACCATCACCTCGACCACCACCGAATAGCCCGCTGCGCGGTGGCACGAAGCAAGCGCTGCGCCATTCGCTGCGGCCACATCAGCGGCCGCTTCGCAGCCCCGTACAAGGGCCCACTGAGGGTCAGCACCGAGCGCCCGCTGCTCTCGATCAACCTCTGCAGCGGCGAGCGCCGAAAGGTCAGCCGCGCCACGCGCCTGGGTCGCGCGCACCATGCCGCCACCCCATGCGGTGACGACAACTCCGATCACGCAGATCACCGCGAGCACGGCCACCATGACCGGCACGGCCGAGCCGTCGTCGTTGCGATTCGCCACGGTCACGGCTCTTGCCCGGCGGCAGTGGCGCATCGCGACGAGTCCGGCCACGGTGGATAGTGCACGGCAATGCACGCCCTCACGGACCCACTGTGTCTCACCAGCACTGGCGTGACACCCCCGCTCGCATGCTCGCCAGCGGCGATCGCGGCACTGTCGGTATCGGTGATCGCGACGCGTGCCGCCTCCGCTGCACCCCGCTGGGCAGCCTCGAGGTGAAGCACCCACGCTCCGGCAGACATCGCGAGCGCGATCATGCCGACAGCGGCGGGCAATGTCAGCGCGAACTCAACGGTGGCTGAACCCGCGTCCGGGGCGGATTCACCCGCCACCGAGGGCGCTGCCAATCACGTTGGCGATCGCCGAGCGCACCTCTGGCGATTTCACCACGGCGATGAGGACTGCGGCAAAGGCCGCGGCCGCCACTGTCACCAAGGCATATTCGATTGTCGCCATGCCGTCGTCGGCGGCGCCCACCAGCCGTTTCATCGTGCCCTTCATTGATGTGCTCCTTCCGTGGCGGTGATGGGGCCGCCGTCCCCGTGTGTGGTCCATTCGTCAGGGGAAAGCGAGCCCACTGCGGGGGCGACATCACTCACCACGCCCGCACCAATCGCGATGATGAGGGGCACCACCCCCACGATGATGAAAGCGGGCAGGAGGCATAGCGTGAGCGGCAACGTCATGCGCACTCCGAGTTCCGCTGCAGCGGTGAGTGCCGCTGCCTTGCGCCGCGCAAGAGTTGCGTGCGCGAGAGCGTCGAGAGCCGCCACCGGACTCGCTCCCCTCTCCCACGCGGGCCGGAGGGCGCGTGCCATGGGCCTCAACGAGGGCACACATGGCGCCCACGCCGCTTCCCACTCCTCCCCCCTCCGCAAGTACTCAGCCACCTCTCCTAAGCCAGTTGCATCCGCATCCTCGTGGTGCCACACCTCTCCTATTGCGGTGAGCGCGCCCGTCACATCGAGCCCGGACCGCACGCATGCACTGGCGAGCGCGCATGCGGTGACAAGATCGGGTTGAGGTGGCGGGGACGATTCAGCGGCGGGCATCGTCACGCCCCGCCGTCGTGGTCAGCGCCCGTCAGGGCACCCGCATTCACGAGCGCGGCGAGCCAGCGCCGTCCTGCCCACGTGAGGACCGCCGCAACGGCGATGAGAGAGACGCCAAGACCGGTGAAGAGCATCGGCATCACTCGCGGCTCCACAATGACGCCGATCGCAAGGCCCGCGACGGGAAGCCACATGAGTGTACGAGCCGACGCGCGTGGACCTGCCGCGGCGACGGCGCGGGCCGTCTCTGTCTCTTCCCGTAGTACCTCGATCTGCGCGAGCGCATCCAGCACGTCGGCGAGCGGCACCCCAGCGCGGGCGGAGAGCCGAGTGGCGCGCTCGGCGTCTGCGATGACGCGCCGCGCCGCGGTCGGCACCGACTCAGTGCCAAGGAGGCGAGCACGCTCCTCGTCCCACTCAATCCCGTCCCCCCATTCGCTCCACGCCTCCTTCGCGTGTGCGCCGGTGCGCGACGTGGCGGCCACAGCGGCGAGGCGCTCCGAGCCGGAGATTGAGATGGCGCTCACGCCGCTGCCTCCAGTCCAGCCACCTCGGCGCCGCGCACTCCCATCCGTGTCGCAGCTCGCCCAGGCTGGCCTTCACTTCGCGCCGCCAGCGTGGCCCAGGCGGGACCACGTGTCAGCGACCCATCAGCATCGACGTGGACGGCGGGGGTCGCGCACAGGCGCCCCTCGATCACCTCAAGGGTCGCAATCGTCGACACTCGCCGCACGCCGCGCTGTCGTTCCACATGGACTACTGCGTCGAAGGCGGCGGCGGCGTGAAGAGTGACGGCAGCCTCGCTCAGCTGGGCGAGAGCGCCGAGTGCGATGAGACGCGCTGGGACATCGGCGGCGGCGTTCGCGTGGAGGGTGGTGAAGCCTCCGTGGCCGGTGTTGAGCGCAAGCAGCATGTCGCGCACCTCAGCGCCACGGCACTCTCCGACCACGATGCGGTCAGGTCGCATCCGCAGCGCCTCACGGACGAGTTGCGCTACACCAACACCACCGGCGCCGTCGACGTTAGAGCGCCTCTCGACAAGGCGCACCACATGAGGATGCGCCGGTCGCGCTTCTCCCGCCTCTTCAATCAAGACAAGCCGCTCAGTAGCGTCAACCTCGCCCATGAGAGTGGAGAGCAGAGTCGTCTTGCCAGTGCCCGTTGCGCCGGTGATGACGAGCGAAGCCCCGGCGGACACGAGGCTGCGCAACATCGTCTCAACCTCGTCGTGGACCATCCCTAAGCGCCGCAGGTCAGCCCACTCAAGTGCAGAACCTCGCACGCGCCGCAGAGACATCGTCGCGCAGCCATCCGCAATGGGAGGCAGGACGGCATGAAAGCGGGTGCCGTCCGGAAGCCGCGCATCAACCGTGGGGCTCGCGTCGTCCAAGCGCCTCCCGCTCAGCGCCGCCAAGCGCACGGCCAGAGAGCGCACATCACTCGCGAGCATCGGCAATACGGCAAGCGGCGCCACGTCCCGCGCGTGCTCAAGACCCACGCCGCGATCCAGCCACACCTGCCCCGGGCCATTGACGAGCACGTCGGTGACTCCAGGCACCTCCCAGAGTTCTCGCAACCACTGCGGCATCCAGTCATAGGGCGTCATAGACACACGGTGCGCCGCACTCACGCACTGCGGCCTGGTGAGTGGCACTCAGGTGTGGATGAACAGCGCGCGCGGGGATCGCTGGACATCCTTCGTGATCGCTTGAACGACGTGGGCCGGTTCACCTACCACCGCGGTCAATGCCCAGTTACGCTGGGGATATGGCCGCGCGCTCAGCTGCATTCTTCGACCTCGACAAGACGATCATTGCGACCTCGTCGTCGGCAGCATTTTCTCGCCCGCTCATGGAGCAAGGGCTTTTTACCCGGGCCGACGCTGTCCGGGCTGCCTACGCACACTTCCTTTTCAGCGTCGGCGGGGCGGACGAGCGTCAAACAAACCGCCTTCGCGACGCCCTCTCGGAACTGGTGAAGGGTTGGGAGCTTTCCAAGGTCACCGAGATCGTTGAAGAGACGATCCACGACCTCATTGATCCGGTGGTCTATGAGGAGGCGCTCGCGCTGATCCGCCGTCACCAAGCAAACGGCCGCGACGTTGTCATCGTGTCCGCCTCTGGTGCGGAACTCGTTGCACCCATCGCGAATCTGCTGGGCGCTGAGGACTGGATCGCGTCCGAGATGGAGATCGCGGACGGCGTCTACACGGGTCGGATCACGTTCTACGCGTACGGGCCAGCGAAGGCCGATGCGATCAAGCGGCTGGCAGACGCCCGCGGCTATGACCTCGCCGCGTCCTACGCCTACTCCGATTCGGTTACCGACGAGCCGATGCTCAATGCCGTTGGCCACGGCTTTGTCGTCAACCCAGATCGCGCGCTGCGCCGTGCGGCGGTCCGCAATGGCTGGGGCGTGTTGCGCTTCCGCAAGCCCGTCGCTCTGCGGCGTGCGACCGCGACCGGCCCCACCATCGTGACCGTCGCCGCGGTCGCGGTCGCGGCGACCATCGGGGCCGTACTCATTGGGTCAGCGCGTGCCCGCCGGCGCCGCCGTCACGACGACTTCTCCTAGCCTGCCCACGCGGCCGAAAGGCTTATCCGCTCTTGCGCCGGAACTGCTGAGGCGCGTGGGCCTCGCCGTTGCCATGCAAGTGCGCGGCCGCTGCCGCCGCACCGGTACGCGGGCGTGACTTGTCGGTGGCGCCCACAGCGTCGGCCATTGCCTGCTGCGCGTCGCCGCCATCCTTCACCTTGGCCAGGAAGTCCTCCGCGTCCTTGCCACGCAACATGGTGGCGAGGCGATCCCCGTGGAAAATGTGCACTTCGCCATTGGTACGGGTCCGGTAGTCGTAACCCTTGTTTCCGCTCATGCCCCCATAGGACCACGCCGCCGGGACCTGCGCAAGCGCGGTGACCGTGTCCCCACAACCGTTGGACCCAACCTTTTTCTCGCGCGAACCGTAGGTTGAGTGACGAAGCGACGAGGAAGTGTCTGAGGAGGGACCGTGGCGCGGTGGCAAGGGTTCTATGACGAGCTCGCCTCGACGCGCTACCCGGCACTTCTCGCGTATGGCGTTGCGCTCACGGGCCAGCGGGCCACCGCAGAGGACCTCGTTCAGGAAGCACTCATCCGGACCTTCTCTGCCCCGCGGCGGATTCACTCCTTGCAGCACGCCGAGTACTACGTGCGCCGCGCGATCGCGACGATCTTCATTGACGACAAGAGGCGCGATGCGCTTTTCCAGCGCACGCAGACCCGCCTCACGTCGGGCTCAGCGGAACCGGGCAAGGCCGTCGAGATCGATGAGCGTGACGCAGTCACCGCCGCGCTGCTCACCCTCCCACCCCGCATGCGCGCGTGCGTGGTGTTGCGCTTCTACGACGACTACACGGTGCAACAAGTGGCGGACACGCTCGGCATTGCGAGCGGTTCCGTCAAGCGCTATTTGCACGATGCTTCCGAGTTGCTGAGGGCCACACTCGGCGCGGAAGAGGACAAACAGACCATGTGGGTACAACCCGTTTCGGGAAGAAGAGGAGGGTATTGAGATGCCCACGCTTCACGAATTGTTCGCGGCATCGATCGACGAGCGGGCGCTCCGCTACGCCGT
>JAEYUX010000080.1 GCA_023432235.1 Actinomycetes bacterium
CCCGCCGTCTCAGGGCTGCGCTCGAGCATGTGCGCAAGGAAGGGTGGGCGCTCGTCGACCAGGAGCTCGAGGAGGGCCTGCGCTCACTCGCCGTGCCCGTGCGGGATGCGACGGGGCGCGTGGTCGCGGCTGTGAACGTGTCGGCTCCGGTGCGCCGCGGCGATGTCCGCACTCTCGTGCGCGAACTCCTCCCTCCCGTCATGCGAGCCGCCAAGGAAATCACGGCCGATCTGCGCCGGGCGGGAACGGTGGTGCGATGACCACGGCATTCATCTATGACTACGTCCGCACACCTTTCGGTCGCTATGGCGGGGCGCTCGCGGGCGTTCGCCCCGACGACCTCGCGGCACATGTGGTGGGCGAACAGGTGCGCCGCAGCCCTGACCTCGATCCCGCTCTCATTGATGACGTGATCCTTGGCAATGCGAATGGCGCAGGCGAGGACAATCGCAATGTCGCGCGGATGGCAGCGCTCTTGGCCGGCCTGCCCGTGACCGTGCCCGGCACCACCATCAACCGCCTGTGCGGTTCGAGTCTCGACGCGGCGATTCAGGCATCGCGGGCAATCGAAACTGGCGATGCGGACGTGATCCTCGCGGGCGGTGTCGAGTCGATGAGCCGGGCGCCCTGGGTAGCGCTCAAACCTGAACGGGCCTTCCCGGCACAAGACACCGCACTCGTGTCGACCACGCTCGGTTGGCGGCTCGTCAATCCGCGGATGCGGGACGAGTGGACCGTCAGCCTCGGGGAAGCGACCGAGCGTCTCGCGGAGCGCTACACCGTGTCGCGTGAGCGTCAAGACGAGTTTGCGGTGAGTAGCCACAGCCGCGCCAAACAGGCCTGGGAATCGGGGCACTACGTCGACCTCGTCACCCCTGTCCCCCACACCGAGCTCGTCATCGATGAGGCAATCCGCTCGGACACAAGTGTCGAGAAACTCGCCACCCTCACCACGGTGTTCCGCCCCAACGGAACGGTGACCGCAGGTAATGCTTCGCCCCTCAACGATGGCGCAAGCGCAATGCTCATTGGGTCGGAAAAGGCCTCCGACCTCACCGGACGCGCTCCCATCGCCCGCAGCGTGGCCCGCGCCGCCGTGGCAAACGATCCCCAGTACTTCGGCTTTGCGCCGGTCGAGGCCGCAAACAAGGCGCTCGAACGCGCATCGCTCACGTGGGCCGACATCAACGCTGTCGAGTTGAACGAGGCCTTCGCCGCACAAGCCCTTGCCTGTATTGACGCGTGGAAGGTTGACCCCGCAATCGTCAACGCATGGGGCGGCGCGGTCGCCATTGGACACCCACTTGGCGCTTCCGGCACGCGGGTGCTCGCCACCGTGGCCGAGAGGCTGCGCGTGAGCGGCGAGCGATGGGGCGTCGCCGCTATTTGCATCGGGGTTGGGCAAGGCCTCGCCGTTGTCGTGGAGAACGTATCGTGACGACTTTCGTGAAGAGCACTCTGGACGCCATTGGCACTATTGCCGACGGCGCCACCGTCATGGTGTCCGGCTTCGGTTCCGCGGGCCAGCCCGTTGCCCTCATTGATGCGCTCATCGAGCAGGGCGCCACCGATCTCACGATCGTGAGCAACAACGCCGGCAACGGAGATGAGGGCCTCGCGCGGCTCATCCAATTGGGCCGGGTGCGCCGCATGGTGTGTTCGTTCCCCCGCCAGTCGGACTCGTGGCATTTTGACGCCGCGTATCGCGCTGGCCGTGTGGAACTCGAACTCGTTCCGCAAGGAAACCTCGCCGAGCGGATCCGCGCGGCAGGGGCAGGAATCGGCGCGTTCTATACGCCAACAGGCTTTGGCACCCCCCTCGCGGAAGGCAAGGAAACCCGCGAGCTGGACGGCGTCGGCCATGTTCTCGAATACCCGATCCGCGCGGACGTCGCCCTCGTCAAAGCCCACCGCAGCGACGGCGTCGGCAACCTCACGTACCGCAAGACCGCCCGGAACTTTGGCCCCATCATGGCAACCGCCGCCACGCGCACCGTTGTCGAGGTGACAGAGATCGTTGGCACTGGTGAGATTGATCCGGAGGCAGTTGTGACGCCATGTATTTACGTGGACACAGTGGTTCAGGTCACCTATCCCCTTGCCGGGTCGAGCAACGCGGGAGCGGCCGCATGACCCCTCTCAACAAGGAACAGCTTGCCGCCCGAGTGGCGCAGGACATCCCCTCTGGCGCCTTCGTCAACCTTGGTATCGGGTTGCCGACGCTCGTTTCGGACCACTTGAGCCCCGACTCGGGCGTCACGTTGCATACAGAAAACGGACTGCTCGGAATGGGCCCGGCTGCGGTGGGCGACGAGATCGACCCTGACCTTGTCAACGCCGGCAAGATTGCCGTCACCGAAATGCCAGGGGCGTCCTACTTCAACCAGGCCGAATCCTTTGCGATGATGCGCGGCGGACACATCGACGTGTGTGTCCTCGGCGCATTCGAGGTGTCGGCCGAGGGTGACCTCGCGAACTGGTCAACCGGCACTCCCGATGCGATTCCCGCTGTGGGCGGCGCCATGGACCTCGCAGTGGGAGCCCGCCTCACGTGGGTGATGATGAACCTCTTCACCAAGACGGGCGAGCCCAAGCTCGTTGCGACGTGCGCACTGCCTCTCACCGGCGTCGGCTGCGTGTCGCGTGTCTATAGCGACGTTGCCGTCTTTGACGTGGGGGGCAAGGACGACGCTGGCGTCCCGCTTCCTCCACGCGTCCTCGAGACCTTTGGCATCACCTTTGCCGAGCTCCAGGATCGCCTGGGCCTCACTTTGCTCGATCACACGGAAAGCGAAGCATCATGAGCGTTGAGTCGACGTCCGTCATCATCGTGGGCGGCGGGCCCGCCGGACTCTTGCTGTCGCACTTGCTCGAGGGCTCCGGCATTGACCACATCGTCATCGAGTCGCGCAGCTACGACGAGATCGCCACCACTCAGCGTGCGGGCATCCTTGAGCAATGCAGCGTTGATGTACTCGTCGAGGCGGGGCTTGACCGCGTGATTCGCGAAGGTCACCGACACGACGGCATCGATATCCGCTTTGACGGACACATGCACCGCATCGACTTTGAGGCTCTCGTGGGCGATGCCGTCTACCTCTACCCGCAAACCGAGGTGTTCAAGGACCTCGCCGCAGCCCGGACCGCGGCGGGCGCCGACATTCGCTGGGAGTGCCGCGTGAGCGCCGTGCTCGACGGCGACTCCTCCCGGCCTGGCATCCGATACACCGATGCCGATGGGGCAGCGCACGAGATTCGCGGCGACCTCGTGGTGGGTGCTGATGGGTCCCACTCCACGGTCCGCCAATCGTTTCCCACTGAAGTGCGCCGCACGTGGTCCCACGAGTACCCCTATGCGTGGTTCGGCATCATCGTTGAGGCGCCGCCGTCAGCAGAACTCCTCGTGTATTCAGCGTCGGAGCGCGGTTTCGCCCTCATCAGTCAGCGCACCGAGACTCATCAGCGCATGTACTTTCAGTGTGACCCGGAGGACAACGCCGACAACTGGAGCGATGAGGCCATCTGGGAGGAACTCCAGGCTCGCGTCGCTGGCGCTGACGGCTTCGCCTTGAAGACCGGACCGATCACGGAACGCGCAGTGCTTCGATTCCGCTCGTCAGTTGTTGACCCGATGCGCCTCGGGCGCGTGGTGCTCGCAGGCGACGCGGCACACACCGTCCCGCCCACAGGGGCAAAGGGCCTCAACCTCGCGATCGCGGACGTCGTCCTGCTCCACGGGATTCTCGAGGACTGGGTCTCCTCACACGACGACGCACTGCTTGATACGTACGGCAAGCGTTCCGCCCACCGCGTGTGGCGTGCGCAGAACTACTCAGCCTGGATGAGCCGCATGATGCACAGCACCGTGGATGAGCCCGGGTTTGAACGCCAACGCCGTTTCGCGGAACTACGCACCATCACAGAATCCGAAGCCGGACGCCGATTCTTGGCCGAGGGCTACACCGGCTGGGGAGGCATCCGATGAGCACCGAGCCCACCGAGCAAACTGTGGATCCCGCATCCGCAGCGCGAGAGACTCAAGCAGAGATCAGCAGCGAGATCGCGAGCGCTCAGGCGGCGTATGACGCAAAGCTCGCCGCTGGCAACCCACCGCAAGTGGGCCCAAGCCTCGACTTTCCGCCATACCGCTCGTCGCTGTTGCGTCACCCCACCAAGGACCTGCGGCACGCGGACCCGGAAGGTATCGAGCTCGTCTCCCCCGTCTTTGGCGAACGTGACATCAGCGCCGTCGAGGCGGATCTCACGATTCAGCACGGCGGCGAGCCCATCGGCGAGCGAATCGTGGTGCGCGGGCGCATCGTCGATGCGGACGGCCGGCCCGTTCGCCGTCAGCTCGTCGAGATCTGGCAAGCAAACTCCGCGGGGCGATACATCCACAAGCGCGACCAGCACCCGGCGCCGATCGACCCGAACTTCACCGGTGTCGGCCGCACGCTGACGGACGGCGACGGCTGGTACGAGTTCACCACGATCAAGCCCGGCCCCTACCCGTGGCGCAACCACCTCAACGCGTGGCGTCCCGCGCACATCCACTTCTCGGTATTCGGCACGGAGTTCACGCAGCGGCTCGTCACCCAGATGTACTTCCCCGGTGACCCGCTGTTCCCGCTGGACCCGATCTACCAGTCAATCCCCGATGCTGCCGCCCGCGAGCGGTTGATCGCCCGATACGATCACGACATCACCCAGCATGAATGGGCAACGGGTTACCGGTGGGACATTGTGTTGAACGGCTCGCACCGTACGGTGTTCGAGCACGACAGGGAGGACGGCGAACATGCCTGACACCACTCTCACCCCGTACCCCGGCCAGACGGTTGGGCCGTTCTTCCACTTTGGTCTTGTCTACCCCGACAGCCACCTCTTGGTCCCGCCCGACGCTCCTGGCGCCGTCACGCTTCATGGGACGGTAACCGACGGCAACGGGGAGCCGGTGCCGGACGCTCTCATCGAGATTTGGCAGCCCGGCACCGACGGCGCAGCGCCGGTCGAGCAAGGCCATATCGCTCGCGATGGTTCGTTCAGCGGCTTTGGTCGCGCGGCAACCGACCCCAACGGCCACTACGAATTCACCACCCTGCTGCCGGGTGCGGCTGACGGCAAGGCGCCGTTCATCGCGGTAGCCGTGTACGCGCGGGGTTTGCTCGACCGGCTCTTTACCCGCGTGTATGTGCCTGGGGACGGCGTGGAGAACGACGCGTTCATTCAGTCTCTTGAGCCGCACGAGCGTGAATCGCTCATCGCGGTCGCGGAGACGGACACCTCGCTCCGTTTCGATATCGCCCTCCAGGGTGACAAGCAGACGACGTTCCTCAGTTTTGACCCCGCCGGGACGAATCGACATGGCTGATGTGGGGTTGCTGACCCCCGGCATCGGCGACAACGATCCCGATGACGTCGCCCTGTTGCGCGCGATGGTGCGTGCCGAGGCTGCCTGGGCGCGCGCGCAAGAACACGTGGGAACCGCGCCCCACGGCACCGGTGCGGCCTTTGATGAGGCTGCCGCCTCGCTCGTCGGTGACGACGCACAGGCGACCGCCCTTGCGGCATCAATCGCACGTGACTGTGCCCTCACGGGAAACCCCGTACTCGGCGTTGTCGCCGCGTTGCGCGGCGCTCTCCCCGCCGAGCACCACGGGGCGCTCCACAAGGACCTGACAAGTCAAGACATTCTCGACACCGCCCTCGTGTTGATCGTCGCCGATGCTGCGGCAGCGACACACGAGGCCCTCACCTCTGCGGGCCAAGCGCTGACAGCGCTCGTTCGTCAGCACCGCGCGACTCCCGCCTTGGGGCGGACTCTCGGCCAGGCGGCGCTGCCCACCACGCTTGGAGCGCGGATGGCGGGATGGTTGCAGGCACTTGCCGAGGCACACGCCCGCCTGCAAAGAGAAGCCGCCGACGCTCCCCTCGCCTTTGGCGGCGCGGCCGGCACTCTCGTGGGCGCAGCGTCGTCTCACCCCGATGCCGAGGCCAAGCCGTTTGCGCTCGCTGCCGCCTGGGCCGAGTCGCTGGGACTGCGACTCACACCCGGGCCGTGGCATGTCACTCGCTTCCCCGTGCAACGCCTTGCCGGTGCGTTGGCCGAGGTCTGCGCCGCAGGCGGCAAGATCGCGGCCGATGTGCTCGCCGCCTCCCGCCCCGAGGTGGGCGAACTCCGTGAGCACGGCGAGCCAGGCAAGGGTGCCTCATCCGCGATGCCGTTTAAGGCAAACCCCGTCCTCTCGATCACGATGCGGCGATGCGCCCTCGCGGCCCCGCACGCTCTCGCGCAGGTGACAACCGGCGCGGGCCTCGCCGTTGATGAGCGTCCTGACGGCGCCTGGCATGCCGAATGGACCGCGCTGCGGTCCCTCGCTCGTGACGCTCTCATCAGTGCTCGAAGTGCGGCCGCTCTGCTCGCCGGGCTCAGCGTTGACGAGGAGGTGATCGCCCGCAATCTCGCCGCCCATACATCGGGCGACTTTGGCGTGGGCCATGCGGAACAGATCGTTGACCGCGTGCTCGATACCTATGGATACGGTGCCTGACTCATGACCACTTCGCTCAGCGTCACGGGTGTGAACTTCGCCGTGAGGGATGCCTCGCGGCCGCTCATTGTGCTGGGGCCATCGCTTGGAACGTCGGTCACTGCGTTGTGGGAGGACGTGGTGCCGCTGCTGACCCCCATTGCCGATGTGCTCGGTTGGGACTTGCCCGGCCACGGCACGTCGCCTGCACTCGATGGGCCACTGGAGGGCCTCACCATCGAGCAACTTGCTGCGGACGTCGCCCAACTTGCCGCGCGAGCACAAGAGGCACGCGGAGCGGCGGGCCAGCCGTACTGGTTTGCAGGGGTGTCGGTTGGCGGGGCCGTGAGCTTGCAGGTTCTTCTCGACGCGCCCGACGCTGTAGCCGGGGCCGCGCTCTTGTGCACCGGGGCAAAGATCAGCACTCCAGAGGCATGGCATGAGCGCGCGGACCTCGTCGAGAAGGCGGGCACCCCCACGCAGGTTTCGGGCTCTGCCTCGCGGTGGTTCGCCACTGGTTTCCTCGAGAAGCAGCCTGCCGTGGGCACTCGGTTGCTTGCGTCACTCCAGACTGCCGACCGCTTTGGGTACGCCGCGGTGTGCCGCGCGCTTGCCACCTTTGACGTTCGTGAACGCTTGGGTGACGTGACAGCCCCCGTGCTGGCGATCGCTGGCGCTGAGGACACTGCAACGCGCCTCGACCTGCTCGCCGCCCTTGCCGCTGGCGTGCCGAATGGTCGCCTCCACGTGCTACCCGGAGTCGCACATCTTGCGCCCGCCGAGGCGCCCGTGGACGTCGCCGAACTCATTGTCGAACATGTGCAAGGCAACTCCCCCGGTGCTGGACCGCGTCAACAGCGCCTCGCGGGTGCGATTCCCACGCGTCGCGCAGTGCTCGGCGATGAGCACGTGAGCCGCGCGCAGTCGCGCACGTCGGAGTTCTCAGCTGACTTCCAGGACCTCATCACTCGCTATGCCTGGGGTGAGATTTGGGGCAGGCCCGGGCTTGATCGCCGCTCCCGCTCGATTGCCGTTCTCACCGCCCTCATCGCTGGCGGTCACTGGGAGGAGTTCCCCATGCACGTGCGCGCGGCCGTGCGTAATGGCCTCACGCGCGCCGAAATCCGTGAGGTGCTTCTCCAGAGCGCGATCTATTGCTCGGTGCCGAGCGCCAACCGCGCTTTCGCGATTGCCCAGGACGTTCTCAAGGAACTCGACGAGCAGAACTGAACGTCGGCGCCCACGGACGTGGAGCGTCGGCGGCAGGAACTAGAGCGTGGCGCGGAGGCGACGGAGTCGGTTGACCGCGCGGGCCTGGCCGAGAATCTCCATCGACTCGAACAGCGGCGGCGACACAAGACGTCCGGTGATCCCCACGCGCAACGGCCCGAATGCGAAGCGCGGCTTGATTCCCATCTGCTCCACGAGCACGGCGGTGAGCGCCTCTTGCTGAGCGGCGGCGGCGAAGTCCTCAAGCCCCTCGAGCACGGTGATGGCGGCATCGAGGATCTCGGCAGCGTTCTCGGGGAGTTTGGCGCGCGCCTCGTCCTCGATCACCACCGCCTCGTCGATCTGGAAGAGGAATCCGAGCATTCCCGGAGCTTCGCCCAAGAGCTGCATGCGCGTCTGCACCAAAGGAGCCGCGAGCGCAAGCGTTGCCTCTTCGTTGGGAAGGAGGGACTGAACGTCGGCGGAAGAGACAAACCCCGCGTCGTACAAGTACGGAACAAGGCGCGCGGCGAAATCGCTCAGCGGCAGCATCCGCATGTGCTCGGCGTTGATTGCCTCCGCCTTCTTCAGGTCAAAGCGAGCCGGGTTGGGGTTGACGTTGGCAATATCGAAGGCCTTGATGAGCTCCTCGACGGTGAAGACGTCACGATCAGGGGCGATGCTCCACCCAAGCAGCGCGAGGTAGTTGAGCAGTCCCTCCGGCAAAAAGCCGCGCTCGCGGTGGTGGAAGAGGTTGGACTCGGGATCGCGCTTTGACAGCTTCTTGGTGCCCTCGCCGAGCACCATCGGCATGTGCGCGTAGACGGGCATCTTGTCGGCGATGCCGAGCTCGACCATCGCGCGCCACAGGACGATCTGGCGGGGCGTCGAGCTGAGGAGGTCCTCGCCACGCAGGACGTGCGTGATCTTCTGGAGCGCATCGTCGACGGGGTTCACCAGGGTGTAGAGCGGCACGCCGTTGGCGCGGACAATCACGTAGTCGGGCACCGTTCCCGCCGGGAAGCGCACCTCACCGCGGATGAGGTCCTCCACCACAATGTCCTCGTCGGGCATCCGCATGCGAATGACCGGCTCGCGGCCCTCCGCACGGTACGCGGCCTTCTGGTCCTCAGTGAGATCGCGGTCAAAGCCGTCGTAGCCAAGCTTGGGGTCGCGACCTGCTGCGAGGTGGCGGGCCTCGACCTCTTCGGGAGTGGAGAACGACTCGTAGGCGTAGCCGCCTTCGACGAGCTTGCGCACGACGTCGGCGTGAAGGTCGTGACGCTGCGACTGCCGGTACGGCCCGTACGGGCCGCCGATGTCGGGGCCTTCGTCGTAATCGATGCCGAGCCAGTGGAGGGCGTCAAGGAGCATCTCGTACGACTCTTCAGAATCGCGTTCCGCGTCGGTGTCCTCGATACGGAACACCAGTTCGCCACCCGTGTGACGCGCGTATGCCCAGTTAAACAGGGCGGTGCGCACCATCCCCACGTGGGGCAGGCCGGTGGGTGATGGACAAAAACGAACGCGGACTGTGCTCATTGCTCTTTCCTCGGCGCCTTAGCGGCGCACCACAGGGTTACGGAGGACGCCGAGGTCCTCAATTTCGATCTCGACTACATCGCCGTGGTTGATGGTGGTGACACCGGCCGGGGTCCCCATGAGGACAACGTCACCCGGCAGCAGCGTCGTCACCTCAGACACCATCGACACGGCGGTCGCCACGTCGAGGATCATGTCGCCGGTGTGGCCGGTCTGGGCTTGTGTGCCGTTGATACGAGACGTGATCGTCACATCGTCGTGCGCCAGCTCGGTCTCGATCCACGGACCGAGTGGCAACGACGAGTCGAAGGCTTTCGCACGGAACCACTGGTCCTCTTTGCGCTGAATATCGCGAGCGGTCACGTCATTTGCGCAGGTAAAGCCGTAAATGTAGTCCTCAGCGGCCTCGGGGCTCACGTCTTTGCACAAGCGCCCGATCACCACGGCGAGTTCGGCTTCAAGCTGCACGTCCTCTGAATAGGACGGCGCGATGATCGGATCATCCGGGCCGATCACGGTCGTGTTCGGCTTGAGGAAGAACAGCGGCAAGCTCGATGCGTTGGGACGCGGCGCGAGTTCGCGCGCGTGTGCCTCGAAGTTCTTGCCAAGGCAGACGATCTTGGACCGCGGGATCACCGGTGCGAGCAAGCGGACGTCATCGTTGAGCGGGATGCGCTCTCCCGTTGGCTGACCCGCGATGTACATCGGGTCACCGGAAAGGACCACGAGTTCTTCGTTTCCGGGTGCGCCGTCGACCAGCGCGTAACGAGGGTCGTCCCCCGTGGTGAAGCGAGCAATACGCATGGTGTCTAGCGTAGCCGCCGGGCATTCGCGTGCTGACGCGCGTACGATGAGGCAATGCCCACCCCGATACATCGCCAGCTCAGGGCTGACGCCGACGCCGGCCTTGCTCGCGTCTTTGCCATTACCGATGAGCACCCTGGCGTTTCGCTGGGCGAGGCCTATGCAGATCGCACCACCACCGACGTCCTTGCCCACCTCCACGGCTGGCACGTCCTCTTTGCCGGCTGGCTTGAGGCGCACAACGCGGGCGGACCGGTCGCTTACCCAGCCGAGGGTTACACGTGGGATGACGTCGACGCATTGAATGACGCCATCTTCCGCACCCATCAAGGGCGCTCCTACCTCACGATGCGCACAGCGGTCGAGGAATCCCATCAGCGGGTCCTCGCACTACTCGTCGAGGTCTCTGGGGACGATCTGACAGCGTCGGACGCTTTTGCGTGGACCGGCGGTTCCCCCTTGGTGGACGTCGCGCATGAGTGCCTTGGCGGCCACTACGAGTGGGCCTTAGGCATTTTGGCGGCCACGAACCGTCCCGCCGCGGCCTGACGCGACCATGCGCGGTCGCCTTCGCGCGGCGCTCGCCGGCAGGATCCCTGGACTCGATCTTGCCCGCGCCATCGCCATCATTGGCATGGTGGCAGCGCACGTAGGCGATCGCGGTACTCGCGGTCCCGACTCCGCAGGGTGGCATTGGCTGTGGGTGACGGAAGGGCGCTCGGCCGCTCTCTTCGCGGTGCTTGCGGGCGTCACGATTTCGTTGATGGCGCGCCGGTCCGAGGCGCCTCCGGCGCACACCGTCGCAAAAGTCGCAGTACGCGGAAGCGTGCTCATCGCACTGGGTTACGCCCTTGACCTCCTTGGCACGCCCGTCGACATCGTGCTGACCAATCTCGGTCTCATCTTCTTCATGGTGTTGCCCTTCCTGCGGTGGCCGCGCACAGCGCTCGTCCTACTTGCGGCGCTTGCGATCTGCGCCGGCTCGACCGTCGCGCGTGCGGCCGAAGGTGGGCTCGACGGCTGGCCCGTGCTCGAGCGGCTCGTCAGCACGCACTACCCGGCGGTCGCGTGGATTGGCTACGTCCTCATCGGCATGGCCGTGGGGCGCGCGCCGCTGGCACGAGGCGTCACCGCTGGCTGGCTCCTCATCATTGGCGCGTTCCTCACCGTCGTGGGTTACGGCGAAGGGCTCCTTCTTGGATCTCCCCCGCCGTGGTCGCTTGAGGAAGGGCAGACGTGGGCGTCGGTCACGCCCCACTCGAACACGATGTGGGAAATGACCGGAAACGTCGGCATCGCGCTTGTTGTCCTCGGTGTGTGCCTTGCGCTCGCGACCACGTCCCGATTCATCGCTCCGCTCCTTGCGTTTGGCTCGATGTCGCTCACCATGTACACCCTGCATGTGCTGGTGATTTGGTGGGTGGGAGAGCCCATCGTGTACCAGCCGTCCAACGTCGCATTCGTCGTCCTCACGCTCGGGTTGGTGGCGGGTGCGGCCTTGTGGCGCACGTGGCTTGGGCCCGGACCGCTTGAACGTGCGCTGACCCGTGGATCTTCTTGGTGTGCCGACGCGCTCACCAACCCCCGTCCGTGACATTCTTTCCACCATGACGGACACCTCTGGGCTGTTCCCCGGTAAGCACTTCATCTCCACCGTGCTCGACGCATTGGAGACGAAGACCGCGATGAGTGGCGGGCTGGCGCGCGTCTACCTCATGCGCGCGGCAATGGCCGGCGGACTCATCGGCGTCATGTACCTCACCAATTACGCGATCATCGCGGCCTTTGCCGACGCCGGCGGCGACACCTTTGTGTCGATTGGGCGCATGGTGGGCGCGCTCGTCTTTGGTTTCGCGCTCGTCTTCATCTATTACTCGAAGTCCGAGCTGCTCACCTCGAACATGATGATCGTGTCGATCGGCGCGTACTACCGCCGCACCACTTGCATGAAAGCGGCCCGCGTTCTGCTGTTGTGCTACATCGGCAATATCCTCGGCGGCTTTGTTGTCGCGCTCATGGTGGTGGGGTCGACGCTTGGCGACGGCGGCGTCGGCGAACAGATGCAAGCGGGCGTGGACCACAAACTCGCCTATTTGAGCGAGGGCTTTGGCGGGTGGAGCGACCTGTTCTTGCGCGCGGTGTTGTGCAACTTCATGATCAACCTCGCGATGTTGCTCGTCTACAACGGGCTCATCAAAGACGACTTCACCAAGTCGCTCGCCATGATCATGTCGGTGTTCATCTTCGCCTTTGTCGGCTTTGAGCACTCCGTTGCCAACACGGTCCTGTTCACCATGGTGGGAATGCAAGGTGGCATTGATGCGGGGTTGGCGCTGGGCAATGTCGCGATTGTGCTCGTTGGAAACTTCGTAGGCGGCGGCCTTCTCATTGGCCTTTACTACGCGTACGCCAATGACGACCGGCGGTACTTGCGCAAGCAGATCGCGAAGGCCACCGACGAGCCTGGCAAGTAGCGCATCCTTGCGACAATAGGGGGATGAACACCGCCACCGTCACCGTGCTGACACGCGATGAGTGGCGCCCTCTCGAAGACGCACACCAGCGTCGGGCCGATGCCGCAACCGCCGGTCATCGTGAGCGGTCGCACCGCGGCGAGAAGCACGCGATCGAGGACTTCCTCTACGACTACTACTCCGTGCGGCCGTCGCGACTACGGCGCTGGCACCCCGGCGTCGGCGTCGTCATTGGTGGTGCCACAGAACACGGCGATTGGCGCTTCTACCGGCAAGCCTCTGGCGGCGTTGAGGCCGACGCCGAGGCCTGGTGGCGTGAGCGCGCCGCCACCGCAGACGGCATTGAGCGGTTGCTCACGGCGACGGCGTCCCGACCAGCGTTCCGCGGGTGCTTTGGGCTTCACGAGTGGGCGATGGTCTATCGCGCCGACGACGACCGGCGCCACCCGCTGCCGTTGCGCCTTGGCTCCGCTGGCACGGACGCCGTTGTTGAAGCGCATGACCTCGCGTGCACCCACATTGACGCCTACCGTTTCTTCACGCCCGCCGCGCTCCCTCGCAATGCGCTGCGCCTCACCCGGGCGGATCAACTCGCGCACGAACAGCCGGGATGCCTCCACGCCAATATGGATCTGTTCAAGTGGGCCGTGAAGCTGACGCCGCTCGTGCCGAGCGAGCTTGTCATGGATGCCTTCGAGTTGGTGATGGAGATCCGGTACGTCGACATGCAGGCCTCGCCATATGACGTGAGTGCGTTTGGTCTCGACGCGATCAAAATCGAAACCGCCGAGGGCAAGCGCGCATATGCGCAGCATCAGGCTGACTTCGCCGCGCGCGCTCAGGCTATTCGGGAGCGCCTCTTAGGTGTGATCGCCGGTGTGCGCTCGCTGGTGGGCTGACCCAAGCTGGCGTCGGCGTCGCTAGAGCGTTGCGCGTGTAGCGTCGACGCCCTTGTTCGCTAGCTGGTCGGCGCGCTCGTTGCCGGGGTCACCCGCGTGCCCCTTGACCCAGACCCACGTGATGTGGTGACGCGCCACCTCAGTGTCGAGCGCCTGCCACAGCTCCTGGTTCTTCACGGGTTTCTTGTCAGCGGTGCGCCAGCCGTTGCGCTTCCATCCGGCCATCCACGCCTTGACTCCCTGCATCACGTAGGTCGAATCGACGTGCAACGTGACGTCGCAGGGCTCTTTGAGCGCGCGAAGGCCCTCGATCACCGCGGTCAGTTCCATCTTGTTGTTGGTGGTGTGCGCCTCGCCGCCATAAAGCTCGCGCTCGTGGGCGCCGGCGCGCATCCACGCACCCCAGCCCCCAATACCGGGGTTGCCCTTGCACGCGCCGTCGGTCCACATCTCTACGCGGGGTCTGGTCTGGCTCACGTCCACACCCTATGGGAGGGCCGTCGCGGGCGACACCAAGGAGCACGGCACAATGAACCCATGGCCAAGAAGTCCGCCAAACATGACCACGCCTCGACGCCAGCGGTCGTCGCCCTGGTGTCCGCCGGAATCGAGCACACCCTTCACCCGTATGCGCATGATCCCAACTCCGACCTCGGCTACGGCCTCGAGGCAGCGGCGGCGATCGGAGTTGACCCGGACCAGGTGTACAAAACCCTGTGCGCATACGTTGACGGTCACCTGAGCGTGGGGATTGTGCCGGTCAGCTGCAAGCTGGACCTCAAAGCCCTTGCCGCAGCGTTCGGCGGGAAGAAGGCGGAGATGGCACCGCCCGCCGATGCAGAACGCTCCTCGGGATACGTCGTAGGCGGCATCTCACCCATTGGCCAGCGCAAAAAGCTCCCAACCGCACTCGACGACACCGCCGAACTCTTCGACACCATCTACGTCTCCGGCGGCCGCCGCGGTCTCGACATCGGCCTTGCGCCGGCCGACCTTGTCGCCATCACGGATGCTGTGGTCGCCCCGATCGCGAAGGAATCGTGATGTCCCGCGAACTCGCCACCACCCCTCCGGGCTGGGATTATGCCGCCGCTCTTACCGAGGCACGGGCTCGCATCATCGCCGCGGAAGGCGCAGCGGGTCGCGTTGGGGCGCAGGTGCGCCTGCTCGTCGCGACCAAGTCGTGGGACGCCGACGCTGCGGCGGCCGCCGTACAAGCAGGCGCCACCCTTGTGGGCGAGTCGCGCTTGCAGGAGCTCGACCTCAAGGCTGCTGCGCTGCGCGCCGCTGGCGCACGCATTCATGTGATCGGAAAGGTGCAGCGAAACAAGGCTCAGATTGCCGTCCGGCACGCGGACTGCGTGCAAACAGTGGATTCCCTCCCGTTGGCCGAGCGCCTCAGCCGGCTGTGCGTCGAGGCGGGCCGCGAACTCGACGTGATGATTCAGGTGAACGTCTCGGGCGAGGAATCCAAAGCTGGCGTGAACCCCACAGAGGCGCTCATTTTCGCGGCCGCGGTGCAGAACTTGCCTGCGCTCACCGTGACCGGCTTCATGACGATTGGCCTCAACTCCCCTGATGAGACGGCTGTTCGCGCCGGTTACGCAACGCTGCGCGCCATCCGCGATGACGCCCTCATCCGTTCGGAGCGCGGCGAGTTGCCTTTGCGCGAGGCGTGGGAACTGTCGATGGGAATGTCGGGCGACCTCGAATGGGCGATCGCTGAAGGCGCCACGATGGTGCGTATCGGCACGTCCGTCATGGGCTCCCGCTCCTAGGCCGACGCTGGGCCTCGTCGCGGGGCGATCGCGCACCGATCGTGCGCCCCTCGTCGGCATTGATTCGCCTTTCCCAGCCGTCGTTGTCAAGGTGACTTGACAACCCGCGCCGTGTCAAGCATCCTTGTCATGTCAAGGTCGCTTGTCACATTTGGGAGGTTCTCATGACCGAAAACAATCAGCGGCTCATTGCCGTACTTTGCTCACTCGCTTTCGTTGTCGGCGTGCTCCTTCCTCGCGTCGTCGACGGTGGATTTACGTCTCCTGCGCTGTGGTGGGGCATCCTCGCCGGAGTTCTTCTCGGTCTCGCGGCCATCGTGTTTGGACGGTGGCGCAAGCGCCAGCGCGCCGAGGCCAGCGACTGATGCGAAATCACGTTCGCACCCTGCGAGAGGAGCGCGAGCTCTCACAATCCGCTCTCGGCGAGGCACTCGGTGTTTCTCGCCAAACCATCAACTCCATCGAGACGGGCAAGTACGACCCTTCTCTTCCCCTTGCTTTCACCATCGCGCGCTACTTTGGCCGCACGATCGAGGAGATCTTCGATGACCAAGACAACTAACAAGTCCAAGGCACCGTCCGCCATCGGCATCGCCACCGGAGCGCTCAGCGGCGCCGTCACATGCGCCATCCTCGCGATCATCGCCTACTCCGCCGGCAACGACAGCTTTGGCAAAGGCATCGTCCAGGGCGGCACGATCGGCATTGCCGTCATGGTGACGCTCCTCATCATCGCCCGCACCCGTTACGCGACCGCAGAGGCACGTGTCGTATCGGGGCGCGCCGACGAGCGTGAGAACCAAGTCGCGCTCCGGTCCGCATCCATCGGATTCGTCGTGATGTATGCCGCGGCAATCGTCTGCACGTTCTTGTACACGTTCGGCATCGAGGCGGAGGCCGCGTTCGCCATCATCATGTTCAGCGGCCTCATCGCGGCTCTCGCGTCATTCGCCATCCTGGTCCGACGCGGCTA
>JAEYUX010000151.1 GCA_023432235.1 Actinomycetes bacterium
ACACCGTGGCGGCGAGGCTGAGCGCGCCGCACTTTGATTGAGAGTCAGCGAATGGTGCCCCCGGCGCATTGATCGCCAGTTGGGACGCCGACGCTGGTCCAGCCATTACTCCGGCGGCCACGAGAGTAGCGACGAGCACTGCCGAGGCGCGCCGGGTCGATCGCTTCCACATCGTCATCGGTGCGACGGAGACGGGCTTCGCTTCGCTCGGTTCTGGCGCAGGGTCGCCCTCTTGATCCGTGCCACCCTCTTGATCCACCCCGACGTCTCGATCAGTGCCAGGGTCAAGTACGGCGTCGGTCGAGCCGTCTCCCTCGGCATCACCATCGGCACGGTCGTCAGCGTCGTCGTCATCGTCATCGTCGTCACAGTCGTCGGACCACCACAACAAGAGAACGATGGCAGCGAGCAAGACGAATGCCCACACCATGGGATTGAGCAGGAGCACGGTGACGCGCCCAAAATTCGAGTAGTGGACGAGCACCACACCCTTGACCTCGTCCCCCTTCGGGGTGAACGGGTCAACAAAGTCATTGTTGTCGCCCTGAAGCTCCCAGCCGTCCTCGGCGTTACCGCCAATGATGCGGTGGACAATCTGAGAACCGCCCAGGCCTTCGGGCGCGTAGATGATGACGTCGCCGATGCTCGGCTCCATCTTGCGGGCGATCACCAAGTCGCCGTCAAAGTACGTCGGCTCCATCGACTCGCCGGAGACGATCACCATCGACGTGTGTCCACCCAGTTGGGACGGCCACAGATACCAGGCGTCGATCGCGACGATGATCCAAATCAATACCGTGCCTAGCAACGACAGATACCGGCGAGTGGTCCACTCGCCGGTATCTGTCAGTTGTCGAAGCTTCACGGCATCCGATCAGCTCTAGAGGGCAAGCCCCGCTGGCTTAGTAGATCGCGATGTCGATCGAGTTGAGGTCCGCCGTCAGCGGGATCGCTGCGATGCTGGCCGTCACCGAGGTGGCCGAAAGCGACGCAACCGTGCCGGTGGGGTCGGTGGCCTCAGAGGTGTTGAGCGTCCACGTGAGCGACTTGCCCGCGCAGCCAGCCTCAATGTCGGTGATGCTGACAGTGGTGTACTGGCCCGTTGCGAGGTCAAAGTTGAAGTCAACCGTCACCTCGTCGTCGCATGCCGCGGCGATGTTGACGCTGCCAACGGCGACGTTCTCGTCATCGGTGTTGATGGTCAATTGCGATGCAGAGGCCACTGAAAGCCCGGCGACGCCCATGATGCCGAGCGCGACAGCGAGAGCCTTGCGCGAATTCTTCTTCTTAGCCATGAGATGGCTTCCCTTTCGACAAGCGCCGCTGCGACCATCCCCCTTCTGGACAGTCCCGGCGACGCGATGATGGCTTCAGTGCCGATCATGTGATCGACACCAAACGTCCGCCCCTTGAGACTGAATGGCACATCAAATATGACGCCGTGGCTAGAGGGTGTGACCTTTTTCACATGGGCGTGTCTGGAGCTGGCAGCGGGACTCGAACCCGCAACCGCCCGATTACAAGTCGGGTGCGCTACCAATTGCGCCATGCCAGCGTGAGCCTTTCGGCCCCACGAGATTACCTCGTGTGTGTCATGTCACAGCCCCGGGTGATGTGGATCACGCGAGGCTGTGACATGACGAAACATCCGGGCTACTCAGCCCCGGCGTTGTCCTTTTGAGCAGCGATCAATGCGTCACGCAACGCACCCTCAACGGTCCAGCTCACTGCATTCGGATCCGACTGCGGGTCCTGGAGCACGCCGTTGATCGCAAGCTGCGGAGTAAAGCCGACGCCGTCCTTGCTTGCGCGCTCGGTCGCCTGGCGCATCCACGTCGCGTACTCGTAGTCCGGGATGCGCTCGGCGATCTCGTCCGACACCCCTGCTGCCTTCGCGATCTCGACGATCTGATCGTCGCTCAGTCCCGAGGTGTTCTCTGCGGGCTGGTTCGCAAACATCAAGCGCATGAACGGAATGAACGCCTCGGGCTGCTCCTCCGCGACAAGTGCGGCAGCGGAGCCGGCTCGCGTTGAGTACTGCGAACCACGGGACAAGCGGTCAAGGAAGTTCAACGGGTGGTAGTACACGTCAACAACGCCATCCGCCTGAAGCTGCTCGAGCGTGGCTCCCTGCGACTCCTCAAAGATGCGGCAGTAGGGGCACATGAAGTCGAAGTAGACGTCGAGGCGCGCACGGCTCTCGTCAAGATCCTGTCCCGCGACGCCCTTCGCACCCACGGGGATCGCGCCGTCTGCGGTGGACACGGTTGGCGTGCCTTCGCCACCAGCACCGAGGTCGCCGCCCACCTCGCCCTGGCGAACGATGTACGCAATGAGTGCTGCGAAGAGGCCGACAATCGCCACTCCCACCACGATCCAGACCACGAGGGCCCGACGCTCACGCGCCTTTACTTGGGCCTGGGCTGCCTGCCTGGCGGCGGCCACTTTGTCCTTGCTTGCCATGGTCGAACTCCTTAGGGGTCAGGATCGAGAAATGAGAGGCTCCCCGCGCATCCATGCGTCAAGCGAGAGATGCGTCCGGGGAAAGACAAGCAGGAAGGTGCCCAGCGCGACAAATCCCGCACGTTCCCACAGGTGTGCCGGGTAGTTCACTTCGGATGCGTCGATATCGCCGCCGCCACCAAAGCATCCGCAGTCGATGTTGTAGCCCTTGGCCCAGGCCCAGATCACTCCAAAGGTGAATCCCGCCATCATGACGAGCCACACGATGGATGCACCGCGAGTGAAGATTCCAGCGAGCAGCACAAAGGCCAAGATCAACTCAAAGTACGGCAGGCCGACGCCCACGATGGGCTCGACGGCGTCGGGTAGCAATCGGTACGCCCGCACGGCATACACCGACTGGTCGATGTCCAGCATCTTGGGAATTGCGGCAGCGATAAGGATCCCCGCCATCCCCAGGCGCACCACCAGGCTCAGCCACGGCTGAATCCGCCGCCACCGTCCGCTCGTTTCGCTGTCCTCACGGGTCTCAGCGTCGGTCACTGACGGCATTGGCTCCTCCTTGCTTGACGCGTCAACGTCCTGAGTGTCAGGGACGTTCCCCGTCGTGGAGGCCCAATTTACGACGCTTCTGCTGCCCTCCGCAGAATTTCGTCACGAAGAGCCGTCTCGCTTGCCGCCCAGTTAAACGCGTTCGGGTCGCTTTGCGGGTCCTGAAGCACTCCATCGAGCACAACGGCGGGGGTGTACGGAATCCCGTCCAGCGCTGCCTGCTCGGATGCCACCCGCGCCCACGATGTGTACTCGCGGTCTGGGATGCGGTTCGCGACGTCCTCAGGGACTCCCACCTTGAGGGCAATGTCCACCATCTGCTCATCGGTGAGCCCGGTCGTGCCCTGTTGGGGCTGGTTGACGAACATCTCCGCGACAAAGTCGACAAAGGCGTCGGGCGCTTCTTCAGCGATCAGCGCGGCGGCCGACGCTGACCTCGTTGAGAATTGTGAACCGGCCGATGAGCGGTCGAGGTTGGCGAGCGGGTGGTAGTAAACGACCACGTCACCGCTCTGACGGAGCTCTTCGAGATACGGCGCTTCGAAGTATTCAAAGCTTGCGCATCCGGGGCACATGAAGTCGAAGTAGACGTCGAGTCGTACAGGCGGCTCATCGAGACCTTCACCCACCACGCCCGACTTCGCGACGCCAAAGCCGTTATTTTCGCTCGCGACGGTGGGGGTCAGCTGGTTCTCCCCGGAGACCTCCGTCACCTCCCCCTGCCGGACGATGAACGCAATGAGAGCGGCCAGCAAGCCGACAACAACGATGGCGACCAGGCCCCATGTGACGGCAAGCCGCCGACGCTGGGCGGCTACCTGCGCTTCGGCCGCCTTCTTCGCGGCGGCGACCTTTTGAGTCTGGGTCATGAGGCATCCTCTACAACGGTGGTGCGGCGCGGCATGAGCGGCTCCCCTCTCATCCAAGCATCAAGCGAAAGCGGGGTGCGCGGGAAGATCGTAAGGAAGGCGCCGAGCGCGATGAAGCCTGCTCTTTCAAGGAGATGGCCCGGGTAGTCAACTTCCGACGGGTCAATGTCGCCGCCACCACCGAAGCAGCCGCAATCGATGTTGTAGCCCTTTGACCACGCCCAGATCACGCCGAACGTGAAGCCTGCCATCATGACAAGCCATGCAATGCCGGACCACCGGGTGAAGATCCCGGCAATGAGGACGAGGGCGAGCACCAACTCGGCGTACGGCAGGCTCACACCGACAAACGCCTCAAGCGAATCGGGAACCAATCGATAGGCGCGCACCGCGACAACGGACTCATCCGGGTTTGTCATCTTGGGCACAGCCGCCGCGATGAGGATCCCGGCCATCGATAGCCGCACCACCAGACTGAGCCACGGTTGAACCAGGCTCCATCGGCTTTCGCGGACAGGCGCCACTGCCTGTTCCGTTTGCACCATGACGTCCTCCTCGCTGGACCTGCTCGAAGGCTAACCAGCGAATCGGCTTAGGCCTTGGGGCCCCGGTCCCGGTTCATTCCTGCCCGGTGAGGGGCGGCAGCGGCCACCACCACACATCAGCCCCGAGATACACGGCAGCGCCGACGCTGGCGGCGACAACAACGGCCACGCTCACCCAGGCGGCGCTCACCCCACGGGTCGGGGCAATGGACTCAAGCGCCCGATAGGCACCTTCGCGGGTGCCCCATGACCACAGACCCCACCACAGTGCGGCTTCAAAGGCCAACGCTCCGATGCCGAGAGCAATCGCATGGCCCCAGGCCTGACCCTGGTCGGTTGTCGGCGCCACGGCGCCGATCGTCACGAGCCGCCATCCCAACGCCGCCGTACCGCCACCAATAAGTGCAGCGGTGATGATCGACGGCAAGAGTTCGACGAATGCCCTCACCACGTGCCAGGGCAGACTCACCGTGTAGAGCATGCTGCCGCGCCAGCGGTCTCCGCGACGGGCGCGCAACACACGGAGCGACTCCGAACGTCGGAACACAACGCGCGCAACGACGGTCGCGAGGAGCGCGACGATCGCCGCGATGACTGGTGCAAGAGCGGCAGCGATCGCCGTTGCTACCGCCCACGCGCCGATGAGGACCGGGCGCCGCGGAGACACCTCAATGTCAATGAGGTCGGACGAGGCCTTGAGGACGAAGTCCCCACCTTCGTCGCCAATCCACACTCCGTTGTCGTCGTACTCAGCGCCGTCGAGTGGGTCCTCTTCCCAACCATCCCCGGCGTCGGCGTCGGCGTCGACAACCTCGGTCACCGGGCCACCCGGAATCGGCAGCGTGATCGTGGCGCCGCGCAAAGCCGCGACAACATCTCGCATGCCCGGGCGCGCGTCTTGAGCCTTGTCCAACGCGGCGGCAAGAACGTCCGCACCTACGACGTCGGGGTACTTCCACCCACCCGCGAGCGTCTTGCGGATCGCTGAACTGCCCACACCAAAAGGCGCCTTTCCGGTCATCGCATACGCCACCGTCGCGGCCCAGGACCACCGGTCCGCGGCAGCACCTGGCTCCTCACCATCGATCACCTCGGGAGCGACGTAACCGGCCGTACCGCTGACAAGACCCTCACGGGTGAGGCGCTCGTCCTCTTCGCGATGCGAGAGTCCAAAGTCGATGAGCACGGCGCCCTCGGGCGACATCATGACGTTCGAAGGAGTGACGTCGCGGTGCACCACTCCCGCTGCGTGGGCTGCTTCGAGGGCCCCCGCAATGCGCTCCGCCATGTGGGCGAGTTCCTCACCGACAAGTGGTCCGTGTGTGCCGACATGCTCGGCGAGGGCCTGACCCGCGATGTACTCGAACACGACAAACGTGTCCTCGTCATCGAGTTCAGCGTCAAGCACCCGGGGCACAGCAGGGTGACGCACCGCCATCAGCGCCGACACCTCGCGGCGCAATCGCTCAGCAGCGACCGGATCCTCATGCGCATCCACTCGCTTGAGGGCCGCATACGCGTCCTCGGCGTTCTTCACGAGGTACACCTGGCCCGATCCACCGGCACCAAGTGCCCGAACGACCACGTAACCGCCTATGTGGTCACCTGGCTTGAGGGTGCGGGCCGCCATGGTCCACACGTTACAGGCGCCACGTCTCGAACAGGGGCGCATGCTCGATCCGGGGGCGACCGCTCAGGCCGCACGTCCCGGGTGGTATGTGGCAGGATAGGGGGGTCGTCGCGAGCTCGCGGCGGCAAGTGTCAGTGCGGACACAGCATTGGCGCTCTTCACAACGGATCGTCCGGCACGTACCTGCCGGTGAAGGGACCAGCAATGGCTACCGTGACCTATGACAAGGCCACACGTATTTACCCGGGCACTGAGCGCCCGGCCGTCGACCAGCTCGACATTGACATCGCCGATGGCGAATTCCTCGTTCTCGTCGGCCCTTCGGGCTGCGGAAAGTCCACGTCGCTGCGCATGCTCGCAGGCCTTGAGGACATCGACGAGGGTGCAATCTGGGTTGGCGACCGTGACGTGACCCACGTCCAGCCCAAGGACCGCGATATTGCGATGGTGTTCCAGTCGTACGCGCTCTACCCGCACATGACCGTGGCGGAGAACATGGGCTTCGCGCTCAAGATCGCCAAGGTGAACAAGGCGGAAATCCGTCAGCGCGTTGAAGACGCCGCCAAGATTCTTGACCTCACCGAGTACCTGGAGCGCAAGCCCAAGGCTCTCTCCGGTGGTCAGCGTCAGCGTGTCGCCATGGGCCGTGCCATTGTGCGTCAGCCTCAGGTGTTCCTCATGGACGAGCCGCTGTCGAACCTTGACGCCAAGCTCCGTGTCCAGACTCGTACGCAGATCGCCGCACTGCAGCGCCGCCTCGGTGTCACCACCGTGTACGTCACGCACGACCAGGTCGAGGCCCTCACCATGGGTGACCGTATCGCCGTGCTCAAGGACGGTGTCCTCCAGCAGGTCGGCACCCCGCGCGACATGTACGACACCCCCGCCAACGTGTTTGTGGCTGGCTTCATCGGCTCGCCTGCGATGAACATCGGCACATACCAGGTGACGAACGGTGCCGCTCAGGTTGGCCGCGGTCTCGTGCCGCTCACCCGCGAGGCCCTCGCAGCGCTCAAGGCTGAGGACAAGAACTCTGTGGTTCTTGGCTTCCGTCCCGAGGCACTTGACCTTGCCGCCCCGAACGCTGACGGCGCCATCCCGGTTGAGGTGGACGTTGTGGAAGAGCTCGGTTCGGACGCGTTCATCTACGGCACCGTGCCGAACGAGTTTGGCGCGTCACAGGACATCAACTTCGCCGCTGGCGATTCGCAGATCGTTGTGCGTATCGACCCGCGTGAGGTTCCCAAGAAGGGCGACACCGTGTGGGTCACGATCCGCGTCGGTGAGCAGCACACCTTCTCGGCTTCGACTGGTGAGCGTCTCACCAAGTAACGCCGCTTTCGTAGCGAGGGGCGGTCCGGTTCTCCGGGCCGCCCCTCGTTGCGTTTGGGGCCGACGCTGTGCGGCCGACGCTGTGGTGGCGACGCTCCTCCTGGGTCCCGGAGCGGTCCGCGTAGGCTAAGCGCATGGCCCTGCGCATCACTGGTACCGCCGACGCATCGCTCATCAACCTCCCCTGGTCGATTCCACTGAGTGCGTGGCCCGAGGAACGCATCGCCGCTCTGCCACGAGGCCTGTCGCGGCACGTGGTGAGGTTCGTGCGCTACGGCGACGGAGTGCTCGCCATCAAGGAGAC
>JAEYUX010000009.1 GCA_023432235.1 Actinomycetes bacterium
GGCACCCACGCGGACTTCCTTGAGAAGGTCGCGCTCGTTGC
Source organism: Actinomycetes bacterium (assembly GCA_023432235.1). Classification (GTDB taxonomy): domain Bacteria; phylum Actinomycetota; class Actinomycetes; order Actinomycetales; family Demequinaceae; genus Demequina. Next base: position 42 of record JAEYUX010000009.1, read on the forward strand.
TGATGCCGACCAAATCCCCGATGCCGATGGCTCCGGTGGCGTGGTCACGCTCATGACTCTTCATACCGCGAAGGGGCTCGAGTTCCCCGTGGTCTTTGTGGTGGGCCTTGAGGACGGCACCTTCCCGCACATGCGATCAATCGAGTCGGGAGATGTGAAGGATCTTGAGGAGGAGCGCAGGCTCGCATACGTGGGCCTAACCCGTGCTCGCGAACGCCTGTATCTCACGCGAGCCGCCGAACGCTCGTCGTGGGGAGCACCTCAATTTCTGCCCGCCTCACGCTTCGTTGAAGAGATTCCTGCGGAACTCGTCGAGTGGAGTCAGTCAGAGACCACAATGTCCTCGCTGCGCGCACGTACCGAACGCCGCGGCGCGGGAGGCTGGTCAAGCACGTTTGGCGCAAACCAAGATCGCCACGACGGCAACACGTATGCACGCGCCGGTGCGGTTCGCACGCGCGTCGTGCCGCCCTCACCACCGGGCGGTGCCGCTGGCGATGTGGGCTTTGAGGTAGGGGACCGGGTCACTCACGACTCCTTTGGCCTAGGAACGGTGGTGGGCACCGAGGGAGCCGGGCGCCACGCCGTTGTCAAAGTCGACTTTGGGTCGGAGGGCGTGAAGCGCCTCGCCCTTCGGTTCCATGCACTGAGCAAGCTGTAGGCGCCGCGCGTCGTAGCAAGCGGGCGGGAGTCGGTTTCTGTTTCTCAACCGCTCAGCCCAGGACCTCGGCACTAGGCTGAGCGAGTTGGCCGTGCTGAAAGGAAAATTGTCGATGGACTCCAGGACCTCAAAGGTCTCCGTGGTGGGAGCGGGTGCCGTTGGTGCCACGCTCGCGTACGCAGGGTTGATGCGCGGGATGGCGCGGACGGTCGCCTTGTACGACATCAACACCGCCAAGGTGGAAGCTGAGGCCCTTGACCTGGCCCAAGGCATTCAATTCATGCCTGAAGCCAAGGTGATCGGCTCCGACAACGTCGACGTCTGTGCTGACTCCGATGTGGTGGTCATTACGGCTGGCGCGAAGCAACAGCCCGGACAAAGCCGCCTTGAGCTCGCCGGTGCCACCATCAACCTGATGAAGGCGATCATCCCGCCGCTCATCGAGGTGTCGCCCAATGCGATCTACATCCTCGTGACGAACCCGGTCGATGTGGTGACGTACGCGGCACTCAACATTTCCGGGATGAGCCCCGCCCAGATGTTTGGCTCGGGCACCGTGCTCGACTCGTCTCGCTTGCGCCACCAAGTTGCTCAAGAGTGTGACGTTGCCGTATCGAACGTGCACGCTTACGTCGCTGGTGAGCACGGTGACTCGGAAGTCCCGTTGTGGTCCTCCGCCACGATCGGTGGCGTCCCGCTCAGTGAATGGCACGACGCCAGCGGGCGGATCGTCATGACGCCCGAGGTCCGTGACCGCATTCGGCATGACGTCACGCGTTCCGCCTACCGCATCATCGAGGGCAAGGGAGCGACGAACTACGCCATCGGTGTCGCTGGTGCGCGCATCGTAGAAGCCGTGCTTCAGGACCAAAACCGTGTTCTTCCGGTGTCGACTCTCATCGATTACCCGGGCGTGGGCGAGGTCTGTATGTCGCTTCCTGCCGTGGTGGGACGCACTGGTGTCAAGCACCGCGTCGATGTTCCTCTCGATGCCGAGGAGTCCGTGGCGCTTGAGAATTCCGCGCGCTCGATCCGTGAGGTCGCTCAGCGCTTCGGTGCTGCCTAAGCCGAAAGCTCGCACCGTGCCCGATGCGTGACGGGCGCCGCGCAAGCGTGAGCTCGCACGGCGCCCTCGCGCGTCAGGAAACGAGGGCTGGCTCTCCCGCCCGCCGCGCGTCTTCTTGATCGATGTGTTGCGGTGCGGCGCCCTCCACCTGGAGATGAGGCAACCACTGCAACCATCGCGGCAGATACCAGTTCGCCTTGCCCAGCAGACCCATCGCCGACGGCACCAAGAGTGACCGCACAACGGTGGCATCGAGGATGACAGCGACGGCAAGGCCCAACCCCATCTGGTTGAACTCCGCGAGGTCGCCCAGGGCGAAGCCGGAGAACACCGCAACCATGATGAGCGCGGCGCCCGTGATGAGGGAGCCGGTGCGCGAAAGCCCGTAAGCGATCGCGTCTTTGGTATCTCCCGTGATGCCAAACCGCTCGACCACGCGGCTCAGCAAGAACACGTGGTAGTCCATCGACAGGCCAAACAGCACGGCGAAGAGGAACACCGGGATCCACGGGGCGATCGATCCCACGTGAGGCATGCCGAGAAGGTCAGCGCCCCAGCCATACTGGAACACCGCGACGAGTACACCGTAAGCGGCTGCCGTCGACAGCACGTTGAGCACAATCGCCGTTCCCGCGATCACCACCGAGCGGAAGGTGATGAGAAGGAGCAGCAACGACGCGCCGAGCACAATGATGGCGACCCAGGGAGCAGCGTCGACCACCACGTCGGTGAAGTCCGTTGCCATCGCCAAGTCCCCACCTACGTAGGCCGTGGCATCGGTGCCGCCGAGGTACTCGGGGACGAGGCTTTCCCGGAGCGTGGTGAGCGCCTTCTCGGCTTCCGGAGAGGCGGCGTCGTACACATCCTTTGTGCTGATGATCGCGCCGTCGGCAAAGAACTCGACCTCGGTCTCCGTAAAGGCGGGTGAGCTTTCAATCGCGTCGGCAAGGCCGCGGATCTCTCCTTGAGACTCGCCAGCGCTTTCAATCGCGATGATGGTGGCGGCTTGCCCGTAATCAAAGTCATCAACGAGGGTCTCAACGGCCTTGCGGAAGCCCAAGTCCTCGGGGAGCGCGTCGTAACCAGGGAAGGCGAGACGCATCGACAGTGCGGGGGCAGCCAGCGCAAGGAGGATGCTGAGGCCGAGCAGGGCGCCTGCCAGCGGACGCTTGAGAACCGCTCGCGCAATGGCGGACCACACCCGCGGCTTAGCGCCGGGATGAGCGGTCGGAATGCGCCCCTTGTTGACGCGATGGCCAAGCAGCGACAGCACGGCGGGCAGCAGTGTCAAGGCGGTCACGATCGCCATCACCGCCACGATCATCGCGCCCGTGCCGAGGCTCACCATGATGGTCGAAGGAACGATGAGCAGACCGGCGAGAGACACGAGCACGGTGGCGCCCGAGATGAGCACTGCGCGACTCGCGGTGTTGCCGGCGATGGTGATCGCGTCGCGGACCGTGCGACCGTGAGCGAGTTCCTCCCGGTAGCGCTGAACGATGACGAGCGAGTAGTCGATGCCGAGCGCGAGACCCATCATCGAGATCATGTTGACGATGAAGAACGACAGGTCGAATGCACCGCCGACGATTGCGGTGGCGCCCACGGCGGTGATGATCGAGACCCCGCCGACCAGGAGCGGGATGCCCGCAGCCATCAACGCGCCAAACACAATGACCAAGACGATGAGCGCGATGCCGATGCCGATCATCTCGCCGCGAATGAGAGTGTCCTCGGCGAGGTCATCGAACACCGCTCCACCGCTTGCCTGACCGTAGGCGTACACGCTGAAGCCCGAGCGATCAATTCCAGCGACGGCGTCGTTGATGTTGGCGCCAAGCTCGTCCGGGTGGTCAGGAGCAACGGTGGCTGAGATGAGCGCGGACTTTCCGTCCGGTCCCACTGGTACCGGCCCGCCTAGGCTCGGTTCGGTCACGCTCGTCACGCCCTCGAGCGAGCTGATCGCCGCAACGGTGTCGGCGATGACGGCGTCGAAAGCGGGATCGCCGAAGCGAGCCGAATCAGCCACGATGACAAGAGTCTCAACGTCGGGCTCATCGGACGTGTCACCGCGATATGACGCGACGAGGTCGTCGGCTTGTTCGGACTCGGTGGTGGTGAGGACTCGTTCTTCTTGAGTGAGGGCGTCGCCGAGACGACCGGATGCGGCTACCGCCGCGGCGAGAATAAGGACCCAGCCAAGAATGGTGAGCCATGGACGAGCAGCCGCTGCTTTCGCAATACGGCCAGTGAATCCGACAGTCATCGTGTTCTCCTTGACGTACCGGGACGCCAGCCGCCCACGGACACTTCGAACGTAGAAGTGCGGTACGTGCCCGGTCTGCCCGCTTGAGAGGGTTTCCGCAGCGTCCATCGAGGGATTTGGACATGCCCCACAGGAGGGAGCGGCGGATTGTGTTCCCCCGAAAGGGGGAAGGGTAAATCGGCCCTCAGAGTGTGGGAACCGACGCCCTCACTTGGCACGATTGACCCATGCACCCGCTCTTGCGCTATTACTCGATGCTGTGGGACCCGTCCACGTGGCGCGGCGTCGCGTATCTGTTGGCGGGTTTGCCGCTCGGCATCGTGTGGTTCGTCTACACCGTCACGATGCTCGCCACCGGCGCCGCGCTCGTTGTCATCTGGGTAGGTATCCCGCTCATCCTTGCGACCCTTGCCAGCATGCGTCCCATTGGGGCGGGCGAGAGGGCGATGGCGAATCGCATGATCGACGCCAACATCCTTGCACCGCCGCCGCGCCGCCCAGTGAATCAGGGAGGGGAGTCAGCATCCGCGCCCGTGCGCTGGAGCCTCGCGGTGCTGACGGATGACCTTGCGTGGCGCGTCGCGTTGTGGACGGTCATGCGCATCGCGCTGGGGCCTTTCGGCTTCACGATCGCCTTGCTCGCAGTCATCATGCCGCTCGCTTTCACACTCGCTGTCGCACAGGCGATCGCAGGACTCTTTGGCGGAGCAGAGTGGATGTTCGGGACGGGCAACGCTGACGTGGCGCGCACCGTGAGTTTCTGGGTGCTCGTTGGTGCGCCCATTCTCATCGTCCTCGCACCGCTCTTTGCCTGGGCGGTGCGCGGCGTTGTCGCCTTCCACCGGCCCATCGCGCGGTGGGCGCTCGGTCACTGCCTGACGGGCGAGGCGGCTGAGGCGACAGCACGCGCTGAAGTAGCCGAGGAGCAGGTCCGTATCGACCAGGAGCTGCACGACAGCATCGGCCACATGATCACAATGAATGTGATCCAGGCAGGTGCTGGCGCTCACGTCTTTGACACGGACCCGGAGTTCGCGCGTCAGGCGCTGAAGAACATCGAGGAGCGGGGTCGTGCCGCCATGGGCGAGCTCGATCGGATCATTGCCGAGATCCGCGGAGACCGGCCCGAAACGCGTGCTCCGCTGCCAGGGATCGACAACATCGCTGATCTCATCGAGGCGTCCCGCGCGGCAGGGATGGAGATCGACGCGGACCTCAATCCTCCGCCAGTACCCGCCGCGCTCGGACGCGCGGCCTTCGCGGTGGTGCGCGAGGCCCTGACGAACGTGGCGAAGCACTCACCGGGGGCGTCGGTCAAGGTGATGGTGGGCGAGCACGCTGATGCGCTGGCGATCGTCGTCATCAACGGACCAGCAGCCCGTGGTGCCCGGCCCGCCGCCTCGGGAACGGGTGGGCGCGGCATCGCAGGGATGCGCGACCGCATCGAGCTTCTGGGCGGCAAGCAACACATCGGCACCACCCGGGGCGGCGGTTATGAAGTCGTGGCCGTTTTGCCTCTTGGCCCGTCCCTCAACTTCGACGGCTCGTGGGACTCGTGGCGTCGCCAGCTTCGTGAGAAAGTTGCGGCGTGAGGATCCTCATCGCGGACGATGACCCGCTAGTGCGCATGGGCTTGCGCGCCATCATGGCGTCGCAAACCGGCTGGGAGGTAGTCGCCGAGGCGGGGGACGGGGAGCAAGCGCTCGAACTCGTTGCTCAGCATTCGCCCGATGTCGTGCTCATGGACATTCGCATGCCGCGGATGGATGGCCTTGCGGCAACGCGTCAGATCACGACATCCCACCCGCATACACGGGTGCTCGTCCTCACCACTTTCGAGGTTGATGAATACGTCTTTGAGGCAATGCGAGCGGGAGCTGCGGGTTTCGTGCTCAAGCGCATGCCGCCTGCCGACCTCATCGAAGCGGTGCGGGTTGCCGCGGCAGGCGAATCCTTGCTGTTTCCCGCATCGACCCGACGCGTCATCGAGCGATTCGCGGTGGCGACTCCAACGTCGTCCCTTCCGGACCTCACCGACCGGGAGGCGGATGTGCTCCGCCTGCTCGCACGAGGCATGTCAAACAGCGAGATTGCCACTCAACTCTTCGTCTCTCTCGAGACCGTCAAGAGCCATGTCGCGTCAATTCTCATGAAGACCGGCGTACGCGATCGCACTCAAGCAGTCATTGCCGCGTACGAGGCAGGCTTTGTCCGGCCAGGGGAAGCGGCCGACGCTGGTGCGTAGAGCGCACAGCCGTTCGAGGTACAGGGGCGTCGCTATTAGGCTGGGCGCAACGTCCCACTAGCTGCGCTGACCGCGCCACAAAGCGTGAAGGATTTCGATGGACCTCTACGAATACCAAGCGCGCGACTTGTTCGAGAAGCACGGCGTACCCGTGCTCCCCGGGATTGTCGCCACCACTGCTGCAGAAGCTCGCGCGGCGGCCGAGAAGCTCGGCGGCGGCACCGTCGTCGTCAAGGCCCAAGTGAAGACCGGCGGGCGCGGCAAGGCGGGTGGCGTCAAGGTGGTGCACAACCCGGCCGACGCTGAGGCGGCTGCGCAGGCCATCTTGGGGATGGACATCAAGGGACACACGGTCCACCGCGTCATGATCGCGGCGGGCGCCAAGATTGCGCAGGAGTTCTACTTCTCGGTGTTGCTTGATCGCGCCGAGCGTCGGTACTTGGCGATGTGCTCTGTCGAAGGCGGCATGGAGATCGAGCAGCTAGCGGTCGAGAAGCCAGAGGCCCTCGCCCGTGTGGCGGTGGACCCGCTGACCGGAATCGACGCTGCAAAGGCCGCCGAGATCGTGTCGGCCGCTGGTTTCCCTGCCGAGCTTGCAGACAAGGTTGCCGACGTCATCGTGAAGCTTTGGGGCGTGTACGCCGCCGAGGACGCAACTCTTGTTGAGGTGAACCCGCTCGTCCTCACTGAGGCCGGTGAGGTGATCGCTCTTGACGGCAAGGTGACTCTCGACGAGAACGCTGCATTCCGTCACGCCGACCACGAGGCACTTGAGGACAAGGACGCGGCCGATCCGCTTGAGGCGAAGGCAAAGGCGCTCGATCTCAACTACGTGAAGCTCGATGGCTCAGTGGGCATCATCGGAAACGGTGCCGGACTCGTCATGTCGACGCTCGACGTTGTCGCCTACGCCGGCGAGAAGCACGGCGGGGTGACCCCTGCAAACTTCCTCGATATCGGTGGCGGCGCCTCGGCTGAGGTGATGGCCAACGGCCTCGATGTCATTCTCAATGACCCACAGGTGAAGTCGGTGTTCGTCAATGTCTTCGGTGGCATCACCTCGTGCATCGAGGTGGCCCGGGGCATCGTCGGGGCGCTCGAGACCCTCGGTGACAGCGCGACCAAGCCGCTCGTCGTGCGGCTTGACGGCAACTCCGTCGAGGAGGGGCGCGCGATTCTCGCTGCCGCAAATCATCCGCTCGTGACCATCGTTGACACCATGGACGGCGCCGCGGCCAAGGCCGCTGAGCTCGCCGCCGCTTAAGGAGCATCTCGTGGCAATTTTCCTCACCAAGGATTCCAAGGTGGTCGTCCAGGGGATGACCGGCTCGGAGGGCATGAAGCACACGACGCGCATGCTCGCTGCGGGCACCCAGATTGTGGGCGGCGTCAACCCGCGCAAGGCCGGCGAGCAGGTCGCCTTCCCCGGCGACGTGACGATCCCCGTCTTTGGCACTGTGGCCGACGCGATGGCCACCACGGGTGCGGACGTGTCGGTGGTCTTTGTGCCTCCGGCGTTTACGAAGGCCGCGGTTATTGAGGCCGTTGACGCGGGGATGCCGCTTGTTGTCATCATCACCGAAGGTGTTCCGGTGGCGGACACGGCCGAGTTCTTCGCTTATGCCCAGACGAAGGGCACGCGCCTCATTGGTCCTAACTGCCCCGGTCTCATTACTCCTGGTCAGTCCAATGTGGGGATTACCCCTGCCGACATCACCGGTCCGGGTCGCATCGGCCTCGTGTCAAAGTCCGGCACGCTGACCTACCAAATGATGTTTGAACTCCGCGACATCGGATTCTCGACCGCAGTGGGCATCGGCGGCGACCCGATCGTTGGCACGACGCACATTGACTGTCTGCAGGCGTTCCAGGATGACCCGGACACCGATGGCATCGTCATGATCGGCGAAATTGGCGGCGACGCGGAAGAGCGCGCGGCGGCCTACATCAAGGAGCACATCACCAAGCCTGTCGTGGGCTACGTGGCGGGCTTCGAGGCTCCGGAAGGCAAGACGATGGGTCACGCGGGCGCGATCGTGTCCGGCTCCGTTGGCACCGCCCAGGCGAAGAAGGAAGCGCTCGAAGCGGCAGGCGTGAAGGTAGGCAAGACGCCCACCGAGACCGCGCGCCTGATGCGCGAGATTCTCGGCGGCTGAGAACGCGCCACTCGGCATCGGTGGCGCGCCAATCCCGGCGGCGATCGATGCGGCGGGTCACCATAGCGGCATGACCGCCACCACCCAGATCGCTCGGGTCTCGCAAGCGACCGCGCGTGCGGCCACCCAAGCGGTGCAGGTGGTGCAGCAACAGGGACCCGGTTGGCTCGGCGGTGTTGCAGCCGGAATCCAGGCGGCACTGTTCTCATACGCACTCGTCCTCATCCCGATGTGGGTGTTTGCGGCGGCAAGCTCCGACTCGACGGTGTCGTGGTCTCGCTCCACCGGCATGGCGGTGCGCGTGTGGCTCTTGGGCTACGGCGTGCCGTGGGCGGTCGACGGGGTGCCGATCTCGTTATGGCCTCTCGGCATTCCGGCGCTCACTGCGCTCATCCTCATGCAGTTGGCGCGACGTTTCGCATCCGCGACGTGGATCGCTGGCGGTGCGTGTGTCGTTGCCTTCTGCGCAACCGTGGCGGGTCTGTGCGCAATGGCGTGGGCGGGAGCGCCTGATAGTGGTGACCGCGTCCTCCGTGCCGCGCTCATTGCAGGCACGCTCGCGATTCCGTCGGTCGCCTGGGGCCTCCTTCGCCAGCGCGGTGCGGAGCTCGCATGGCTTGACTCGATTCCCAAGGCCGTAAGGGCGGGGGTGCGCCTCGCCCTCGCGATGACAGGAACGCTCATTGTCATCGCGGCACTCGTCGCGGCAACGGCCGTCGCGGCTCACCGTCACATCCTCGCGGAATCCGCCACGTCGCTTGAGCCGGACACCGTATCTGGTATCGCCCTCGCGTTCCTCGAGACCCTGTACGCACCCACGCTCGTCGTATGGGTGATGGCGTGGATCACGGGCGGGGGCTACGTGCTGGGTGGTGTTCACCACGTGCCGTCCGCGACGAGTGACGTGGGTACTCCGGTTCCGATTCTTGCCGCGTTGCCTCAGGGTGGTGGGCTTCTTGCCTGGATGCCGTGGTTCGTGGTGCTCATCGGATTTGCCATGGCCTTTGTGCTGCGGCGCCGCATCGGCAATGGCCTCCAGGCGCTCGCGGCAATTGGCGTCGGCGTCACGCTCAGCACGGCAACGATCGGTCTCGCAGCCTTCGCCACCACGGGCTCGATGGGGCCAGGGACGTTCGGTGATGTCGGACCTGCGGTTGGCGCCACGGTGCTGCTCACCCTCGCAGAGCTGGGCGGCGGAGCGCTCACAGCGGCCGCGATATGGCACGCGCTCGGTGCGCTCTATGGAACCACCACGATCCGGCTACGAAATGCCGCGCCTCAACCCGCGCCGGCCGCGTCGGCTACGGAATCTCGATCCCGTAGCGGTCAAACACGTCCTGGCGATAGTCGGCCTCGCACTGATTCTCCCGCTGCGGAGTGAGGGCGGTGTCCATGCACGACTCGAACGCCATCACATCGGGCGCAACGAGGATGTAGCCGATTCCGAGTAGGCCGAGGTAACCCGCCACCGCACCGCCCACGCCCAAGAGGATGCGAAGTGTGGTCGCACCAGGGGTCTTGAATGCTTCAATGAGCGCCATGATGCCTGCGGCACCGGCAGCGGCAGCCGCAAAGATGAGGCCAAAACGGAGGGGGAACGGCATCGCCGACACAATCCACGCCACCACCATCAAGATGATGAAGAGGCGGGTGTAATACGCGGCTTTCTCGGGCACGGGGGTGCGAGCGGGTGGCCCCGGCGGAGAGGGTGGGGTCACGGCACGCTCCTGGAAGTCATGCACCAAGCATGCCGATAGGGTCTGACTGTGACAAACCGGCCTGCACGACTTGTCGTTCTCATCTCGGGAACGGGCTCCATCATGACGGCGCTCGCACACGCGTGTGAAGATCCCGCATACGGGGCTCGCATTGCGGCCGTTAT
>JAEYUX010000025.1 GCA_023432235.1 Actinomycetes bacterium
CACTCTTGACGGGATCGTCGAGGCGCTTGGCACGGGTTCGTACCCCGCGTTGCGCTTGCTCGCCAACGAGGCGCCGCGCTTGTGGTGGCCCGCCCCGCCGCCAGCGCCCGTTGCTCCTCCGACGGACGCTGAGGATCTCGTCACCGAGGACCTTGTCACCTCTGACCTCGTCACCGAGGACCTTGTCACCGAGGACCTTGTCACCGACGACATCGCCATCGTTGCCACCGCCACCGATGTTGAGGTGGCCCCGGTTGAGGGCGAACTCGTCGATGACGACGTCATCATCGAGGCCGAGCCGCCGCAGCGTCCACTCACCCGATTTGGACGCGCGGTCGACGATCTCGATGAGTTCCACGACATCGTGGCCGAGCAGAACGTCGTTGTGCGCCCCTCCGTCCTCGAGGCCGTGCTGACTCGTTTGCAGAATCGCTTCCCGGCCTCCGAGGGTCTCGCACGGGCTGCTCTTGCCGCACGCGAACGCGCTCAAGCCCCTGCGCCGTTTAGGCCCGGACCGTTTCTTGTGTCCTTGTTCATCGTTGCCGTGTTCGTCGCATCGATGATCGCGGTTGATCGAATCCAAACCCCGATCGACCCAATTGGCGACGGTGACCCCGGGGAGAACTACCCCGAGTTCAGCTTTGCCCCGAAGCCGCCCGACGCTGAGTAGCCACCGCGCGGCAGCCGAGGGGTGCGGCGCGGAATAGCAGGGGCCTACGATCGTGTTGGCTAGTCAGCATTCGCGTCACATTGAACAAAGGGCTTTTCCCGTGTCTGAGATTCGCAACGTCATCATCGTGGGCTCTGGGCCCGCCGGTTACACCGCCGCCATCTACGCCGCTCGTGCCGGCCTGAGCCCCCTCATCGTCGCTGGTTCCATCACGGCCGGCGGTGCACTGATGAACACCACCGAGGTAGAGAACTTTCCCGGCTTTGTCGAAGGCATCCAAGGTCCTGAGTTGATGCAGACTCTTCAGGCGCAGGCCGAGAAGTTTGGCGCTGAGGTTCTTCTCGACGATGCGACCGCCCTCCAACTTGAAGGTGACATCAAGACGGTCACCGTAGGCATGGGCACCGTCTATCAGGCGCGATCCATCATTCTCGCGATGGGTTCTGCCTATAAGGAGATCGGGCTTGACGACGAGAAGCGTCTGTCCGGCAAGGGCGTCAGCTGGTGCGCGACGTGCGATGGCTTCTTCTTCCGCAACCAAGACGTTGTTGTCATCGGCGGTGGCGACTCCGCAATGGAAGAGGCGACGTTCCTCACCCGCTTCGCCAACAAGGTGACGATTGTTCACCGCCGCGATGAGTTGCGCGCCTCCAAGGTGATGGCAGACCGCGCGAAGGCAGACCCCAAGATCGACTTTGTGTGGAACGCCGAGGTCATCGGCCTTGAGGGCGACCTCAAGCTTGAAGGCGTCACCGTGCGGGACCGCGTCACCGGGCTTGAGTCGACGCTGCGCGCAACCGGGATGTTTGTCGCCATCGGTCACGATCCTCGTTCGGAACTGGTCAAGGGCGTCATCGACACCGACGCCGAGGGTTATGTCCAGGTTCAGGACCGCACCACGTACACAAACGTGCCGGGCGTGTTTGCGTGCGGCGACCTCGTCGACAACCGTTACCGCCAGGCGATTACCGCTGCAGGCTCCGGCTGCGCGGCCGCGCTCGACGCTCAGCGCTGGCTCGAAGATCTTGAAGATGCCGAGCACGGTCTCGATGAGAAGCAACTGCTCAAAGGCGGTGCCCGGTGACCGAGGTTGTTCACGCAACCACTGACACCTTCAAGAGCGAGGTCATCGAATCGGACGTACCCGTGGTCGTCGACTTCTGGGCAACGTGGTGTGGTCCGTGCCGGGCAGTCGCACCGATTCTTGATGAGCTCTCCGCCGACTACGCCGGCCGTCTCAAAGTGGTGAAGGTCGATACCGATGCGCACCCTGATCTCGCCATGGCGTACGGGGTCATGTCCATTCCCACGCTCACATTCTTTCGGGACGGCGCCGTGGTGAAGAGCCTTGTTGGAGCAAAACCAAAGGCGTCGCTCATCGAGCACTTCGATGAGGTGCTCGGGGCATAGTTCCTGCGACATGGGCCTGCTCGCGACCACCCCAAGATTTCTTTGACGGTGGACCCAACGCTTTGGCTGAGTGCGGCGTTATAGTGCTGTCCACCTAGCCCAGTAAAGGGGGGCGCTATGCGCGCGCACCGAGGCTTCTATGTGGCTGCCGCGATCGGCGCCGCAACCCTCACACTCACTGCTTGCTCCGGCGAAGACAAGCCCGAAGACAAGAAGAGCACCACGTCCATCGCATCCATCATGGGTGCGCCCGACTACGCGTCGATCGACTACGACGCGCAACAACGCGCAATCGAGGAAGAGATCGCCAAGTGCATGCGCGAGGCCGGGTGGGAGTACATCCCCGTTGAGTACCCCGAGATGGGTGACGACTTCGGCGAGTACTCCGACGAGGACGAACTGAAGCGCATTGAGCGCGAAGGTTTTGGCGTCGTTTACTGGACTCTCAACAGCTACAACGAGGACGGCAACTTCGAGGACCCGTGGGGCGCGTGGGAGGACCCGAACCAGGAGTACGTCGACTCACTGTCCACCTCTGAACTCGACGCGTATTACGAGGCGCTTTGGGGTGTGTACGAGGAAATCCCCGTCGACGGTGATGGCGCGGCGAGCATCGACATCGACTCATCGAGCAGCCTAGAAATGCAGTCAGCAGGTTGCTACGACAAGGCCCAGCGCGAGGTGGCAGGCGACGACCCGTCGATGAACCCCGATTACTGGGACAAGCTGCAGCCGTTCTACGACGACCTCAACGCGCGATTCGAGTCTGACCCGCGAGTCACCGAGCTGAACGCCGAGTGGTCCTCGTGCATGAAGGACGCCGGCTACGACTTCAAGGGTCAGACGGAGTTCTACGACTGGGTGTTCACTGAGTTCGACTCCCGCCAGCAAGAGATTCTCGGCGATGACTTCTACAGCGACCCGTTTGAAGGCTGGGCCCAGGCGGACATCGACGAGTTCTTCGAGAACGCATCTCAGGAAGAACTTGACGAGATGTTCAAGACCCCTGAGTTGACGGCCGACCAGCGGGCCGCGCTCGAAGAGCTGCTTGCCGAAGAAATCAAGGTGGCCAAGGCGCAGCATGAGTGCACCACGGACATCAGCGAAGAGATCAACGACCTCTACCTCAAGATCGAGGAAGAGTTCGCGCTTGAGCACGAGGACGAACTGCGGGCAATCGCGGCGTCGCTGAACGGAAGCAAATGAACCGAAACCGCCTCGTTGGCGGAGCGCTCGGCCTCGTTGTTGGTGCAGGAGCAATCGGATGGATCGCGGGAGCGACCATCACATCTCCAGCCGAAGCTGCGGCGCGCGCTCAACCGCCCACACCGTCTCTCATTACTGCCGATGTTGAACAGCGCGTACTCTCCGCTGACATCATCGCTCGCGGGTCGATCGACTTCGACGACCCGATCTCGCTCTCGCTCAAAGGCTCCGTTGGAGGCGATGTCGAGGCGCAGATCGTCACCGCTGTACCCGAGGTGGGCACGGAACTGACTGATGGTTCCGTTGCTCTTGAGGTGGCGGGGCGGCCTGTCATCTTGCTCACCGGCGATCTGCCCGTGTACCGCGACCTGCGGCCGGGCTCGTCCGGTGACGACGTCGAGCAGCTCGAGCTCGCCCTCAACCGCCTCGGCCTCCTGTCCAATCCGGACCGCACATGGGGTCCCGAAACGGGCGCGGCGATCCAGGCGCTTTACGCAAACGCGGGCTACTCGGCGAATACGACGTCGGATGCAGACCGTGACGCTCTTGACGCGGCGCGCGATGCGTCTCGTCTTGCCAGCCAAGCCGTTCAGGACGCCCAGAAGGCCCTGAATGAGGCTGGCGGCGCCACGGGTTCGAGTCTTGTCGAGGCGCAGAACGCCGTTGCCGACGCTCAAGCGTCGTTGACAGCGGCAACTGCTGCCCGGACGGCTGCGATTGCCACCGCCAACGGTGACCTCACGGTCGCGCAGCAGGAACTGGCAGATGCCGACCTTGCCGGCACCCCCGTTGCGGGATCTCCTGCGTACATCACTCTGCAGAACGCAGTGACGAACGCTCAGAACACCGTCGGCTCGGTAACGGCTGAGCAGGATGCCCTCGTCCGGGCAGCGCAGAGTGCGCTCGACGTAGCGAAGGCCCGCCTTCAGGAAGCACAGAGCCCGGGAGACCTCACGGCTTTGCGCCGCGCTCTCGACGACGCCAAGCGCCAGCAGACGGATGCGTCAGAGCAGCTGGTTGAGGCAGAGAAGAAGGCCGGCACGTGGATTCCCTCGGGTGAGCTGATCTTTGTCAAGCGCCTTCCGGTGCAGGTCAACGACGCCTCGGTGTCGCGTGGCGACACGGTGTCGGGCAGCTTCATGACCGTCTCGGGTGCCGAGATCGCGATGACCGTTGGCGTCTCGGAGCAGGATGCTCGCCGACTCGAGGTGGGTGACAAGGTCATCATTGACGAGCCAGATCTGCTCGACGAGCCTCTCGAGGCAATCATCTCTGAGATCCCAGAGTCCGGTTCGTCCGGTCGCGTTCAGATGACGGTGACGTTCGACAACATCCCCGACATCCTCATCGGTGCGAACGTTCGCGTCATCATTCCCGTTGAGTCGACTGCCGGTGAGGTGCTTGTGGTGCCCGCTGCGGCGCTGTCTTCCGTTGCCAACGGCGATGTGCGGGTCGAGGGCGAGGACCCAGATGAGCCGGGGACTACCCGCTTTGTCACCGTCGTGACCGGACTCGCGACCGACGGCGTGGTTGAAGTGCGCGCCGTCGACGGTTCGCTCAAGAAGGGCGACCGCGTGGTGGTGGGCAAGGCCGACATCGGCCCCGCGACATCGGACGAAGACGAAGACGAGGACGAGGACACAGAACCGACCTCGGACACCGACGACGCCGACGCCGACCAGGAGTAACGGTGACGACAACAGACGCCCAGGACTTGGCGTCGGCTGATACGCCTGTGCTGTCCCTCGACGGCATCGGTCGCACCTACATCTCCGGTGAGGTGGAGGTTGCCGCCCTCGCGGATGTTCATCTCGAGGTGGGCCGCGGTGAGTATGTGTCGATCGTGGGTCCCTCGGGCTCGGGCAAGTCAACGCTGCTCAACATTCTCGGCTTGCTCGACCGGCCCACCTCAGGCTCGTACCTCTTTGAGGGCCTCGAGGTTGCGACGTTGGATGAGACTGATCGCACCGCGGTGCGTGGACGCCGGATTGGTTTTGTTTTCCAGGCGTTTCACTTGCTGTCTCACCGCACGGTGGTGGAGAACGTCACGATGTCGATGCTCTACACCGGCGTTCCTCCCAAGGAGCGGGTGGAGCGTGCGCGGTCGGCTCTCGACGCTGTTGGCCTTGGCCATCGCGCTGACTTCACGCCTACGCGCCTTTCGGGTGGTGAGCGTCAGCGCGTCGCGATTGCGCGGGCCGTGGTCGCCGACCCTGCCGTGCTCCTCGCAGACGAACCGACGGGAAACCTTGACTCCCGCACGTCCGATGCGATTCTTGCCTTGTTCGACGAATTGCGGGCGGGTGGGCTCACCATCGTCATGATCACGCACGACGCTTCAGTTGCGGCGCGAGCGGACCGTTCAGTACGCATTCGAGACGGTCGCTTGACCATGGTGGAGGCGTCGTGAAACGGACCACCTTCTCGTGGCGTGATTTGCTCTCAGAATCGGTGGCGGGTCTCGCGTCCCGGCCTGCGCGCACATTGCTGACGGTGCTCGGCACGGTGCTCGGTGTGGCCGCGCTCGTTGCGACCGTCGGCATCGCCCAAACGGCAGGCAATCGGATCGTCGGCTCCTTCTCGGAACTTGAGGCGACGAGTGTCACCGTGTCGAACAGCACGGGCTTCTACGGCCCGGCGACTGCGGCAATGCCATTCCCTCGTGACGCCGAGTCTCGCCTCACCCGTCTCAACGGGGTGAAGGCTGCCGGCACGATGGGTCCGGTGGATGTCTCGGGCGCTCTTGCGTCCACCGTGACGCTTGACGATCCGACCGGCCAAAACGAGTTCCAAATGGACGTGATGGCCGCGAGCCCTGGACTGTTGGACGCAGTCAAGGGTGAGATGCGCATGGGCCGGTGGTTTGACATCGGTCATGACGAACGCGCGGATGACGTTGTCGTCCTCGGTCCAGGTGCTGCCGAGCGGCTCAGCGTGTACCGCGTGGATCAGCAACCGGTGGTCTTCCTTGGCGATCAACCGTTTGTTGTCATGGGCGTCATCCAGGATGTGGCACGCCAGGCGAACCTCTTGAACGCGATCATCATGCCCGAGGGCACCGCCCGCAATCACTACGGCTACAAGTCCGGCGACACGATGCAGATTGATGTCGATCTCGGTGCGGCTCAGCTCATCGGCAAGCAGGCACCCATTGCGCTCAACCCCAACGACCCCACGGTGTTCCGGGTACGCGTACCCCCTGCCCCCGATTCGCTACGGAACGAGGTGGAAGGCGACGTCAACTCGCTATTCCTCATCCTCGGTGGCGTCTCTTTGCTTGTCGGTGCGATCGGCATCGCGAACGTGACACTCGTGTCCGTGCTTGAGCGCGTCGGCGAGATTGGTTTGCGCCGCGCCGTTGGTGCACGCAGGCGCCATATTGCCGGTCAGTTCCTTCTCGAGTCGACGGCAATGGGCCTGGTGGGAGGCATTATCGGTGCCACCGTTGGCATCCTCGTGGTGGTCATTCTTGCCGCGACTCGCCAATGGACTCCCGTGCTCTCCATGTGGATCCCGTTCGGTGCGCCGATCCTTGGTGGCCTCACTGGCCTCATCGCGGGTGTGTACCCGTCCTTGCGGGCCGCATCACTTGAGCCCGTCGATGCCCTCCGATCTGGCACCTGATTCGCGCCAGTCCTCCCATCCATCTCGCTGATCATGCGAGACTTTCCCCCATGACTCACTCGGATTCCGGCGGTACCAGGCTCGACCCGTGGCTTGGGTCGTACGCCGCCCGCGCGCACAACATGCGCGCATCCGAGATTCGGGCGCTGTTTTCGGTCGCATCGCGGCCCGAGGTGGTGTCTCTTGCCGGCGGTATGCCGTACCTGGCGGGGCTGCCGCTCGAGCAGCTTGGCGACATGATGAGTCGCCTGGTTGCCGAGCAGGGCGAGACGGCCCTCCAGTACGGCTCCGGGCAGGGCTATGAACCTTTGCGCGAGCAGATCACCCAGGTGATGGAGCTCGAGGGCATTCACGCCCACCCGGACGACGTTGTCGTCACCACAGGCTCGCAGCAAGCCCTCGATCTTGTTACGACGATCTTCATCGACCCGGGCGACGTCATCGTCGCCGAGGCGCCCTCGTATGTGGGTGCCTTGGGCGTGTTCCGCGCTCATGAAGCCGAGGTCGTTCACGTGCCGATGGATGCCGACGGGCTTGTTCCCTCGGCTCTCGACGAGACCCTCACGCGCCTTGCGGCCGAGGGCAAGCGTGTGAAGTTCCTCTACACCGTGCCGAACTATCACAACCCCGGCGGCGTCACGTTGTCTCTCGAGCGTCGGCCGCAAGTCCTTGAGATCTGCCAGCGCCATCGCGTGCTTGTGTTGGAGGACAACCCCTACGGCTTGCTCGGTTTCGACCGCGAACCACTCCCGGCTTTGCGGTCAATGGATCCAGAAGGCGTCATTTACCTGGGGTCTTTCTCAAAGACCTTTGCTCCCGGCTTCCGTGTCGGGTGGGCCGCTGCGCCACACGCGGTGCGTGAGAAGCTCGTGCTCGCATCCGAAGCGGCGATTCTGTGCCCGTCGAACGCCTCGCAGATGGCGATCTCGGCTTACCTCGACCATTACGACTGGCAGGGCCAGATCAAGGCATTCCGTGAGCAGTACCGCGAGCGCCGTGACGCGATGATTTCCGCACTTGAGGAAATGATGCCGTCGGCTTCATGGAACGTTCCCGACGGCGGCTTCTACGTGTGGGTCAAGCTGCCCGAGGGCCTTGACGCGAAGTCGATGTTGCCGCGCGCTGTGACCGCGCGGGTGGCCTACGTTCCCGGCACCGCGTTCTATTACGACGGCACCGGCTCGGACCACATCCGGCTCAGCTACTGCTACCCCACTCCCGAACGGATTCGCGAGGGTGTGCGACGCCTTGCCGGGGTGGTCGCCGCCGAGCTCGAGACCGTTCGAATCTTTGGAGCTGGCGGATCGGGTCCCTCCCGAACCGTCGAGTTCCCCTCACCCGACATCGCCTAGTTGGCTCCCCGCCATCGGCTCCCACCACCTGGAGGAAACAACATGGACGTGATGATCCTGGCAGGAGGGCTGTCGCACGAACGCGACGTCTCGATCCGCTCGGGAAGGCGCGTCAAGGATGCCCTCGAGGCGCATGGTGTCACCGTCACCTTGGCCGACGTCGACACCTCGCTCATCCCCACGTTGCGCGGGCTCACCAACACCGTTGTGTGGCCACTTCTCCACGGCGCCTCCGGCGAAGACGGCTCACTTCAGGCCCTGCTTGAGCTCACCGGCGTCCCGTTCGTTGGGACCCGCTCTCAAGAGGCGCGCGTTGCGTGGGTCAAACCCGTTGCAAAGGCGGTGTTCACGCGCGCTGGAGTTGCCACTCCGGAGTCCGTCACCTTGCCTCAGTCGCTTTTCCGCGAGGCCGGTGCCGAGCACGTGATGGAAGCGATTCTCGCGAACTTCGACCTGCCGCTTGTGGTGAAGCCCGCCCGCGGCGGATCCGCTCTCGGGGTCTCGCTCGTCACCGACCGCAGTGAACTCGCACAGGCCATGGTGCATTGCTTCGCGTACGGCGATATGGCACTCGTTGAGACGGCGGTCACCGGCACCGAGGTGGCCGTGTCAGTTGTGGGCACCGGCGATAGCGCCAGGGTGCTGCCCGGCGTAGAAATCGTCTGTGACGGCCCGTATGACTACGACGCCCGCTACAACCCCGGACGGGTCGAGTACTTCGCTCCTGCACGCCTCAGTGCCGAGGGAGCCGCTGCTGTTGAGGCCGCCGCCCTTGCCGTCCACCGCAGCATGGGGCTCGTCGACCTCTCGCGCATCGACCTCATCCTCGATGACAAGGGCGTGGCATCCGTACTCGACATCAATATCGCGCCGGGTATGACCGAGACCTCGCTGTTCCCCCAGGCGGTCGATGCCGCCGGCCTCGACCTCGGTGCCCTCTACGCAAACATCTGCGCAGACGCCCTCGCCCGCACCCAGGGCTAAGCGCACGCACGCGGCGTGCTGCGACGCGAGTCGAACCCACCGACGGCGTCCTGGACCCTCTACGGCGTGAAGAGCCCCGGATCCTTCGGGTTGATCACCTGGACGATGCGGTTGAGGTCTTCGACCGTTGCGAAGTCGATGGTGATCGCACCCTTCGACCGTCCAAGCTTCACCTTGACCCGTGTATCGAGGTGGTCTCCCAGGCGCGCTGACAGCTCGTCTAAGGCCCCTGTGTGTCCTCCAGGGCGCACAGAGCCTCGCGTGGCCGTTGGCGCCTTCACGCCAAGCGTGACGGCCTCCTCCGTGGCACGTACGGACAGTCCCTCGGCCACGATGCGCGCGGCAAGGGCATCCATTTGCTCCGGCGTGTCCAGTGTAAGGAGCGCGCGCGCGTGGCCCGCGCTCAGCACACCTGCCGCGACGCGCTTCTGGACGGCTGGCGGCAGCTTGAGCAGGCGAAGAGTGTTGCTGATCTGTGGACGTGAACGCGAGATGCGCTCCGCCAACTGCTCGTGAGTGATGCCGAAGTCGTCAAGCAGCTGCTGGTAGGCGGCCGCTTCTTCGAGCGGGTTCAACTGGGAGCGGTGGAGGTTCTCAACAAGCGCATCGCGCAGCATGTCCGTGTCATCTGTGCTGCGGATGATCGCGGGGATCTCACTCAGGCCAGCCTCGCGGGTGGCACGCAAGCGCCGCTCACCCATGATGAGCTCGTAGCCCTCCCCTTCCGGATTGGGTCGCACCACGATCGGCTGCAGAACACCGATCTCCCTGATGGAGCCAATCAACTCCGCAAGAGCATCGGGATCGAACACCGTGCGCGGTTGGCGGGGATTCGGCACCACCTGCGCTGGGTCGATGTAGGCAAAGCGGGCCCCAGGAACGGCACGGAGGCCCTCGGCCTCGACGGCGGCCGCCATCGTCTCCGTGCTGGCTCGTTGCACGGTGCCCGTGTCAGCAAAGAACACATCATGCGGGCGGGCGCCGCGCTCGGCGTTCGTCTCCTCAGGCTCGGTGGGGATCAGCGCACCGAGTCCGCGTCCAAGGCCACGAGTCTTGGGCTTACTGCTCACTGGGCACCTCCGGCGGCAGCGCCGCGCTCAGCCACTTCGCGAGCGACCGCAAGGTATGCGACGGCGCCCGACGAGTGGGGGTCATGAGTGATAACGGTCTTGCCAAAGCTCGGAGCCTCAGACACACGGACTGATCGGGGCACCGTCTGCTCGAGGGTCTGGTCCGGGAAGTGCGAGCGCACCTCGGACGCAACCTCGCGTGCCAGGTTGGTGCGCTGGTCATACATCGTCAGCACGATCGTCGACACATGAATGCCGGGGTTGAGGTGCTTCTTCACCATCTCCACGGTCTTGATCAGTTGGGTGAGGCCCTCAAGCGCGTAGTACTCGCACTGAATGGGAATGAGCACCTCAGTAGCTACGACCATCGCATTGAGAGTGAGAAGTCCGAGACTCGGCGGGCAGTCAATGAAGATGTAATCGAGGTTCTTGCCCTCATTCGCGAGCAACTGCGTGATCGCGGTGTGAAGGCGGTATTCGCGCTTCACGGCGGAGACGAGCTCGATGTCGGCGCCGGCGAGGTCGATCGTCGCGGGCACACACCACAGCGTCGGCAGGTCCGGGCAGCGCTGGACAACCGACGCAATCGATGCGTCGTCAAGAAGGACTTCGTAAATCGATGGGGTGCCAGCGCGGTGTTCGACGCCGAGCGCCGTCGAGGCATTGCCTTGAGGGTCTGCGTCGATGACGAGCACGTTCGCGCCCTTGCTCGCAAGGGCTGCAGCCACGTTGACCGACGTCGTCGTCTTGCCAACGCCCCCCTTCTGATTAGAGACCGCGATCACTCGCGTGCGAGCGGGGCGAGGGAAGTCTTGAGCCTCAAGACGTCGCCGCAGGCGCTCCGTCTCCATCAACTCGGCGGCAAGCGGGCTGTCGCCATCCACTTGGATTCCTCCAAAGGGGTCGTGAGCCTTGGGCGACTCGGGTGTCTGGCCGGAAGCTGGATCCGCCGTGGCGATCCGCGCGTCCGAGAGCACGTGGTGCTCTTGAGATGCCGTCACAGGGTCTCCTCACGATGTTTGGCGTTGACGCAAGGGTCAATGTTTCACGTGAAACATCCTGTCGGCAAACGGCGGCGACGCCACTTGTCCACACGTGTCCTGGGGAGGACGGCGTGAGGGCCACTGCCTGTGGACGACGCCCGCATAAGGGGCCCACTGAGGCGAGAATCACCTGTGGAAAAGTTGGGGAGAAGATTTTCTCAGCGACTGGGCGTGTCGCGAGCGAGTCGCACCACAGTGGTGGGCTCAAGCCCCGGCAGTGTTGGTGCCGAAATGACCTCAGCGGTGAGACGGGCCTTCCTCAGCGCGTACTTCGCCCGCTCGATCTCGTCGGCTGCCGAGCGACCCTTCAGCAGTGCCATCGATCCGTTCTCGGCGAGCAAAGGCGCGCACCACTTGATGAGTTTGTCAATGCTTGCCACGGCCCGGGCAGTCAGTGCGCCGGCCTCAACGCCTTCCCAGAACTCCTCCGCTCGGCCACGCAACACCCGTACGTTGGTGAGGCCGACGTGGTCGGCCGCCTCAGTCAGCCACGCGACGCGACGCTCCATCGGCTCAATGAGAGTGACCTCCCGGTCAGGCAACATCGCCGCGATGACAAGGCCGGGCAGGCCCGCGCCGGAGCCGACGTCGACGATGTCGCCGTGCCCAAGGAAAGGCACCACGGCGGCAGAGTTGAGAATGTGGCGCTCCCACAGGCGATCGAGTTCGCGAGGGCCGATGAGTCCGCGCACCTCCCCCTCTTGAGCGAGAAGCGACGCGAACGACGCCACGGCGTCAAAGCGCGAGCCAAAGAGATCGCGCAGCGCGTCACCATCGATCGATGCCAAATCGGTCGCGGGCGCGTCGGGTGATGGTGTCGTCATCAAGACCCTCCCTCGGTGACTCGTGAAGTCTGCACATCCTGCTCGGTCGCGTGAGCGTGCCGGGTCTCACTGTGCCACGACTCGCCCCTTCCGCCGAATTGTTTCACGTGAAACATCGCGGCTCGTCGCGGGGACGGGAAAGCAAAGCGGGCCACGCTTTCGCGTGGCCCGCTCTCAGGGCTTGCTCTCAATGTTTCACGTGAAACATTGACGCCTACTCGGCGGGAAGCACCTTCACGTGGCGGTGCGGGTCTTCCCCTTCGGACTCAGACACGAGGCCCGCATCAAGCACAACGTCGTGGACAACCTTGCGCTCGAAGGCGTTCATCGATGGCAAAGCCACCGGCTGTCCGCTCTCCTTCACCTTCGCGATAGCCTCGCGAGCCTGCTCTGCGAGCTGCTCCTTACGGCCTGCGCGGAAGTCAGCGATGTCGAGCATGAGGCGGCTCATCGCACCCGTCTCTGACTGCACAGCGAGACGGGCGAGGTCCTGAAGTGCGTCGAGCACCTCGCCGTCCGGACCAACAAGGCGCTTGAGGTCGAGGCTTGGCCCTTCCGACACCACGGCGACCTTGGGCCGCCCCGCCTCTACCGAGATGTCAATGTCGCCATCCATGTCGAGGATGTCGAGGAGCTCTTCAAGAAAGTCCGCGGCAATGTCGCCCTCGTGCTCGAGGTCCTTGCGGTTGTCGTCGTTCATGACCGTCCTTGCGAATGGGGCCACCACAGCGGCGGCCAACGTCTAGGTGAGCTCGATACCGGGTGCGTCTGAGCCGGCGTCCCTGTCGCTCTGCTCGGCCTGCTGTCCGGCAGGCTTGGCGCCCGTCTTCTTGGCACGCTTCTTGCTCTTGGGCTGTGCACGCTGACGAGCCTTGCGCTCCTCCTCAGCGATGCGTGCAGCTTCCTCTTCGTCGAGGCGTGCCTGCTCAAGAGTGCGGCCGTCGGGCGTCAGGCCCTTCTTGGCAAACTTCTCTGCCTGGCGCTCCTTGAAGATCCGCTCCGCTTCAGAGCCAGGAGTCGGGTTGCGCTTGATGACGTAGAACTGCTGGCCCATCGACCACACGTTGGAGACGGTCCAGTAGATGAGAACACCGATGGGGAAGTTCGGACCGGAGATGACGAAGATGAACGGCAAGGCGTACATCAGCATCTTCTGCTGCTGAGCCATCGGACCTTCGAGCGCCGAGGCCGGCATGTTCTTCATCGTCAACTGACGCTGAGCAAAGAACTGCGTGGAAACCATCGCGACAATGAGGATTGTCGCGATGACCCGCACCGAGGTGACCTGAGTTCCAATGAAAGTCTCGTGAAGGGGTGCACCGAACAAGAGAGCGTCGTGAGCCGTGAGTCGAAGCTCCTCAGTGAGGAGGCCGATCGGCTCACCGCCTTCCTTCATCGAGTAGTTGAGCACACGGAACAGAGCGAAGAAGATCGGCGCCTGGAGCAGCAAAGGCAAGCACGATGAGAAGGGGTTGGTCTTGTGCTTCGAGTACAAGGCCATCGTCTCTTTGGTCATCGCCTCGCGCGATGCCTGATCCTTCTTGCCCTTGTACTTGTCCTGAACCGCGCGCAGCTCGGGAGCGATCATCTGCATCGCGCGCTGCGCCTTGATCTGGCGCACAAAGATCGGAATGAGCGCCATGCGGACCACGATCGTGAGACCGACGATCGACAGCGCCCACGTGAGGCCCGAGCCGGAATCCATGCCAAGGAACGTGAGGCCGTGGTGCACCAGCACCATGATGTTCGCCACGACCCACTCGAGCGGGTAGAGGAATGCCAAGAAGTCCACGTGTGGTCCTTACGTTGTTACTGATGAAGTCGGGGGGCGGTGCCCAAACAGCGGTGTTCCCACTGCGGGCACCTCGTCAACTCCGCCGTTGCTCCACGGATTGCAGCGCAGGATCCGCCAGCTCGCAAGAGCAGCACCCTTCACAGCACCGTGACGACGTACGGCCTCAAGACCGTAGTGCGAGCACGAGGGGTAGTACTTGCAGGTAGGGCCGGTCATCGGGGAGATGACCAGTTGGTACCCGCGAATAAGTCCAACGAGAGCGAGGCCGGGCAAGCGGGTGAAGCCCCGCGCCACAGACCGCGCGCTCACGAGGAGACCTTTGCTTGTGCTCTCGCAACAGCGTCGGCAACATCGCGCTGGAGCCGAGCGAAGGACGTCTCGGCGGCGGCGGGCAGGGCCCGCACAACGACGCCCGTTCCCGCGGGAAGTGCGGGAAGGAGGTCAGCCATGATCGATCGCAGGCGACGCTTGATCAGATTGCGAGTCACGGCACCTCCCACTGCTCGGGAAACAGCGAAACCGGCGATGCTCTTGGCATTGCCGGTTTGCGCGAGATACACCACTACTGACTGGGTGCCAGCCTTGCCGCCTCGACGCATGACGACCCGAAAGTCGTCGGAGCGCCGGAGGCGTTGGCCGGCGGCCAGCACTAGGCCGACAAACCGGCGCGACCCTTGCGGCGGCGTGCCTTCAAGATGGCGCGTCCTGCACGGGTGCGCATGCGCAGGCGGAAGCCGTGCGTCTTGGCACGCTTACGGTTGTTCGGCTGAAAAGTCCGCTTGCTCACGGCAATACTCCACGATTAGAGGGGTGGTCTGAATAGCGCACCTACGGTACGCGGTGGGCAGGCCAGGGTCAAATCTCAACGTAGCCGTTGGACCACAAGCCCAAACGGTATAGGCTCCCTCATCAGTGCTTCGCACGGTTGGAAGACACGCCGGTGAGTACACATGACAATCAGGTAACACGGTCTCAACGGCCTGTGCACAACGCTGTGGAGAGGAACAGCTCGGTGGTGAACGATCCGGCTGGTCGATCGATCGACGACGTGTGGTCATCGGCTGTAGGCATTCTCATTGCAGATGGGACCACCACCGCCCAGCAGCGTTCATTCTTGCGGTTAATCAAGCCTCTTGCTGTTGTTGAGAACAACGTCTTCTTGGCCGTTGCCGAAGACTTCACCAAGACTTACGTCGAGAGCGCTTTGCGCCAAGCCGTCACCAATGCGCTGACGGATGTGCTCGGCCGCGATGTCCGCATCGCCGTCACCGTTGATGCCTCGGTCACTCCGCCCCCTCTTCCTATTGGTGACCCAAGTGACGATGAGCCGCCCGTGCGTCGCGAGGCCTCGGTCGCGTCGGCCGAATTTGAAGACCCCCACCTCAACCCGCGGTACACCTTCGACACCTTTGTCATGGGCGCGTCCAATCGCTTCGCTCACGCAGCTGCGTTGGCTGTGGCGGAGAGCCCGGGGAAGACATACAACCCTCTCTTCATTTATGGCGACTCGGGGCTGGGCAAGACCCACCTCCTCCACGCGATCGGTCACTACACGCGTCAGTTCAAGCCGCAGATGCGCGTGCGATACGTGAACTCCGAAGAGTTCACCAATGACTTCATCAACTCGATTCGCGACGACCGCTCTCTCAGTTTCAAGCGCCGCTACCGCGAGGTCGACGTTCTCCTCATTGACGACATTCAGTTCCTGCAGGGTAAGGAACAGACGCTCGAGGAGTTCTTCCACACCTTCAATGCGCTGCACAACGCTGGCAAGCATGTGGTCATCACGTCAGATGTGAGCCCCCGCAACCTCGATGGCATTGAAGAGCGCATGCGCACGCGCTTCGAGTGGGGTCTCATGACCGACGTTCAGCCGCCGGACCTTGAGACTCGTATCGCGATTCTTCGCAAGAAGGCCCAGGCCGACGATGTGCAAGCACCGTCCGATGTTCTCGAGTACATCGCCTCGAACATCACGAGCAATATTCGCGAACTTGAGGGCGCCCTTATTCGCGTGACGGCTTTCGCCGCGCTCAATAAGCAGCCGGTCGATCTCAGCCTCGCTCAGCTTGTTCTCAAGGACCTCATCTCTGACGATGACTCTGAGATCACCGCGTCAACGATCATTGGCAAGACTGCTGAGTACTTTGCAATCTCGGTTGAGGAACTGACCGGTACCTCTCGATCTCGGGTCTTTGTCACGGCCCGGCAGATTGCGATGTACCTCTGCCGTCAACTCACTGACCTCAGCCTCCCCAAGATTGGTGAGAGCTTTGGTGGCAAGGACCACACAACGGTCATGTACGCCGTCAAGAAGGTCGAAGATCAGATCGCGCAACGCCGGCAGATGTACAACCAGGTCAACGAGATTCACGCGCGAATCAAGCAGCAGTCCCGCAATTAGCGGCTGTTTCTACCTCCCGCACCGCCAGCTCCCCGCGCTCAGCAAACTACGGCGTCGACGCATCCCCATTCTTGGGGTACTCACACATGTGGAAAACTCTGTGAATTCCAGTGGACACGTCACTTTTCTCATTGGATTGAGATGTGTACGAATGACACGTTCCTGTGAGTTGCGTCCCGGACTTCACAGGCTTCGCCGTCAACTCACTGAACCACACATGTGTGATTCCACTGCCCGAATCGCGACAGCACCAGGCATGACGGTGTTTCTCCACAGATTCCACGGTGCCTACTACAACTCCGAACTTCTCTCTCATTGTTATTCACACGGTCCTTCATCAGCTCGATGAGCCACCCATCCACCCAGGACTGGACGCGTCAGTGTCTTGGCGTACTCTGTGAACCGAAAGGGGAGTTCAATGAAGTTTTCCGTTGACCGCGATGTGCTCGCTGATGCCGTTGCTTGGGCTTCCCGCGCTGTGCCCCATCGACCCCCGGTCCCCGTTCTCGCGGGAGTCTTGGTCGAGGCCGACGCTGCTGGCACGGTGACGCTGTCGAGTTTCGACTACGAGGTCTCGGCGCGCGGTGAGTTTGCCGCGGATGTTGAGACCGACGGATCCGTCTTGGTTTCAGGGCGCCTCCTTCGTGAGATCGCAAGTGCCTTGCCGCACAAGCCCGTCACGTTCGAACTCGATGGATCGAAGGTGTCGGTCACGTGTGGTGCCTCGCGCTTCTCCCTCGCGACGATGCCGGTTGACCAATACCCCGCGCTCCCTGTGATGCCGGATGTCTCGGGCGTTGTTGACGGCGCGGAGTTGCTTGCGGCAGCGCAGCAAGTCCAGGCGGCCGCGTCGCGCGATGAGACGTTGCCGATCCTCACCGGTGTCCGCATGGAGATCGAGGGCGAGCAGATTTCCTTGCTCGCGACCGACCGCTACCGTCTCGCTTTGCGCGAGTTGACATGGAAGCCGGCGAAGTCCGACATGTCGGCCGTTGCACTTGTGCGCGCGAAGACTCTTGCTGACACGGCGAAGACCCTCGGCTCTGGCGAAGTCGAGGTCGCCCTCAGCTCAGGCCAAGGTGTTGATCTCATTGGCTTTTCGGCCGGCGGCCTCACCACCACTTCACTGTTGATGGACGGCGAATACCCGCCGGTTCGGCGCCTCTTCCCTGAGTCATCGACGATCACGGCCGTGGTCTCGACGTCGGAGCTCATCGAGGCAACGCGACGCGTCTCCCTTGTGGCGGAACGTAACTCGGCTGTGCGTCTCGCCTTTACCGAGGGCGAGGTTGTTCTCGACGCCGGCCACTCTGATGACGCCCAGGCATCCGAGGCGCTCGAGGCAACGGTTGAAGGTGGCGACATCACCGTTGCGTTCAACCCCTCGTACTTGCTCGATGGCCTCAGCGCTCTCGACGCACCGTATGTGCGCCTCGGTTTCACTCAAGAGACAAAGCCCGTTGACTTTGTGGGCATCGATAAGCCGGACGGCACGCTGAAGACGGAGTTCCGCTACCTCCTGGTGCCCATTCGCATCTCGAGCTAGCACCGATGCGTGTCACGCATGTCTCGTTGACCGATTTTCGCTCTTATCCTGAGGCGCACATCGAGTTCGGCCCAGGCGTGACCACCTTGGTGGGCCGCAATGGCCACGGCAAAACGAATGTGGTCGAGGCAGTCCGCTACTTGTCCTCGCTGTCATCGCACCGAGTCGCCACGGATGCACCGATGATTCGTGCCGGTGCTGAGCGTGCGGTGGTCGCGGCCCGCGTTCAACGCGGGGACCGCGCACTCACCATTGAAATGACGATGCTGCCGGGCAAGGCAAATCAGGCGCGACTCAATAGAGGAGCCGCCCGGCCGCGCGATCTGCTCGGCATTTTGCGCACCGTTGTCTTTGCCCCGGAGGACCTCGCCCTCGTCAAGGGCGACCCCGCGGTGCGGCGCACCTTTATGGATGAGGTGTGCGTGGCGGTACAGCCAACTCTCGCCGGCGACATCGTGGACTACGAACGGGTGCTGCGCCAACGGTCGACTTTGCTCAAGTCGGCGAAGGGCAAGGCCCGCATCGACGAGACGATGCTGAGCATCTGGGACGAAAAACTCGCCGACCTCGGGGCGCGCATCATGCGCGCCCGCCTTTCGGTGGTGGAGCAACTGAAACCGCTCGTCGCCCGCGCCTATACCGATGTCGCTCCAGGCGAAGGTCTGTGCACCATCTCCTACCGCACCTCCACCCCCTTAGCGGTAGACCACTTCTCGGAATCGGATCCCGCGGAACCCCAGGTGGTCGATCACGTCTTACCCTCGACTCAACACGTGACGGCCAGTTTGCTGGAGCGCATGCAAGAAATCCGCTCCCAAGAGCTCGACCGTGGTGTCTGCCTCGTGGGCCCACACCGTGATGATCTCGACATCACCATCGGTGACCTTCCCGCGAAGGGATACGCGAGCCACGGCGAAAGCTGGTCATGCGCGCTGGCCCTGCGCCTCGCGACATATGACCTGCTGACAGACGACGGCGATGATGGCGAGCCGGTGCTCATTCTTGATGACGTCTTTGCCGAACTCGACACCGGCCGCCGCGATGCACTCGCGCAGCGCATCGCGAAAGCGAGCCAAGTGCTCATCACCGCTGCGGTCGGCGCAGATGTGCCCGAAGCGTTACGGCACCACCCCGGCGGAAACCACATCCTTTACGTGACACCGGGCATCGTGTCGACGGAAGCGCCCGAAGCAACGGTCAACTCCAACCCCAGCGCCGATGCCGAAGAAAGCTCCGGCCAATGACCGACGACGCTCCCGATCCCACTCCACGCAAAGATCCCGCGACCCTCGCCCGGGAAGCAATGGAGCGCGCGCGCGAAGCGGCACGCGAAAGAGGCGCTACCCGAATTTCGCCTCAAGCCGCGCGGCGCTCACGCGCCGCCAAACGCGCGGCCTCCGAATCTGAAGCCTCACCGCTGCCCTTCGGCCAGGGCCGCGACCCTCACGCAATGAGCGACACGATGCGCGCCTTCCTTGGCCGCATGGGGTGGACCGAACAGATTGAGGTTGCCTCCGTTACCGCTCGCTGGCGCGAAGTGATCGGCGACAAGATCGCCGATCACTGCGAACCCGTCACCTTTGACGACGGAATCCTCGTGCTGCGGGCGTCCTCGAGCGCATGGGCGACGCAAATGCAGTTGATGTCGGGCCAAGTGCGCCACCGCATCAACGAGGAGTTCGGCCGCGAGGTGGTGAAGGAGTTGCGCTTCATCGGGCCGAGCGACCGCACGTGGGTGAAGGGCCCGCGGCGCGTCAAGGGCCGCGGCCCTCGTGACACCTACGGATAGCCCGATACAGCGTCGGCCGGAGCGAAAAGGTCCCGGGTGCAGGCCTCGCAGGGCCGTACAGAAGCAACCCCAGCGTCGTCCCAAATAAGCAATACCGCGCAAGTTCCCACAGAACGGCCCTCATTGACCAGGGAAGCGCCCTCAAACGGCGTAGAATGAACCGAGGTATCACGCGAGCCGCACCAGGCCGCGTCAGGCGCTTGGAAAGGCATTCTGTGGCGAACAGCGACGAGCAGTCGAACGAGCCGTCATATGGCGCAGAGAACATCACCGTTTTGGAAGGGCTCGAGGCAGTCCGCAAGCGGCCGGGTATGTACATCGGCTCAACGGGCGAACGTGGGCTCCACCACCTTGTGTATGAGGTGGTCGACAACTCCGTTGACGAAGCACTCGCCGGTTACTGCGATCAAATCAGCGTGACGCTGCTTGAGGACGGCGGCGTGCGTGTCTCGGATAACGGCCGCGGCATCCCCGTCGACCTTCACCCCACTGAGGGCAAGCCCACCGTTGAGGTCGTCATGACGATTCTCCACGCAGGTGGAAAGTTTGGCGGCGGCGGTTACGCGGTTTCCGGTGGTCTGCACGGCGTCGGCATTTCGGTTGTCAACGCACTGTCCCAACGCGTCGAGACCGAGGTCCGACGCCAGGGTCACGTGTGGCGCCAAAGCTTCGCCAACGGCGGCAAGCCTCAAGGGACTCTCGTCAAGGGCGAGAAGACCGACGAGACCGGGACCACTCAGACGTTCTGGCCTGACAGCGGGATTTTCGAGACCACCGAGTTTGAATTCGAAACGCTGCGCGCACGCTTCCAGCAAATGGCCTTCCTCAACAAGGGCCTCACGATCGTCCTCACCGACGAACGCCCCAACCACATCACAGTGGAAGGTGACGACGCCGACGCTGAACCCGTAAGCCGCACCGTCACCTATCGCTACGACGGCGGTTTGATCGACTACGTCACGCACCTCAACACGCTGAAGAAGACGGAGCTCGTCCACCCCGAGGTCATCTACTTCGAGGCCGAGGACAAGAACGAGAAGATCTCGCTCGAGCTCGCGATGCAGTGGACGAACGCGTACTCCGAGTCCGTCCACACCTACGCGAACACCATCTCCACCACCGAAGGTGGTGCGCATGAAGAAGGCTTCCGTGCCGCATTGACGTACCTCGTCAACCGGTACGCGCGTGACAAGGGCCTCCTCAAGGAAAAGGACGAAAACCTCACGGGCGATGACGTCCGCGAAGGCCTCACCGCCGTCATCTCGGTCAAGCTCGGCGAACCGCAGTTCGAGGGTCAGACCAAGACCAAGCTGGGCAACACGATCGCGAAGACCTTCGTCCAAAAGATCGTGGGCGAACAGCTCACCGACTGGTTCGACTCGCACCCGGCCGAGGCGAAAGAGGTGATTCGCAAGGCGCAGCAGGCAAGCCAGGCTCGCATCGCCGCACGCAAGGCGCGCGAGGCGACACGGCGCAAGGGACTCCTCGAATCCGGCGGCATGCCCGGCAAGCTGCGCGACTGCTCCTCGAAGGACCCGTCGATCTCCGAGATCTTCCTCGTCGAGGGTGACTCCGCAGGCGGTTCCGCCGTTCGCGGCCGCAACCCCGAGACCCAGGCGATTCTCCCGCTGCGCGGAAAAGTGCTGAACGTCGAGCGAGCCCGCCTCGACCGTGCGCTCGCGAACACGGAGATCCAGGCGCTCTTCACGGCCTTCGGTTCTGGCATCGGGGACGACTTCGACATCGAAAAGGCGAGGTATCACAAGATCGTCTTGATGGCCGATGCCGACGTCGACGGCCAGCACATTCGCACGCTCTTGCTCACCGTGCTCTTCCGCTACATGCGCCCCCTCATCGAGGCCGGTTACGTGTACCTCGCGCAGCCGCCGCTGTATCGAATCAAGTGGTCGAACGCAGATCACGAGTACGCCTTCTCCGACAGAGAGAGGGACGGGCTGGTGGAGGCCGGTCAGGCGAACGGCCGGAAGCTCCCCAAGGAGAACGGCATTCAGCGCTACAAGGGTCTTGGCGAAATGGACTACTCGGAATTGTGGGAGACCACGATGAATCCGGAGACCCGCACATTGCTGCAGATCACCATGGACGACGCCGCGCTCGCCGATGAGACCTTCACGGTCCTCATGGGCGAAGACGTTGAAGGCCGCCGCAGCTTCATTCAGCAGAACGCGAAGGACGTGAGGTTCCTTGACATCTGAGACCCACAACCACGGGGCGATCGAACAGGTCGACCTCAGCGTCGAGATGCAGCAGTCCTATCTCGACTATGCGATGTCGGTCATCGTTGGCCGTGCCCTGCCGGACGTCCGTGACGGCCTCAAGCCGGTGCACCGCCGCGTCATCTACGCGATGTACGACGGCGGCTACCGTCCCGACCGGGCCTTCTCGAAGTGCACGCGCATCATCGGTGACGTCATGGGTAACTACCACCCGCACGGTGACTCCGCGGTGTACGACACCTTGGTGCGCATGGTGCAGGACTGGTCCTTGCGCTACCCACTGGCGGACGGTCAGGGCAACTTCGGTTCGCCGGGCAACGACCCCGCCGCTGCCCACCGTTACACCGAGTCCCGCATGTCGCCCATCGCCATGGAAATGGTGCGGGACATCGACAAAGAGACGGTCGATTTCCAGGACAACTACGACGGCCGTACTCAAGAGCCGACGGTGTTGCCGGCTCGCTTCCCCAACCTCCTTGTCAACGGCTCGGCCGGCATCGCGGTGGGTATGGCGACCAACATCCCTCCGCACAACCTCCGCGAGGTAGCAGCGGGAGTTCAGTGGTTCCTGCAACACCCGGACGCATCGCGAGACGAACTGCTCGACGCGCTCATCGAGCGCATCCCGGGCCCCGACTTTCCCACCGCCGCCACCATCCTTGGCCGCCGCGGCATCGAAGAGGCCTACCGGACCGGACGTGGCTCGATCACGATGCGTGCAGTGGTCAACGTCGAAGAACTCCAGGGCCGCCAGTGCCTTGTCGTCACCGAGTTGCCGTACCAGGTCAACCCGGACAACCTCGCGCTGAAGATCGCCGAGCTCACCAAGGAAGGCAAGCTCACCGGCATTGCCGACATCCGTGATGAGACCTCTGGCCGCACGGGCCAGCGACTCGTCATTGTGCTGAAGCGTGACGCCGTCGCCAAGGTGGTGCTCAACAACCTCTACAAGCACACCCAGTTGCAGGACACGTTTGGCGCCAACATGGTCGCGCTCGTTGATGGCGTGCCCCGCACACTCAGCCTCGACGCCTTTGTCCGTCACTGGGTGACGCACCAGATCGAGGTCATCCAGCGTCGGACGACGTACCGGCTCCGTGAGGCAGAGCGCGAAGCCCACATCCTCCGCGGATACGTCAAGGCGCTTGACGCTCTCGACGAGGTGATCGCCCTCATCCGTCGCTCGCCCACCGTGGACGAGGCCCGCCAGGGACTCATCGAGTTGCTCGATGTGGACGAGGTTCAGGCGAACGCGATTCTCAACCTGCAGCTGCGCCGCCTCGCTGCGCTCGAACGGCAGAAGATTGAGGAAGAGTACGGACGCCTCATGAAGGAGATCGAGGATCTCAAGGCGATCCTCGCTTCCGAAGAACGCCAGCGGTCGATCGTCTCGGAAGAACTCGAAGAGATTGTTCGCAAGTTCGGCGATGAGCGCCGCACGGAGATCAGCCCCTTCGATGGCTCGGTTGACTACGAGGACCTCATTGCGGAAGAAGAGGTTGTCGTCACCATCACCCGCGGTGGTTACGCGAAGCGCACGAAGTCGTCCGAGTACCGCGCGCAACGCCGCGGTGGCAAGGGTGTTCGCGGTGCGACCTTGCGTAGCGACGACATGGTCGAACACTTCTTTGTCACGACCACGCACCACTGGTTGCTCTTCTTCACCAACCTTGGACGCGTGAACCGGGCCAAGGCGTATGAGCTTCCTGAAGGTGGCCGGGACTCAAAGGGTCAGCACGTGGCGAACCTTCTTGCGTTCCAACCGGACGAGGAGATCGCACAGGTACTTGACCTCAAGACGTACACCGACAAGCCGTACCTCGTTCTCGCGACGCGACGCGGTCTTGTGAAGAAGACCGATCTCCAGTCCTACGACTCGAACCGCTCCGGCGGGCTCATCGCAATCAACCTGCGCGATGTCGAAGCCGAGGACGGCAGTGTCCACCCCGACGAGTTGGTCGCCGCCCGCCTCGTGGCGCCCGAGGACAAGCTCATGCTCGTCAGCCGCAAGGGCCAGTCGCTCACCTTCGAAGCAACGGACGCTGCATTGCGCCCGATGGGCCGCGCCACCTCCGGTGTCAAGGGCATGAGCTTCCGCGGTGATGACGAACTGCTCGCACTCGACGTGGTGACGGAGGATGCCTACTCGTTTGTGGTGACCGAGGGCGGATTCGCCAAGCGCACCGCCGTGGGCGAGTACCGCGTTCAGGGCCGCGGCGGTTTGGGCATCAAGGTGGCCAAGCTCGCCGAAGAGCGCGGCGACCTCGTGGGCGCACTGCTTGTGCAGGAGACCGACGAGGTGCTCGTCATCATGGAATCCGGCAAGGTGATGCGCGCGCACGTGTCCGAGGTGCCCGCCAAGGGACGCGACACGATGGGCGTCATCTTCTCCAAGCCCGACAAGAACGACCGCATCATCGGCATCGCCCGCAACGTCGAACGTCACCTTGACGGCGACGAAGCCGAAGAGGGCGCGGACGGTGCGACGGATGGCGCGGCCGACGCTGTGGCTGAGGGCACAGCCGACAAGGCGCCCGACGCTCCCGAGGCGACGTCGGAAGAGAAGTAATTCGACTCGGCTCCGCCGAGAACCGGCCGCGGCGCTGAGAGATCGATGCCCCGCCACCCATCACAGGGCGGCGGGGCATCGTCATCTTCATCTCGCCTCATCAATCCTCGTAGTGATACCGCACGGCAGCGATTCGCACTTCGCCATCAATCACCTTGTAGATGAGCCGATGCTCGTCTGTGATGCGCCGCGACCAGTAGCCGTGGAAACCATGCTTCAACTGCTCGGGCTTGCCAATCCCCTCATTTGGTGTGCCCGCCTCAGCACCGCGGGCGATGTCTTTGAGCAAGGCGTTGATCCGCTTGA
Organism: Actinomycetes bacterium; assembly: GCA_023432235.1. GTDB lineage: Bacteria > Actinomycetota > Actinomycetes > Actinomycetales > Demequinaceae > Demequina. The sequence goes on from JAEYUX010000025.1 coordinate 24,830, forward strand.
GCACACGTCGGTCTTGTGTCTGCCAGTAGACGTAGTCCTCCCACGAGGACTCGTCCCAGACGTACTTCACTCGACCAAGTCGCGCTCAGCGCCGCGGCCGGACTCAAGACGTTCGATCGACGCGAGAAGGCGGCGCGCATTGGCCGGGTTCTGAAGGAGGTAGGCGGTTTCCTTGAGTGATTGGTAGTCCTCGAGAGAGACGATGACCACAGGGTCATGGCCCGCGCGCGTCACCACCACTTCTTCGCGGTCGGCGAGCACCGACTCAAGCACCGCCGCATAGTTCTGGCGGGAGTGCGAATACGAAACGGTCTTCATGAGGCCTCCTGTACAAGAAAGCGTACAACTCGGAGACGTTCTTGGCGATAGGGCGGAGGCTCAACGCTGGCGTATCGCGTCGCGGACCGTCTCGATGAGGTCCGCGACGTCTTGCTCTGTCGTGTCGAAAGAGCACATCCACCGCACCTCGCCCGTCGCCTCATTCCAGTCATAGAAACGGAAGCGCTCGCGGACTCGGTCGGCGACGCCGGCCGGCAAGATGACAAAAAGCGCATTTGACTCGGTGGCCTGTGTCACGCGCACGCCCGGCAGATCGCCGGCTGCAATTGCCGCATCGAGGCGCGAGCGCAACAGCGCCGCCATCGCGTTCGCATGCTGGGCCGAGCGCAACCACAGGTCGCCTTCATAGAGGGCGACGAGTTGGGCGGACACAAAACGCATCTTCGATGCGAGCTGCATCGACAACTTGCGGATGTAGTCAACGCCGCTCACGGCCTCGGGGTTGAGCACCACGACGGCCTCCGCGCCAAGTGCGCCGTTCTTGGTGCCACCCAGGCTCACCACGTCAACCCCAGCGTCGGCCGTGAACTCGGCGAGACCCGTTCCCAGGTGCGCCGCCGCGTTCGACAACCGCGCGCCGTCGAGGTGGACGAACATGCCGCGTTCATGTGCGTGCTCGGTGATCGCCCGGATCTCGGCAGGCGTGTAGCACGTCCCAAACTCGGTGGTCTGAGTGATCGAGACCACGAGCGGCTGAGAGCGGTGGACCTCTCCCCAGCCCCAGGCCTGCTGGTCGATCAGCTGAGGAGTGAGTTTGCCGTCCGGCGTATCAACAGTGAGCAGTTTGATGCCGGCGACCTTCTCGGGCGCACCCGCCTCATCCGTCGCAATGTGTGCCGTGCTCGCGCAGACCACCGCACCCCAGCGCGGAAGCATCGCCTGCAGCGCGACCACATTCGCGCCGGTGCCGTTAAAGGTCGGATACGCGTCGACCGTGCGGCCAAAGTGTCGGGCAAGCACGTCCTGCAGTCGAGCGGTCCACGCGTCCTCGCCGTAGGCTATTTCGTGGCCGACGTTGGCAACAGTAAGCGCGGCCAGCACCTCGGGGTGGACCCCCGCGTAGTTGTCCGAAGCGAAGGTGCGCGATGGTGACGCGGTCATATGCCCATGGTGGCACTCGAGCGAGCCATCCCACGCCGCCTTGCCTTTATTTGAGTAACTAAAAATAACTGATAGGCTGATGGCATGCCCTCACAACCCGATGCATCTGCGCTGCTGCGCGACGCCGGGTTGCGCGTCACCCAGCCCCGCCTCGCCGTCATCTCGGCTCTCGCGGAACACCCCCATGCATCGGCCGATGACGTCTTTGCGACGATCATCCACGATCTGCCCGGCACCTCCGTTCAGGCGGTGTACCACGTGCTGAGCGACCTCACCGAGCGCTCCATTGCTCGACGCATCGAACCCGCTGGGTCTCCCGCGCGCTATGAGCTGCGCGTGGGTGACAACCACCACCACATCGTGTGCACCAATTGCGGCGCCATCGCAGATGTGGACTGCGTGGTGGGCCACGCCCCGTGCCTCACGCCCGACTCCACTCATGGCTTCACCCTCAACGAGGCTGAAGTGATGTTCTGGGGAACCTGCGGCGCTTGCGCAACCACAGCGTCGGCCGCGACTGCCTGAGACCCACACGTTCCGACTTCCCTCTCGATACCAAGGAGACAGACATGACTGACAAGTTCACGACAACCAATGCGGGTGCGCCCGTCGCGTCAGACGCGCACTCGCTGAGCGTCGGCGCCGACGGCCCGATCTCGCTCACTGACCACTACCTCGTGGAGAAGCTCGCGCAATTCAACCGCGAGCGCGTGCCCGAGCGCGTGGTCCACGCGAAGGGCGGCGGCGCCTACGGCACGTTCACCGTGACCAACCCGGAGATCGCGGCGTACACCCGCGCCTCCCTGTTCCAGCCCG
>JAEYUX010000159.1 GCA_023432235.1 Actinomycetes bacterium
CGGTGGCGCATCGTCCGTGATGTCACCGTGCCCGCGATTGCGCCGGGCATCATCACCGGCGCCGTCCTCGCTTTTGCCCGCTCGCTGGGCGAGTTTGGCGCCACACTCACATTCGCGGGCAGTGCCGAGGGAGTGACGCGCACGGCTCCCCTTCTCATCTATTTGGCACGTGAATCTGACCCCCAGGCCGCTGTCGCTTTGGGCCTCGTCTTGCTTGCCGTCGCGGTTCTCATCGTTGCCGTCGCGCTCGCTCCCGCACGGAGTGTGCAGCGATGACCCTTACTGCTCACGTCGACGTTCGCGCCCGTGACGTGTCTGCCACGATCGACGTCGCCACAGGCGAGTCACTCGTGCTCGTTGGCCCCAACGGATCCGGCAAGAGCACCGTGGTAGAGGCGATCGCAGGCGTCGTCACGCTCGATGCAGGTGCCGTTGCTGTGGACGGCCGTCAGTACTCACCGCGCGCACGTGGCCGCGCGCGCGAGGCATCACCCCGGGTGGCGCTTGTTCCGCAGGACGGCCTTCTCCTGCCCCATCTCAGCGTTCTCGACAATGTGGCCTTCGGCCTGCGAGCGCGAGGGGCGCGCCGCGCGGATGCTCGGGCTACAGCGTCGGCCGTGCTGGAGCGGATCGAAGCGGCGCATCTGACGCGGCGGCGCCCACATGAGCTCTCGGGAGGCGAGGCCCGCCGCATCGCGATCGCGCGTGCTCTCGCTCTTGATCCACAGGTGGTGTTGCTCGACGAGCCATTTGCGGGCCTCGACGTGGACGTGGCGGCGGATATCCGTGCGCTTGTCATGACGATGCGCGCCCACACCACACTGATCCTCACCACCCACGACGCTGCAGACGCCGTGCTGTTCGGTGACCGGGTGGCCGTGCTGGACAAGGGGCGAATCGTCGAGAGCGGGCCACCGACCGACGTCTTCACCCACCCACGCACTGCCTTTGCCGCGCGCATGGCTGGGCGCGTCCTCGTCCCCGGCGTCATGGCGGAGGGCGTTCTTGTCACGAGCGATGGCGATCACATCCCCGTCAGTAGTGACCACGCCGTGGGGCAAAGAGCGGCGATCGCCGTGCGGCCCGCCGATATCCAGGTACAGCCAGTAACCGCACCGCAAGACAGCGCCTACACGTGGATGGTTCGGCCCCTTACGGGACTCGAGCCGCGCACCGACTCGATCCGCGTGCACGGCGGGGAACTCGCAGCGGACATCGAACCCGAGCACGCGCATGCGCTTGTGACAGGCGGCTCCGTCGCATTCGGCATTCGCCGCGGGGTCACGGCGTACGCGCTCTAGGCGACTAACTCGGCTTTTCTGCACCCTTCCGGGCGTAGTACCACCACGCGAGCCACGCGCCCACAAGCGACAGCACGACCCACCACCCGTACAACGCGACGGGATCAACCGACGCAAGGATCACGCTGAAGAAGAACGGGCCAAAGGCAGCAATCGAGGCGGTGAAACCGATGACGCCGCCGGACTGTCGCCGCTCAAAGATGCTCGGCATCTGCTTGAAGGTCGAGGCGTTGCCCACACCGGTGAAGAAGAAGATGGCGAGCATCCCAAAGAGGAACTTGGGGAACTCATCGGCGGATTCGGGCGTGAGCTGGAACGCCGTGTACGCGCATGAGGCGGCAATACCGAGCGCAGAGACGAGCGTGACGAGCCCACCTCCCAGGCGATCCGCAATCGGCCCGGCGAATACGCGGGCTGCCGAGCCAACCAATGCGCCGAGGAACGCGTAACGGACGGGGTCGATCCCCGCGTCGCCAAAGACCTCGGTTCCATAGCGGGCCTTGATGAGCAAACCGAAGACGGCGGCGAAGCCCGAGAACGCGCCGAATGTCACGACGTAAAGCAACGTCATGATCCACGTGTGTTTGTTCGAGAAGATGTCGAACTGATCGCGCACGCGCGCCACACGGACCGGCACCGACTTGAGGAAGAGCCATGCGAGCACGGCTCCCACCACGGTGAGTGATGACCAGGCATAGGCCGCGTTTTGGTACCAGAGTTCGTACGTGCGCCCGGTGCCGGGTTCGACCACGTGTTGCGATGGACCGATGATTCCGCTGAAAGCGCCGCCCAGGAGCATGAAGCTAACAATCCAGGGGGTGAGCAACTGGACAAGGCTCACACCAAAGTTGCCGATGCCTGCCTGAATGCCAAGTGCAGTGCCCGCTTTGGAGCGTGGGAAGAAGTACGACGTCGACGCCATGAACCCGGAGAACGCGCCTCCGCCGATGCCCGTGAGGAAGCTGAGCATCATCAAAGCCCAGTACGGCGTCGACGGGTTCTGCACTGCGAGCGCCCAGCCGACGATGGGCACCATCAACAGCCCGGTGGTGTACGTCACGAGGGCGCGCGTGCCAAGCACGGGCGGAAGGAAGGTCCAGATGAGGCGCAACAGACCACCCGCGAGACCGGGCATGGCGGTGAGCCAGTACAACTGTTCGGTACTGAGATCAAAGCCGAGGCCATTCAGACGTGGCGCCACTGCTGAGACGAGGAACCACACGATGAAGCACAAGGTGAGGTTGAACGTCGTGATCGACAGGGTGCGCCACGCGAGGCGCTTATCCCAGGCCTCCTCGGGGTCCCACGTTTCGAGCCAGCCCCGACGCGTTGTCGTGTTGGTCATGCCGTTTCCTTCCTTAGGCGTACCCCGGGGACAAGGGGTGCGCGTTCGCCACGCTAGTGACATTTTTTACTACGGTCAATAAGTATCGTCAATAAAGACTTGTGGGAAAAAATGTGCTAGGAAAGTGGTGTGGTCGGAGATGCCCCCTCTATCGAGGATGCCCTGAAGCGAGTTCTCGCGCTCGGTGAGCGCGACGCGCACGGTCATGCGTCTCCCCTGGCAGGCTCGCGGCGAGCGATTCTCGACGTCCTCCGCTCTGCACCCGAGCCGCTCACCATCGAGGAGATTTCGGCCGCCGTCGAGCTGCACACCAACACGACGCGCCACCACCTCGAGGTGCTCTCCGCAGCCGGGCTTGTTGATCGGGCTCACACCGAACCCTCGGGTCGCGGAAGGCCGCGCACGCGCTATCAGGCCTCGGAATCGGCGGCCGAGGCGTACACACAGCTGGAAGAGCAATTGGATGCCGCACTCCATGGCGCGGACGTGGACGAGGTCGCTCGCGAGACGGCCCGACGCTGGCTCGCCACGGTGCCACCCGTGCGCCACGCGCGCGATCTTGACGAGGCGGTCGCCGAGGCAGTGATTTCCCTGAGAGAAGTCGGTTTCGCCGCGCATTCTGACGAAGTCGGTGACACGATCGTGGTGACGGATTGTCCCTACGCCGGCCTCATCGCGGAGCACCCCATGATCTGCACTGTCCATGCGGAACTCGTCTCACGCGCGCTCGACCAGACTGGCCAACCCGTCGAACTCGACGGCTTTGACGTGTGGGTGCGTCCCGGCATTTGCCGGGCGCGTCTGCGCCGCCCCGATACCCATCCCGACTTTGTCGCTCGGCCTGCCACTCAGATCACCTCAACGGAGAGGACCTCATGACGACGTCGCCTGCTGTTTCCGATGCCGCATCCAACCTGCTCGTCAAGGCGGGGCGGTTCCTGCACAAGGGCGAGACGTCGCCCGACTTCCGCACCGTCACGCTCGAAGGCGGGCGCGATGCGGACGTCTTCTACCGCGACCGATGGAGTCACGACAAGATCGTGCGGTCAACTCACGGCGTCAACTGCACTGGCTCTTGCTCGTGGAAGGTCTACGTCAAGGACGGCGTCATCACGTGGGAGACGCAGCAAACGGATTACCCCTCGGCGGGTGCGGACTTGCCGGAGTACGAGCCTCGCGGCTGCCCGCGAGGTGCCGCCTTCTCTTGGTACACGTATTCGCCCACGCGAGTGAAGTACCCCTACATCCGCGGCGTTCTCCTCGATGCGTACCGCGAGGCAAAGAAGACCCACCCCGACCCGGTCGACGCGTGGCGAGCCGTCACCACCGACCCTGAGACGCGGCGTCGGTACCAGCAAGCGCGCGGTAAGGGCGGGCTTGTGCGAGCGAGCTGGTCAGAGGCGAAAGAAATCATCGCCGCTGCGCACGTGCACACGGTCAAGGAGCACGGTCCTGACCGCATTTTCGGCTTCTCCCCCATCCCGGCGATGTCAATGGCCTCGCATGCGGCGGGAGCGCGCTTCATCTCAATGATGGGCGGGTCGATGGTGTCGTTCTACGACTGGTACTGCGACCTGCCGGTCGCGTCACCGCAGGTATTTGGCGATCAGACCGACGTGCCCGAATCCGCCGACTGGTTCAACGCGTCGTACCTCATCATGTGGGGCGCAAACGTCCCCGTCACGCGCACGCCCGATGCCCACTTCATGGCCGAGGCTCGCTACCGCGGCCAAAAAGTGGTGACGGTCTCTCCTGACTACGCGGACAACACGAAGTTCGCCGACGAGTGGCTCAATCCTCATCCCGGTACGGATGGCGCACTTGCAATGGCAATGGGCCATGTGGTGCTCAAGGAGTTTTTTGTCGAGCGCACGGTGCCGCGCTTCATCGACTACGTGAAGCGCTATTCGGACTTGCCGTTCCTCCTCACGCTCACCGAACGTGATGGCGCTTACGTTCCAGGCAAGTTCGTCACCGCTGCGGATCTAGGCGACACGAGCGAGAACGCCGAGTTCAAGACCGTCCTCATCGATAGCGAAACGGGGCGGCCCGCGATCCCGAACGGCTCTCTTGGCTTCCGTTGGGGCGAAGAGGGCGAGGGCAAGTGGAATCTCGACCTTGAGGGACTCGATCCTGCGTTGTCGCTCTTCGGCGCCTCCGGGGTGGGGACAGCGGAGGTGCTTCTGCCCCGCTTCGACGTGGGCCAGGAAGAGGACGAACGTGGTGGCGCACTGCGCCGCGGCGTTCCTGCTGCATCTCTCACCACTCGCGACGGCGAGGTGCTTGTCACCACCGTGTTCGACCTCCTCCTTGCCCAATACGGTGTGGGCCGCGATGGACTGCCTGGTGAGTGGCCAGCGGACTACGACGACCCTCAGCCCTATACGCCCGCCTGGCAAGAAACGATCACCGGTGTGCCCGCAGAGCAGGCAGCCCGTATCGGCCGTGAGTTCGCGCAGAACGCTGAGGACTCGGGCGGCCGGTCGATGATCATCCTCGGTGCCGGAACTAACCACTACTTCCATTCCGACGCGATCTACCGCACATTCTTGTCGCTCATTACGCTCACCGGTTGCCAAGGCGTCAACGGCGGCGGGTGGGCGCATTATGTGGGCCAAGAGAAGTGCCGCCCCGTCACGGGATGGGCGCAGCTCGCCTTTGGGCTCGACTGGGCCCGGCCACCGCGACAGATGATCGGTACCGGGTTCTTCTACGTCAACACGAACCAATGGCGTTACGACGGGATGCGGCCCGAGGACATCTCGTCGCCTCTTGGCCGGGGCAGTTTTGACGGAATGACGTCGATCGACGTGCTGGCGCAGTCGGCGCGCTCCGGTTGGATGCCCTCCTACCCCACGTTTGATCGCTCAAGCCTCGACCTTGGCGCGAGCATCACCTCATCCGGGCGTGATGCAGGTGAGTACATGAAGGACCGACTCACCTCTGGCGACGTGCGCTTTTCGATCGAAGACCCCGACGCTCCAGAGAATTGGCCCCGCGTGCTCACCGTGTGGCGGGCAAACCTGTTGGGCTCGTCCGCTAAGGGCAATGAGTTCTTCTTGCGTCACCTCTTGGGCACCCACTCTGCCGCGACAGCAAAGGAAAGCGGCGAGGGTGAGCGGCCACGCGATGTGACGTGGCACGACGAGGCGCCGGAAGGAAAGCTCGATCTCCTTGTCTCGCTCGACTACAGAATGACGTCGACGGGACTGTTCTCCGACGTCGTCCTCCCCGCCGCGACGTGGTACGAGAAGCACGATCTTTCATCCACGGACATGCACCCGTTTGTTCACGCGTTCACCCCCGCAATCAACCCGCCGTGGGAGACGAAGAGCGACTACGACACGTTCCGCGAGTTGGCAGAGCTGGTGTCGCAGCTGACGGTGGGTCACGTTGAGAAGGTGACCGACCTTGTCGCGGCGCCCCTCCTCCATGACACCGCGGACGCGATGGCGGTGCCACACGGCACGGTGAAGGACTGGAAGACCGGCGACGTTGACTTCATTCCCGGTCGCACCGCACCCAAGTTCATCTTGGTGGAGCGTGACTACACAAAGATTGGCGCACAGTGGTCGGCTCTCGGCCCGCTGATGGAGCGACTCGGCACGGTGACAAAGGGCGTCAAGGTTGACGTCACGCCGGAGGTGGAGCGCCTTGCGCGCACCAATGGCGTCATCGCGCATGGCCATGCGGCTGGGCGTCCATCACTCGCATTGGCACAACACGCGTGTGAGGCGATCCTGGCGTTGTCCGGCACCACCAACGGGCGCGTGGCCGTTGCGGGATTCCGGGACGTGGAGGTGCGCACGGGTCAACGTCTCGCGGACCTCGCGCTCGACAACGAGGGAAAGCAGATCACGTTCCCTGATACGCAGGCGCGACCGGTACCTGTCATCACGAGCCCCGAGTGGTCAGGTTCGGAGCATGGGGGGCGCCGCTACACGGCATTCACCATCAACGTTGAGCGCCTCAAGCCATGGCACACGTTGACTGGCCGCCAGCACTTCTTCCTCGATCACGACTGGATGGCGGAGATGGGCGAATGCCTGCCGACGTTCCGTCCCACCATCAACATGCAGCGCCTTTACGGTGACCAAACGCGTGGCGGCGGCCGAGAAGTAACGGTGCGCTACCTCACGCCTCACTCCAAATGGTCGATCCACTCGAACTATCAGGACAACCAACACATGCTGTCGCTCTCGCGAGGCGGTCCTGACTTATGGATGAGCGTGGAGGACGCCGCCGCCATCGGTGTGAAGGACAACGAATGGGTGGAGGCGTACAACCGCAACGGAGTGGTTGTGGCACGCGCCGTGGTGAGCCACCGCATGCCTGCCGGAACCGTCTACATGTATCACGCAAAGGACCGCGTGGTGGATGTGCCGATCGCTGAGACCTCGGGGCAACGAGGCGGCATTCACAACTCGCTCACACGCCTCATGATCAAGCCCACTCACGTGGTGGGCGGCTATGCCCAACTGTCTTTCGCATTCAACTATTTGGGCCCCACCGGCAACCAGCGCGATGAAGTCACCGTGATTCGTCGCCGCTCGCAGGAGGTGACGTACTAATGAAGGTGATGGCTCAAGTCGGCATGGTGATGAACCTCGATAAGTGCATCGGGTGTCACACGTGCTCTGTCACATGCAAGCAGGCGTGGACCAACCGCGACGGCATCGAGTACGCGTGGTTCAACAATGTCGAAACCCGTCCGGGGCTCGGCTATCCCAAGACGTACCAGGATCAGGACAAGTGGAAGGGCGGCTGGGAACTCACCAAGCGTGGCAAACTCAAGCTTCGCCAAGGTGGCCGCCTCAAGCGACTTGCCACGATCTTCAACAACCCGAAGCTCCCGGGCGTCGAGGACTACTACGAGCCGTGGACGTATGACTACGACACGTTGCTCAACGCTCCCCAGGGCCGCACCTCTCCCGTCGCCCGTCCCAAGTCCGCGATCACGGGCAAGGACATGGCAATTACGTGGTCGGCCAACTGGGATGACAACCTTGCGGGTGCACCCGAGACCGCGCCAGAGGACCCGATCGTCAAGAAGATCCACAGTCAGGTGACGGACCGGATCAAGTTCGAGTACGAGCAGGCATTCATGTTCTACCTGCCACGTATTTGTGAGCACTGCCTCAACCCGTCGTGTGTGTCCGCGTGTCCGTCTGGAGCGATGTACAAGCGGGCGGAGGACGGCATCGTCCTTGTCGACCAAGACGCCTGCCGCGGTTGGCGCATGTGCGTGACGGGGTGCCCGTACAAGAAGGTCTACTTCAACCACAACACGGGCAAGGCGGAGAAGTGCACGATGTGCTATCCGCGTATCGAAGCCGGCATGCCGACGATCTGCTCGGAGACGTGTGTGGGACGTCTGCGCTACTTGGGATTGTTCCTGTACGACGCCGACAGGGTCACCGAGGCGGCAGCAACGCCTAACGAACAGGACCTTTACGAGGCACAACTCGATCTCATCCTTGACCCGCACGATCCCGAAGTGCAGGCCGCGGCTCGCCGTGACGGCATCGCCGAAGATTGGATCGAGGCGGCAAAGAAGTCCCCCGTCTACAAGCTGGCCAAGGTGTACCGAGTGGCGCTGCCACTTCACCCCGAGTACCGGACGATGCCGATGGTCTGGTACATCCCGCCGCTGTCACCCGTGTCCGATGCGCTCAAGGAGACCGGCCACGATGCGGAGGATGCGGGCAACCTGTTTGGCGCCTTGCGGGCGTTGCGCATCCCCATCGAGTACCTCGCGGAATTGTTCACCGCGGGCGACGTGGCGCCGGTGCTTCGCTCCCTCGACACCCTCGCCGCCATGCGCTCGTACATGCGCGACCACAATCTCGGGGCGGCGCTAAAGCCGGAGATCCCCGCAGCGGTCGGGATGAGCGAAGAAGACATGATGGCGCTCTATCGCTTGCTTGCGATCGCCAAGTACGAGGACCGATACGTGATCCCCGCCGCACACAACGAGGTGGCCAAGGAACTCGACGACCTCGCTTGCGCGCTCGACGCGGTGGGTGGACCTGGTGGCGGCGGCCCGGCCACCGTGTCGGCTGACAGCTTCCATGCGTTGCAGGGACTCGCGGATACGAAGCCGTATGCGTCCGTCACATCGGACTCAGTCAATCTCCCGCATTGGGATGGCAAAGGCGTCCCGCTCGGGATGCCAAAGATTAGGGTGCGCGGCAATGAGTGAACACACCGCTGCGGCGCGGCTCGCCGCTTCATGGCTCCTCTGGGATCCCGACGCTGCGTTGCGCGAGCGCCTGCCGGACATTCGCGTTGCGGTGGCGGACTTGTCCGGTACTGCAGGCGAAAAGTTGCGGGAGTTTCTTCGCGAGTTTGACTCGTGGGAGTGGGACGAGGTGCAGCGTCACTACGTCGACACGTTTGACATGCGTCGCCGCACCGCGCTGTACCTGTCGTTCTGGACCGATGGCGACACGCGCAATCGGGGATACGCGATGCTCCGCTTCAAGCAGGCCTACCTGTCCTCGGGCTTTGAGATTGGCGATGAGGAACTGCCGGATCACCTGAGCGTGGTGCTCGAGTTTGCCGCCATCGGCAATGCGCTCTCGGGGGACGCGTTGCTCGTGGAGAACCGGGTGGGCATCGGACTCCTCGCGGAGGCGCTGCGCGCAGCGAAGTCCCCGTACGCACTACTTGTTGAAGCGGTGCTCTCCACGCTGCCCTCGCTCACTCCCGAAATCCGAGAGCGGATGGCGGAACTCGCGCGTTCGGGACCGCCGGTGGAGAGCGTCGGGCTCGACCCCTTCCCCACCTCCGTGAATCTCGAAACGATAGGCGGCCGGCGATGACGACAACTGAACTCTTGGTGTGGACGTCGCTGCCATACGCGTGCTTGGCGGTGGCGGTCTCGGGGATTGTGTGGCGCTATCGCTATGACCGATTTGGCTGGACCACGCGCTCAAGCCAGATGTACGAGTCACGCATCATGCGTATTGCCTCGCCCTTGTTTCACTACGGCATCATCGCGGTGATCTTTGGCCACGTGCTTGGCCTCATGGTGCCCGATAGCTGGACGGCAGCGATGGGAATCGATGACCATCTCTACCACCAACTCACCCTGCCTCTTAGCCTCTTTGCAGGCGCCGCAACGGTTGTGGGCTTTGTCATGCTCGTCATTCGCCGCCGCACCTCACCGCCAGTGTTCAGCCGCACCACTGTCAATGACAAAGTGATGTATCTCTTCCTCGGAAGCTCGGTCCTGCTCGGCACCACGGCGTCGTGGTGGGCGTCTGGCTTGCTGGGTGTGGAACACAACTACCGCGAGGACGTCTCAGTGTGGTTCCGCTCGATTCTCATGTTCCAGCCCGAGCCCGAGCACATGGCGACCGCGCCCGTCGTGTTCCAACTCCACGTCATCGCCGGCTTTGTTCTCTTTGCCGTGTGGCCCTTCACGCGGCTCGTCCACGCGCTGTCCGCGCCGCTCCAATATGTGGCGCGTCCGTACGTTGTCTATCGCACCCGCGATCGGCACCCAACTGGTGCTCGCGCACCGCGTCGCGGCTGGGAACCCTCACGCCGCGACTGACCGCTTCCCTCACAACAACTGGAGAGATATGTCTACCAACCTCGGAATGCCCGGCGACCACGCATGCACATGCGGTGAGCACGGCGAGGTCGAACTGCCGGTGCTTGTTGCATCGGATATCCCGCACGAGATCCGTCACGCCGCCATCTTTGGCGCAATCGAAGGCTCCCCGCGCGGCATTCAGTTGGTCGCGCCGCACGACCCTCTGCCGCTGCTTGGGCAGATCGAACAGCGGTGGCCAGGGGTCTATGACATTGAGTACGCCGAGCGCGACACGGCCTGGCGGCTCAACATCACCCCGCGTGCGAACCCGGCAATCCCCGCGTAACGCGCCGTTTCTACACTGAGCAGATGTCCCCCACTCTCGACGGTGTCCTCGTGGCGGTGGTGACGGTCTCTGACCGCACTGCCAATGGTGAGCGCGCCGATGCGTCCGGCCCCATCCTTGCCGACGCGATGCGGGATTTGGGTGCGACGGTTCTCAGTTCAGTGGTTCCCGATGGCGCCGACGACGTGGAACGGGTACTCCGCGCGGCTATTGCCGAGGGCGCCCGGGTGGTCATCACCACCGGCGGCACCGGCGTAGGGCCTCGGGACTTCACCCCGGAAGGCACGGCACGAGTCATTGACCGACCCGTGCCGGGCCTTGCGGAACGCCTGCGGGCCGTTGATGCCGACGCCGTGCCCGGTGCGGTGTTGTCACGCGGTCTCGCAGGGCTCACCGCA
>JAEYUX010000144.1 GCA_023432235.1 Actinomycetes bacterium
ATCCCAGTGGAAGAAGGAGACGTAGCCGGCGAGCACGACCGGCAGAATGACGAAGGTGGAAAATACGACCAGCGCCGGCCCGGTGAAGAGCGCAATCTCACCCCAAGGGGTGGACTTGCGAATCCGGTTCGTGGTGGCGCCGGTAGCGGCCGGCCCCGCCGACGGCGCTTGCGCGCCGCCGGCGGAACCGGTCTCCCCACCTAAGGCTTCCCGATTGACGGTCACGGGCTTGCCTTCCTTTCGGGGTGGTAGGGATTACTGCGCTTCAGCGGCTGCGATCATGGCAGCCGGGATGTCCTCGGGAGCAGCGCTACCCGCGAACAGCTGGATGATCGCGTCGTTCATCTGTCCACCCACGGTCGGACCGTAGGAGGTGTCCAGCCAGAGCTGGAGGTAGTTCGACTTGCCCATGTACTCGGCGATCACCTTGAGGTTGGGGTCGGTAACCGAACCCTGAGCGGCCGGCGCGGACGGAATACCGCCCACCTCGGACGCGAAGCGGCTCAGCACGTCGTCGCTGGTGATGTACTTCAGCAGGTCAACGCACTCATCGGGAGCGTCAACGTAGCAAGAGAAGCCGTCACCACCGCCGAGCATCGCGGTCGGGTCACCCTTGGCGCCGTCAATCGACGGGAAGGGGAACCACGAGAGGTCCGCGAGCAGAGCGTCGGGGTCGTCGACCAGACCGGTCATAACCGAGACGTTCCACTGACCCATGAGCTCCATGGCAGCGTTGCCGTTGGCAACGAGACCAGCCGACGAGGTTGCACCTTCCTGAGCGGAGGTAGCAGCAAAGCCGGTGTTGAAGGGCTCAGTGTCGATGAACTCCTTGAGCTTCTCACCAGCGGTGACGAAGCACTCGTCGGTGAAGTCGAGCGTGGAGTTCGCTGCCTGCAGCACGTCTGACGGGCAGCTCTGGAGTGCGAAGTTGTACCACCAGTGAGCAGCCGGCCAACCGCTGGCAGCACCAACGGCGATCGGCTCAATGCCGGCGTCCTTCAGCTTCTGGACAGCGTCGCTGAGCTCAGACAGCGTCTCAGGCGTACCTTCGATGCCAGCCTGCTCGAACAGCGAGGGGCGGTACCAGATGCCCTCAGGACCGAACTGGTAGGGAAGACCGTAGGTCTTGCCATCCACCTGCCACGGAGCGACCGAGCCACCCAAACGGGCCACATCGTCGTCCACCATGCCAGTGAGGTCCTTCAGGTAGCCGTCAGCCACCTGTGCAACCATTTCGCCGCCGCCCCACTGCTGGAACAGGTCGGGAGCTTCACCGGACTGCAGAGCAACAGGAATGCGGGTGCGCTGGAGGTCCTCGTTCTGAATGCCCTCGACGTTAACCGTCACGTGGGGGTTCAGAGCTTCGAACTCGTCAGCGACCGATTGCCAGAAGCCCAGAGCCGGGTCTGCGGTTGCGTTGTGCCACCACGTGATGGTGACGGGAGCCTTGTCGGAGCCCGTTGCACCACCCGACGCGGCGGGGGATTTGTCGTCGTCGCCACCTGAGCTGCACGCAGCAAGCAACAGAGCGGACGAAGCGGCTACTGCCGCGAAGACGCCGGAGCGTCGCATGTTCGCCATTGCGGTTCCTTTCAGTCGTCATTGACCATGCCGAACGTGCTCACTCTTCCACGCGACGTTTGGCTCGTCAAACCTTATCGATAACGTTTTCACAACGATGAAAAGAACGGTGTAGCATCTCAGCCATGGGACCCACCGCGCGGGTGAAACTCGCAGACGTCGCTGCCAAGGCTGGCGTCTCAGTGGCGACGGTGTCCAAGGTTGTCAATGGGCGCTACGGCGTCGCGAAAGAGACGATGGCCCTGGTACAAGAGGTCATCGACGAGCTTGGTTACGTCGGAAACCTGGGCGCCTCCGGGCTGCGCAGTTCGCGTACCAATGTGCTCGGGATCCTTGTTGCGGACTTTGAGCCGTACAGCGCCGAACTGATCAAGGGCGCTGCGAAGGCGACACGCAACACGCAGTATGACTTGTTGTCCTACGCGGGCGGCGAGGTTCCGGCCTGGGAGAAGCGCTCGCTTGCGCGGCTCGGCGGAACGCTCATCGACGCGGCTGTCGTCGTGACGCCCACGTCACTCGACACGGCAATCAGCGTTCCTGTGGTCGCGGTCGACCCTCACTACGGGCCGCACTGGTTGCCCACGATTGACTGTGACAGCTTTGGCGGATCTCGTGCCGCGACGCAGCACCTCATTGGGCTGGGTCACCGCCGCATTGCGTTCCTCGGTGGACGTGAAGAGCTTGACTCCTCCCAGCTTCGTGAAGCGGGATTCCGAGAGGCGATGCGCCTTGCGGGCATTCCGGTCGAGGAAGAACTCGTTCGGGACTCGCGCTACGACCCCGACGCCGCGCTGCGCATCGCCGAAGACTTCCTCACGCTTCCCGAACCGCCCACGGCGGTCATCGCGGCAAACGACGTCACCGCCATGCGCGTGATTGAGGAAGCGAAGGAATTGGGGATGTCCGTTCCGCGTGACCTCTCCGTGGTCGGCTTCGACGACATTCCCGACGCCGCGCTGTGCGAGCCACCGCTCACTACGGTGCGTCAGCCGCTCCAGGACATGGGCGCGGCAGCGATGACGATGCTGCTCGACATTCTCGAGGGCCGCGAGCACGAGCACCACATCCGCATGGATGTTGAACTCGTCGTCCGCGCTAGCACCGCTCCCCCGCGCTCCTAAACCACGCACCGCCCTCCCCCGACCCTGCACACCCTTCCAATCCTCCTGGAAGGCACTCACGGCCAATCGGGTGACACGACTAACCCTCATCACCTTCCAGGAGTAACTGACGAGCGCGGGAGGGCCGACGCGGAGGTGGGGCGGAGGTGGGGGCCGACGCTGGGGCGGCGCAGGCGCACAGGGTCCCTTAACGTCACACGGCGGCCCCCACCCTGTGGGGTCACGGCCGCCGCGGACCGGGAGTGGGAAAAGGGCTAGTGCCCGTACAACTGTTCTGTCGCGCGTCGGTACTGCTCGCGCACCACCGGCTGAGGATCCGGATCAATCCTCGTGTCCATCGCGACCTGCCAGGCAGGACGTTCGCCGGTGAGTGCCCATGCCGCTTGCACGGTCGCGCCCATCGCGACGTACTCGCCAGGCTGGGGGATGTCGATCGGTAGTCCGAATACCTGGGCGGCGGCCCGACCAACGGCGGGGTTGAACGCGGCACCTCCAACGAGCAGGATGCGCTTCGCGTCGAGCCCATGCGCACGGACAGCGTCAACGCCGTCGGCAAGGCCGCACAGCATTCCTTCAACGTGTGCGCGCGCAATGTTTGCCCGTGTCGCCGACGCCAAGGTGAGCCCAAGGAGGCTCGCCGTCGCATCGGGACGGTTGGGGGTGCGCTCGCCCTCGAAGTAGGGCACGAGGGTCACGCCGCCCGCCCCAGGCTCGGCCGAAAGCGCGAGCTCGGCGAGCCCGTCGAAGTCCACCTCAAGCAGTCGAGTGGCAGAGTCGAGCACTCGCGCCGCGTTGAGAGTGGCGACGAGCGGCAAGAACTGGCCCGCAGCGTCGGCAAACCCCGCGATGGTTCCGCTCGCATCGCGAACGGGCTCGGGCGTGACGGCAAAGACGGTGCCGGACGTACCGAGCGAGACGACCACGTCACCCTCGCCTGCACCCAGGCCGAGGCCCGCGCCAGCGTTGTCGCCCGCGCCGGGGCCAACAACGATGTCAGTGGGCCCGTTGTACGCAACCGTGCCAGCGCTCTCGTGCGGCGCAATCACCCGGGGCACCACGGCGTCGTGGCCCAAAGCGGCGATGAGGAGCTCGCGGTCGTACTCCCCCGTTGCCGGGTTCCAGTAACCGGTGCCCGACGCGTCGGACCGGTCCGTGGTGAGCGCGTCAAGCTTGGCCCCGAGAGGCGACGCGCCCTCTGGCCCGTAACCCATAAGGCGCCACGTCAGCCAGTCATGCGGGAGTGCAACGGCGGCAACACGCTTCGCGTTTTCCGGCTCGTTGTCGCGCAACCAGCGAAGCTTTGTCGAGGTGAACGACGCGACGGGCACCAGACCCGAACGCTCAACGAGCGTCTGCGCGCCAAATTCTGCAACGAGGTCCTGCGCGGCTTGAGCGGAACGGGTGTCGTTCCACAGGAGGGCTTCACGCACCACGTTGCCTTCGGCGTCGAGCGCCACCATGCCGTGCTGTTGGCCGCCGACGCTGATGGCGGCGACGTCATCGAGCCCCCCGGCGTCGTCAATTGCCGTCAGCAGTGCAGTCCACCAGTGATCGGGGTGGACTTCGGTGCCATCGGGGTGAGAGGCGCGGCCGCTGCGGACCACGTCGCCCGAGGCCAGGTCACGGATGACGACCTTGCAACTTTGGGTGGAGGAATCGACTCCTGCGACGAGCGTCATTGCTGTCTCCGTACGTAGGGGGTGAGATGGCAACGTGGCCGGCCGGAGATCGCGCACGTGCGCGACCCGGCCGGCCACGTCATGGTCTTAGCCGCGAGCGCCGAGCAGGTGCTCGATCGCGAGCTGCTGGACACGCACGTAGCCGAAGCCTTCGCCGTTGAAGTACGCGTCCGGGTTGAAGTTCTCGTACGCCGATGCGTCGGCCTTGAGGTCTTCAATCGACTCGCCGGCAGCCAGCGTGGGCTGTGCGAGCTGGTCGTTCTTCGCAGCCTTCAGTGCCTCCTGAACCTCCGGGTCAGCACGGAACGCCTTTGCGCGCTCCTTGAGCAGGAGGTACATGCGGATGTTGGCGCGAGCCGACTCCCACACGCCGTCGAAGTCCTCAGTGCGCGACGGCTTGTAGTCGAAGTGACGGGGGCCGGTGTAGGCCTTGCCACCGTCGGGGCCGCCGTTCTCAAGGAGGTCGACGAGCGAGAAGGCGTTGATGAGGTCGCCGTGACCAAAGACGAGGTCCTGGTCGTACTTGATGCCGCGCTGACCGTTGAGGTCGATGTGGAACAACTTGCCCTGGAAGAGCGCCTGAGCGATTCCAGCGGTGAAGTTGAGGCCTGCCATCTGCTCGTGACCCACCTCAGGGTTGAGGCCAACCAGCTCGGGGTGGTCGAGGGTCTCGATGAAGGCAAGTGCGTGTCCGACGGTGGGCAACAGGATGTCACCGCGAGGCTCGTTCGGCTTGGGCTCGATCGCGAACTTGATGTCGTAGCCGTTGTCGATCACGTACTGGCCGAAGATGTTGGCGGCTTCGCGGTAGCGCTCCAGCGCAACGCGGGTGTCCTTGGAGAAGTCGTACTCGGCGCCTTCGCGGCCACCCCACATGACGAACGTCTTGGCGCCGAGCTCGGCGGCAAGGTCGATGTTGCGGAGGACCTTACGCAGCGTGAAACGACGAACAGCGCGGTCGTTTGACGTGACACCGCCGTCCTTGAACACCGGGTGCGAGAAGGTGTTGGTGGTGATCATCGGGATCACCATGCCGGTCTCGTCGCATGCCTTCTTCAATGCGTCGATCGCCGCGCGGCGGTCGGCCTCGGACGAACCAAACGGGAAGAGGTCGTCGTCGTGGAAGGTCATGCCGTAAGCGCCGAGCTCCGACAGCTTGTGAATTGCCTCTACGGCGTCGAGCGGGCCACGCGTGGCCGAGCCGAAGGGGTCCTGCGCGTTCCAACCAATAGTCCACAGACCAAAGGTGAACTTGTCGTCGCGCGTGGGGGTGGGGGCCATGGTGTGCACTCCGATCATCATCGATCAATAGTTGTCAGTGGGAACATAATTCCCCAAAGTCACGGTGTCAACCCGTGACCTAGGACTAAGAGGTGAACCGGGTCACCTCGAAAACGTTATACATGCTCAAGCATAATCACGATCAGGTAACACCCGCATGCCAGGAGTTGGCAGTGAGCCTCGAACCGGTTATATGTTTGCGGGGTCAACTTAGTGTGACGCCACGATGCAGGAGCCTGACGAAGGAGTGAGGCAGGGTGTTTTGTCCAAGGTTTGCGGTAATCCAACCGCTATCGACCTTGACGGCACCCCTCTCCCCCCTCCGCCGGGCGAGCGCATCGTTATCTCCGCAAACGCATAAGGCATCGATGCCGAACCGCGTTCGGAGAAGCGCAACCGCAGAGTGCCACTCGGCACACAAGGAAGGGAAAACTGCGCAATGAAGAAAATGAACAAGCTCGCACTCATCGCGGGCGTCGGCGCCATGGCGCTCACCCTGGCCGCTTGCTCCTCGGACAGCGACTCGGGCGAGACGACCAAGGCCTCGAGCGGCGGCGGTGGCGGCGAAGCTACTGCCGAGTGCAACGTCGGCATCGCGATGCCGACCCGCTCGCTCGAGCGCTGGATCAACGACGGTGAGGGCCTCAAGGCCCGCCTGCAGGACGACGGCTGCACCGTCGACCTCCAGTACGCCGACAACAAGACCGACCAGCAGATCTCGCAGCTCCAGAACATGATCGCCAACGGTGCGAACATCCTGGTGATTGCGTCGATCGACGGCACCACCTTGGGCCCCGTGCTCGAGGAGGCCGCCTCTGCTGGTGCCACGGTCATTGCTTACGACCGCCTCATCAACGGCACGGAGAACGTGGACTACTACGCCACGTTCGACAACGAGTCCGTGGGTACCCTCCAGGGTCAGTTCATCGAGGAGACCCTCGGTCTGGCCGACGGTGAAGGCCCCTACAACTTCGAGCCGTTCGCCGGTAGCCCCGACGACAACAACGCGAAGTTCTTCTTCAAGGGCGCCTGGGACGTGCTGAGCCAGTACGTCGACAGCGGTCAGCTCGTGGTCCAGTCGGGTAAGGCTCCCGGCTCGGTCGACGACTGGCAGTCCATCGGCATCCTCGGCTGGGGCTCGGATGACGCCCAGGCCGAAATGGAGACCCGCCTCTCGTCCTTCTACACGGACAAGAAGGTCGACGTCGTCCTGTCGCCGAACGACTCGCTCGCCGTTGGTATCGCGCAGGCACTTGTCAACGCTGGTTACACCGGCGACGACTTCCCGGTCCTCACGGGCCAGGACGGTGACAAGTCTGCCGTTTCCAACATCCTCAAGGGCAACCAGTCCATGACGGTCTGGAAGGACACCCGCCTCCTCGGCGAGCGCGTGCAGATGATGATTCAGTCGCTGCTCGCGGGCGAAGAGCCTGAGGTGAACGACACCGAGACGTACGACAACGGCGTCAAGGTTGTTCCGTCCTACCTCATCACGCCTGAGGTCGTCACGGCCGACACGGTGGAGTCGAAGCTCATTGAGTCCGGCTTCCTTAAGGCTGAGGACGTAGGCCTCTAAATACCACTGAGGCGGTGGCGTCCGCGGGCAACCGCGGGCGTCACCGTCCGGTGCGTCACATCAACTCGGAAGGAACACCGTGTCGGACCTCATCCTCCGCATGAAGGACATCGTCAAGGAGTTTTCCGGCGTGCGCGCGCTCAGTGGCGTGTCGCTCGACGTCACTCGCGGCGAGATCCACGGCATCTGCGGTGAGAACGGCGCCGGAAAGTCGACCCTTATGAAGGTCCTCTCCGGCGTTTATCCTCACGGCAACTTCGAAGGCGACATCGAGTTCGACGGCAAGCCAGCCGTTTTCCGCTCGATCAACGACTCCGAACATGCTGGCATCGTCATCATTCACCAGGAACTGGCACTGTCGCCGTACCTGTCCATCGCCGAAAACATCTTCCTCGGCAACGAGCGCGCCAAGAACGGCGTGATCGACTGGCACGAGACCAACCACGCCGCTAAGCAGCTCCTTGACCGCGTCGGCCTGCGTGAGGATGTGACGACTCCCGTCCTCCACCTTGGTGTCGGTAAGCAACAGCTTGTCGAGATTGCCAAGGCACTGTCGAAGGACGTCAAACTTCTCATCCTTGATGAGCCCACAGCCGCGCTCAACGACGAAGACTCCGCCCACCTGCTTGGACTGATCAAGGGCCTCCGCGACGAAGGCATCACCTCGATCATCATTTCTCACAAGCTGCAAGAGATCCGCTCTGTTGCCGACAACATCACGGTCATTCGAGATGGTCACACCGTTGACAACTTCTCGATGCAGGAAAAGGACAACTCCGAGCAGCGTCTGATCCGCTCGATGGTGGGACGTCCGCTTGAGAACCTCTACCCCGAGCGCAGCGTCGAGATCGGCGACGAGGTTTTCCGTGTCGAGAACTGGAACGCCTTCCACCCGGTCGACACCGGCCGCCAGGTGATCCACGACGCCTCGTTCTATGTGCGTGCAGGCGAAGTTGTTGGCTTCGCTGGCCTCATGGGAGCTGGCAGGACCGAACTCGCGATGAGCATCTTTGGTCGCCAGTGGGGCACCAAGATCTCGGGCCAGGTATTCCGGCGCGGTGAGCGGATCGGCACGAGCACTGTGTCGGAAGCAGTCGAGAACGGCTTGGCGTACGTGACCGAAGACCGCAAGCGTTTTGGTCTCAACCTCATCGCTAGCGTGGCGGCAAACGTCACGGGCGCCAACATGAGCGAGGTTTCTCGGCACGGCATCATCGACCTCCACGATGAGATTGAGGTGGCGGAGAAGTTCCGCGCCGCGCTCAACATCAAGACGGCGTCGGTGCTGCGCGAGGTCGGCACTTTGTCGGGTGGAAACCAGCAGAAAGTTGTGCTGTCAAAGTGGCTCAACACGAGCCCTGAGATTCTCATCCTCGATGAGCCCACCCGCGGTGTCGACGTGGGCGCAAAGTACGAGATTTACGGCATCATCAACGACCTCGCCGCGCAGGGCAAGGCGATCGTGGTGATTTCGTCGGAGCTCCCCGAGCTCCTGGGTGTGTGCGACCGCATCTACACGATCGCAGAAGGACACATCACCGGTGACGTTCCCCGTAAGGACGCCACGCAGGAACGACTCATGCAACTGATGACTGTGGGAGATAACTAACGATGTCCGAAGCAACGACTACTGAGCTTGCTACTGAAAAGCGCAAGCTCAACATCAACGCGCGTGACTATGGACTGCTTGGTGCGCTGCTCGTCATCGTGGCGCTCTTCCAGTTCTGGTTTACCGACGGCAAGCTGCTTTCCGGCGGTAACCCTAACTTCTTGATCAGCCAGAACGCCTACGTGGTGATCTTGGCCATCGGCATGGTGATGGTCATCATTGCCGGGCACATCGACCTCTCCGTCGGGTCCCTTGTCGCCATGATCGGCGCTGTCGTGGCGCTCGCGATGAACGAATGGGGCTTCCCCGTCTGGCTTGCGATTGCCACAGCACTGCTCCTTGGAGCGGTGGTGGGTGCGTGGCAAGGATTCTGGGTGGCGTTTGTCCGAGTACCCGCCTTTATCGTGACCCTTTCGGGCATGTTGATCTTCCGCGGTCTCGCCATCGTGTTCCTCACGGGCGGTACCGAGGGCGGCCTGCCCAAGGGCTTCAACGACATCGCCAATGGGTGGGTGCCCGGATGGCTGGGTAAGGCCAACGACCTCGACATCCTCACGCTCGTCTTTGGAGCTGTGGCGGTTATCGCCTTCGTATTCGGCCAGTTGCGCACCCGCATCAAGCTTGCGGCACGTGACTTGCCTCGCGAAAACCTTGCCGTGTTCATTCCCAAGGCGGTGCTGACGGCGGCGGCAATTCTGTACGTGGCCTACCTCCTCGCCAACTACCGTGGCACCCCGTACGTCCTCTTCCTCCTGGGCGTGCTCGTGCTCGCCTATACCTTCGTGCTCAACCGCACGGTGTTTGGCCGTCACATCTACGCCATGGGTGGCAACCGCTTTGCCGCCGTCATGTCCGGTGTGAAGACCAAGTGGGTCGACTTCTTCATCTTCGTCAACATCGGCGTGCTTGCTGCGGTGGCCGCGATTGTCACGACGGCCCGCGCAGGCGCCGCCGTGTCGAGCGCCGGTAACTTCTACGAGCTCGACGCGATTGCCTCCGTCTTCATCGGTGGCGCCGCGGTCCAGGGTGGTGTTGGCAAGATCTCGGGCGCCGTGATTGGTGCACTCGTCATGGGTGTTCTCAACCAGGGTCTGTCCATTGCTGGTGTTGACTCGGCCTGGCAGCAGGTCATCAAGGGTCTGGTGCTGCTCGCGGCTGTGGCGTTCGACGTCATGAACCGCCGCCGCTCCGGCGCCGCGTAACCGGGAAGGGTGCGCGTCATCGTCACACCGACTGATTTTGGTGGGGCCGTTCTTGAGCCCACTGAGACGATGCCGCGCACCCTCACACCCGGAAAGGGCAGCCGCATGGATGCCACCCGGCGGCACAATCTGTCCGCCATCCTCACCTCGGTTCATCACCACCCGGGCATGTCCCGTGCGGAATTAACACGACACAGCGGCCTCAACCGCTCCACTGTCGGCGCACTTGTTGCCGAGCTCACTGAACTAGGGCTTGTGCGTGAAGTCGCCCCCGCAGAACACGCATCGCGAGGACGTCCAAGCCCCCACGTCTACCCGCGCACCGACGTGATGGCACTCGCCCTCAACCCCGATCTCGACGCCGTCACTGTTGGGCTCGTCGGACTGGGCGGCACTCTCCATCAACGTGTGCGTCGCCCGTGGACCAAGACGCCCACCGTTGCCGAGACGGTCGATGCGATCAAAGACATCTCTCAAAGTCTCATTGGCGACCTCGACCCCTCCGCGACGTTGGTGGGCGCCGGCGTCGCCGTGCCTGGACTCGTCCGCTCCGAGGATTCGTTTGTGGTGCGAGCCCCGCACCTCGACTGGACGATGGAACCGCTTGGAGATCTCCTCGTCAAAGCCCTTGGCATGCCCGTCGTTGTCCGCAATGACGCCCGTGTGGCGACGGTCGCGGAAACAGTCTTTGGTGCCGGCCGCGGCGTGCGCGACCTCGTCTATGTAAACGGCTCCCCTTCCGGTATCGGCGGTGGCGCCATCGTGGATGGCGTGACGTTGCGCGGCACCTCCGGCTTTGGCGGCGAGTTTGGACACACCGCAGTTGCCGGCGGGAAGGACCCCTGCCACTGCGGCCGACGCGGTTGCCTCGAGACCGAGGTGAGCCACGCCCGTATCCTGGCGGCCTTGGGCAAAGACAGCGTGGACCTCGGCGATCTCGACGATGAGCTGGTCAAGGCGGCGGCTGACCCAAAGGTGCGCGCCGAAATCCAGCGTCAACTTGGGGTGCTGTCGGGAGCGGTGGGCAACCTCATTTCGATCTTCAACCCCGAGATCGTCATGCTTGGCGGCTTCTTGGGTTCGCTTTACGCCCAAGCTCCCATGGTTCTCGACACCGCGGTTGCGCGCGACTCGTTTGCGCCCATTTCGAGCAACACCCGTATTGAGAGGGCGCAGTTGGGGTCACGCGTGCACTTGGTTGGTGCCGCTGAGTTGGCCTTCATGCCGCTCTTGCGCGACCCCGCAGGCTTCATGCGTGAGGCGTTGCAGGCGAGCTAGTCGCACTCGGCATCGCCTACAGCAATGCACCCATTGGCAGTGTGAACCGCCAGCCGTCCGCAAGCTTCTCGTCGATCACGCGGAGGATTGCGGTCACGGTCCCCGCGCGATCCCCTCCTCCATCATGGACAAGGACGAACTCTCCTGGAGTCATCTCGTTGCGCAGCCTATCCGCTAGCACATCCGGATCTTGCTCCACCCAATCCTCGACGTGGTGGACGACATCGAGCGGTTGCATCCCCAGCGAGACCGCGACCTCGGCCGTCACTCCCCATGACCCATTTGGCGCCCGCCAGAACGGCACTCGCGCGTGCGGGTCCCCAAGAGCGCCCCGGATGATGTCGAGGTTCGCGAGCATGTCAGCCCTGACAGCGTCGGCGTCCCACTCCCCCATGTCAGCGAAGGACGTCGAGTGATTGCACAGGACGTGTCCGTCCGCCACGATGCGTCGGAGCAGCGAGGCTCCCCCAGGCGCCTCGATCTGCTCACCCACCACGGCAAACACGGCCGAGATGCTCCGGTCGCGGAGGCCGTCAAGCAGCCGCGCGGTGTCCTCGCCGTTAGGCCCGTCGTCAAAGGTGAGGGCGCACACGAGTCCGTCCCCTTGCGCCCGACGCTCTGGGACGACGCTCAGCATGACTACCCAGCCACCCCGGCACGGGCGAGGATGATCTCCCGTACGCGGCCAGCGTCGGCTTGACCCTTTGTCGCCTTCATGACGGCTCCGACGATGGCGCCAGCAGCCTGGACCTTGCCTTCCCGGATCTTGTCGAGAACGTCAGGCTGGGACGCGAGAGCCTCGTCGACAGCGGCTTCAAGCGCCGAGTCATCGGAGACCACCTCAAGTCCGCGGCTCTCCACGATCTGCGCCGGCGAACCTTCACCATCGAGCACGCCTGCCAGCACCTGGCGGGCGATCTTGTCGTTGATGCGGCCCGAGTCGATGAGGCCCTGCAGTTCGCTGATTGCCGCCGGAGTCACGGCCAATGACGCGAGGTCGACGTCGCGCTCATTCGCGATACGCGCAAGCTCGCCCATCCACCACTTGCGGGCGGCCTGCGCCGTGACGCCAGCGGCGACGGTGTCAGCGATGAGGGTGAGAGCGTCTGCCGCAACGGCGTCGCGCATCTCAAGCTCGCTGAAGCCCCACTCGTCGCGCAAGCGGGCCCGCATCTTGGCAGGGTGCTCGGGGATCGTGCCCCGGAGTTCCTCAACCCACTCGCGAGACGGCTCAACCGGAAGCAAATCCGGCTCAGGGAAGTATCGGTAGTCCTCCGCTTGCTCCTTGGATCGGCCAGGAGTTGTGGAGCCGGTGTCCTCATGCCAGTGGCGCGTTTCTTGCGTCACCGCTTCGCCAGCGTCGAGCAGTTGCGCCTGCCGCACCACCTCAAAGTGGATGGCCCGCTCGATCGCACGGAGCGAGTTGACGTTCTTCGTCTCAGAGCGCTTACCAAAAGGCACTGCCGACTGATCCTCGCCGGGCGCAGCCTTGGGGCGAAGCGACAAGTTGACGTCCGCACGCAAGCGGCCCTGTTCCATCCGGCCATCGGAGATGTCGAGAGCGCGGACGATGTCACGAATCGTTGCGACATACGCGCGTGCAACCTCGGCGGTGCGTGCACCCATCCCCTCGATGGGCTTTGTGACGATCTCAACGAGGGGGACGCCGCCACGGTTGTAGTCAACGAGCGAGTAGTCAGCTCCCTGGATGCCGCCGGTGCCGCCGACGTGGGTGTTCTTTCCGGCGTCCTCTTCCATGTGGGCGCGCTCGATGCCGATCGTCACCACCGTGCCGTCGTCGAGGACAACGTCCAACTCACCCTCGTAGCACGTCGGCTCGTCGTACTGGGAGATTTGGTAGTCCTTGGCGAGGTCCGGGTAGAAGTAGTTCTTGCGGGCAAAACGGCTTGACTCCCGGATCGAGCAGCCGAGCGCGAGGCCAAGGCGAATTGCCGACTCGACAGCCTTCTCGTTCGTCACCGGCATCGACCCAGGAAGACCCAAGCACACGGGGCACACCTGGGTGTTCGGCTCGGCGCCGAACTCATTCGCACAGCCGCAGAACATCTTCGTCTTCGTGTTGAGCTCGACGTGAACCTCAATGCCGAACACGGGGTCGTAGCGCTCAACGGCGGTGTCGTACGTGAGGCTCATCGCGTCACCTCCAGTTCGGGCGCAAGGCTCATCAGCGGGCCGCCCCACTTTTGCGCGAATGCGTGCTCAAGAGCGCCACCCACCTTGTACAAGCGGGCATCCTCGTGCGCCGGGGCGATGATCTGGAAGCCCACCGGCAGCCCGTCCTCGGCTGCCGTGCCCGAGGGCAACGACAGCGCGGGAACACCGGCGAGGTTGACGGGAATGGTCGCAATGTCGTTGAGATACATCGCCAGCGGATTGTCGACGCGCTCCCCGAGCTTGAACGGCGTGGTGGGAGCCGTGGGGCTCACCAGCACGTCCGCTTGAGCAAAGGCCGCAGCGAAGTCGCGCTGCACGAGTGTGCGCACCTTCTGCGCAGAGCCGTAGTACGCGTCGTAGTAACCGGCAGAAAGCGCATAGGTGCCGAGGATGATGCGGCGCTTCACCTCATCGCCAAAGCCCTGCTGGCGGGTAGCGCCCATCGTCTTTTCGATCGTGTCCTTCTCCACGCGAAGGCCAAAGCGCACTGAATCGAACTTTGCCAAGTTGCTCGATGCTTCAGACGTGAGAATGAGGTAGTACGCGGCAAGTGCGTATTGGAAGGACGGGCAGGACACGTCGACGATCTCGGCGCCCGCTGCACGGAGGTGCTCGATCGATTCGTTGAACCGTTCGGTGACGCCAGCCTGGAAGCCCTCGCCCGTCAGTTCCTTGATGATGCCGACGCGCACGCCAGCAAGTCCGTTCTTGCGCCCATCGCGCACCGCGTCCACGCACGCGGGAACGGGCTCATCGAGGCTCGTCGCGTCCATCGGATCGTGGCCGCCGATTGCCTCGTGGAGGAGGGCCGCGTCTTCCATCGTGCGTGCGCACGGACCGAGCTGGTCGAGGGACGAGGCAAGCGCAATCGCACCAAAGCGGCTCACTCCGCCGTACGTGGGCTTGACGCCGATTGTGCCGGTCACCGCCGCGGGCTGCCGAATGGAGCCACCCGTGTCCGACCCAATCGCAAGTGGCGCTTCCCACGCAGCAACGGCCGCTGCCGAGCCACCGCCGGACCCACCGGGGATCCGCTCAAGATCCCACGGGTTGCGTGTGGGGCCGTAGCCCGAGTACTCCGTTGACGAGCCCATTGCAAACTCGTCCATGTTCGTCTTACCCAAGATGGGCATGCGCGCTTCACGAATCTTGCGCGTGAGTGTCGCGTCGTAGGGCGGCACCCAGCCTTCGAGAATGCGTGAGCCCGCCGTGGTCGGCATGCCCTTGGTGACGACGAGGTCTTTCACCGCGATCGGCACACCAGCCAGCGGTGGCAAGTCCTCGCCTGCGGCGCGCGCGGCATCAACCTCGCGCGCTGTCGCGAGCGCGCCTTCCGCGTCAACATGGAGGAAGGCGTGGACGGTGCCGTCAACGGCGGCGATTTGGTCGAGACATGCTTGCGTCAGCTCGACCGAGGTCACGGCGCCATTGCGCATCGCCTCTGCCATCTCGGCTGCCGTTGCTCGGGACCAGTAGTTCGCGTTCTTGTCCGCCATCAGGTCAGCCATCCGCGTGGGCTCGTGGGCCGTGGCGCCGCTCATGCTTCCTCCCCCAGAATCCGCGGCACACGGAAGCGTCCATCTTGCGCGTCGGGAGCAGCGGCGAGCGCTTGCTCTTGAGACAGTGATGGGCGAACCTCATCGACGCGATGAACATTGCTCATCGGGATGGGGTGCGACGTGGCAGGGATATCGTCGGTGGCGACTTCGGCAACGGTGGCAACAGCATCGACAATCGCAGCAAGCTGTCCGGACAGGCGGTCCAGATCCTCGTCGGTCATGTCAATGCGAGCCAGCGCCGCCAGTCGCGCAACGTCATTGCGGCTAAGGCTGGACATGCCCCCGAGTCTAGTGGGGCGGCTCCCATGAATAGCCCAGCAAACGGACGCCATCCGTCTCGCCCGACGCGTTGACGCGCCGCACAGTGCCGTCGTGGTCATCGACCACCGTCCAGTCGAGCTCGGGACGGCGAACGAACCCCATCCGCTCGTAGAGGCGGTGTGCCACATGCATCGATTCCATCGTCGACAGAACGATGCGTTTCGCGCCTTGCTCAACGGCCATGTCGAGCGAGGCCTGCGTCAGCGACGCACCAATGCCGCGACCGCGTTCAATAGGAGACACGGCCAACATCCGCAGCTCAAACTCATCGCCTTGTGCGAGCTCTGCAAACGCCGATCCCGGCGGAACAAGCGTGATGGTGCCGACAATCTTGCCTTCACCGTGCTCACCATCGATCATCGCGAGCAACTGGGCGTGCTGAGCGCGTTCACTCGCATTGCGTAACCGAGGCACGTATGGATGTGCGGCGTCTACCAGCCCATCTGCCAGGTATGCGAGAGCGGTGAGCTCACCGATTTCCTGCAGCCGTCCCAGCTCCTCAGGACTCACTACACGAACGGTTTGGGCCACTCCGATCACCTCCTTGGCATGCGCCGATGCTCCGACGTCTTGAACAATCTAGTCATGCGGCAAGCAATAACGCCACCGCTCACAGGGCGCCTGGGCCCCCGTCAAGCAGCGTGACGAACTCTGCTTCTGTGAGCGTGCGAATGCCCAACTCCTCGGCTTTGGCTGCCTTAGAACCGGCGTTGTCTCCCACCACCACGTAGTCGGTGTTCTTTGACACCGAGGACGCCGCCTTGCCACCTCGAGAGATGATCGCGTCCTTCACTCCATCGCGGGTAAAGCCCTCAAGTGAACCGGTGGCGACGATGGTGAGACCTTCGAGTGTCCGTTCAACGGAACTGTCTTGCTCGTCCACCATGCGAACCCCTGCCGCGGCCCAGCGATCGACGATCTCGGTGTGCCAATCCACGTCAAACCAGTCACGCACGGATTGAGCGATCACACCGCCCACGCCGTCTACCTCGGCCAGGTCGGACCCGCTGGCCGAACGAATCGCGTCCATTGAGCCGTACGCCGTGGCGAGCGCGCGCGATGCGGTGGGACCTACGTGGCGGATGCTGAGCGAGACGAGGACGCGCCACAGCGGGCTATCTTTTGCTGCCTCGATGTTGGCGAGCAACTTCCGCCCGTTCTCGGCCACGTCCCCCGCCTTGCGACCAACGGCTCCAGCCTCCACCTGCTTCTTGGTGAGCTTCTCGTCGACGTCGTAGACGAACATCGGCACGCGGCGTAGATCCGCCTCGGTGAGGTCGAACAGCCCGGCCTCGTTCGTCAAGACTCCAGACTCGACGAGCGCCTCCGCCGCCTTCTCTCCCAGCACTTCGATGTCGAGCGCTCCCCGCGAGCCGATGAAGGCGATGCGGTCGACGATCTGCGCCGGACAGGACTTCGAGTTGGGGCAACGAAGGTCCTTATCGCCCTCCTTTTGCTGTGCAAGCGTGGTGCCACACGAGGGGCACGCGGTGGGCATCGTCCATTCGCGCTCATCGCCGGTCCTCGCCGCGACAACGGGGCCCACAATCTCCGGGATCACGTCACCTGCCTTGCGCAAGACCACGGTGTCGCCCACGCGCACGCCTTTGCGCTTCACCTCATGGGCGTTGTGCAAGGTGGCGAATGTGACCGTAGAACCCGCCACGGTGGTTGGCTCAACCACGGCGTACGGTGTCACGCGCCCCGTGCGCCCTACGCTCACCTCGATCGCCTTGAGCGTGGTGTGCACTTCTTCGGGAGGGAACTTGTACGCGAGCGCCCAGCGTGGCGCCCGGCTTGTGGATCCGAGTTGACGCTGGACCGCACGGTCGTTGACCTTGAGCACCGCACCGTCGATCTCGTGGATGAGCGAATGACGCTTCTCCTCAAGTTCGCGCAGGTAGCCCTCGATTGCCTTCACGCCTCGCAGGACGCGGGTGTGCTCGCTCACGGGGAGTCCCCAGTCCGCAAGCACCTCGTAGATGCCCGCCTGATTCGACAGCCTCGCGTCGGGCTCCGCATCGCCCCACTCAATGACACCCAATGCGTAGGCGGTGAGAGCAAGCGGCCGGGATGCGGTGACGGCGGGGTCCTTTTGCCGCAAAGAGCCCGCAGCGGTGTTGCGAGGGTTCGCGTACGGAGCTTTGCCGTCGGCAATGAGTGCCTCGTTGAGTTCCTCAAACTGCTTGACAGGGAGGTACACCTCGCCGCGAATCTCTACGAGAGCAGGCGTCTTCATTCCCGCAAGCGCGTGCGGCAGTCCCGCGATGGTGCGTACATTGGCCGTCACGTCCTCGCCCTGAGTGCCGTCCCCACGGGTGAGACCCTGAACAAGCTCGCCGTTTTCGTACGTGAGCGAGATCGACAACCCGTCAATCTTCGGTTCGCACACCACCTCGTGGTCGCCCGCCTCGCGCCCCACGCGCGCAAGCCATGTCTCGACATCGTCGATCGAGAAGGCGTTGTCGAGGCTCATCATCCGTTCGCGGTGCTTGACGGACGCGAAGCCAGTGGGCGCTCCAGCGCTGCCAACGGTCTGCGTGGGCGAATCGGGCTCGGCCAGTTCGGGGTGCTCGGCCTCGAGCGCGCGCAACTCCTTCTCGAGAGCGTCGTACTCGGCATCCGAGATGGTGGGGGCATCCTCGCCGTAATACCGGGCGCGGTGCTCCTCTATCTGCTGGACCAGATCGGCATGGCGGACGCGGGGATCACTCACCCCCCTATCTCACCACGCCAGGCCGACACGAGCGGGGCAAGGGCTCAGCAGACTCCTTCGATGCCGTCGACCAATGCAATCGCGTCGGCCTGAACGCTCGCCGGGAAGTT
>JAEYUX010000027.1 GCA_023432235.1 Actinomycetes bacterium
CATCGGCGAGAAGACGGTTGAGCTGTTCGGCCGCGGGTCCCCAGATGCGTTGGTTTGAGCCGTTGATGGGGCTGAGCTCGGACTCGGGAATCCGGCCGTTGCCGTATCCAGCGAGCGCGCGCGGCACGCCATTGGTATCGAGAAGAGCCGCAGCGTCGGCAAGTGAACTCGTGCCGCCTTGAACGGAAGCCAGGATGTCGGAAAAGGCGGCACCTTGAGAGAAGGTCGGGAGACCGGTGGTGCCGGAATACAGCGAAGTGGACGATGCGAGGGGACCGGCCGGACCCGTGACGGTCATCCCTGCTGAGGAGGCGGGATGCGTCGTCAACGAAGCGATGAGTTGATGGATCTGACCGATGCGGTGATCGATGGCAGTGACTGCCTCCATGCGGCCTCCTCTCGCACCGTCCGACTCCCCATCGTCAGGAAGTCTCAGGGCGTGAGAAAGCCCGCAGTTCGTGTGGAAAATGCCACCGGAGAGCGCTGCTGCACTCCGCTCGGCGGCGCCTTGTTCTTTCGTGAGTGAGGCGTGCCACGTGCTAGTCTTGCCCGGCGCGCGCGAGTGGCGGAACGGCAGACGCGCTGGCTTCAGGTGCCAGTGTCCGAAAGGGCGTGGGGGTTCAAATCCCCCCTCGCGCACCAGCAGAAAGGCCCCGAGAGATCGGGGCCTTTCCTCATTCTCGCGACACGTCTAGCCCGAACTCTGGACTCCGTCGACGTACACCCACCGGCCATCGAGCCGCACAAACTCGCTCACCTCGCCCATCGTCTCGACTTTCTCGCCAGGCCGTGTGAACTGAGCGGTGAAGGTGACGGTGCCAGCAGCGTCGTCCGCTCCGCCGGCCTCGGTCCCCACCACCTCAAGACCAAGCCATTCGGTGTCATCAAAGCCAAGAGCACGCGGCCGACGCTCGGGGTGCCAGGTGCGCAGTAGGTACGGCCCATCGCGGCGTACGTAAGCGGTGTAGCGAGAGCGCATCAGCTGCTCGGCGGTGACGGCGGGGCGCTCATCCCGCAGGATCGGGCGGCAACAGTCCGAGAACTCGCGGCCCGTTCCGCACGGACAGGGCGCGCTCACTGGCCCCTCCGATGCCTCACGCTGCGGTGCTCAACTCGCGGACCCATGCACCATCCGTCTCGTGGAACCCAGCCTTGCGCAGGTACTCGGTATCTGTGGTGGCGTGCGGCACCACCCGGGCGCGGCGAATGCCGGCGGCGGGCAGAGCGTCGGACTCGCTGTAGACAAACTTGCCCGGGCCAAAATCCCTGAAGCGCGGCTTCACCCAGTCGAGTTCGATGTCCGCCGTGCCGTCATCCGCGCGCCGTGCGGCCACCACCCCCACCGCCTCGTCGCCTCGCACCACCAAGAAGGTGAGCCGGGCGTCGTCCGGCGAATGCGCGGAGAAGCCGGGTGCGAAGTGCGCAATGTCATCTGCGTGGACGTCAAGGAGGTGTTGGAGGTAACGATCCTCTGGTTCGAGAGGCACCACTTGGTACACGTGTGGATCATTGGCCTCGCGGTAGAGGCGGCGAATCCAGTAAACGCCGATGAAGAAGATCGCCGCGTTCATCGCCGCAAAGGGCCACACCTCAATGATGGCGTTGTAGACCGTGGCGATGAGCGAACCGATCATGTTCATCCACCGGAAGCGCAGCACCCGCGCCTGCATGAGTGAAAGGACAACGAGGCCGGACCCCACCCAGCCGATGATTTCGAGAACCGTTTGCACGCATCAAGGGTACGTTGCTCGCCGTAGGCTCGGTGGGTGGCGACGGATGCGGTGCGAGTGGATGTGTGGGTGTGGGCCGTCCGCCTCGCCAAGACTCGCTCTCAAGCCACCATCGCCTGCCGCGCAGGTCATGTTCGAGTCAACGGCGCACGGGCCAAGCCCGCGGCGCTGGTGCGTCCGGGCGACCGGGTTGAAGTCCGGGCAGGGGATTTGCCGCGCGTGGTGGAGGTCCGCCAGCTGCTCTTTAAGCGTGTTGGGGCGGAGCCTGCGGCCGCTGCGTACGTCGACCACACACCACCACGGCCGCCGCGCGAGATTTCTGCGCCGGTGGCGGTGCGTGACCGTGGCACGGGCCGCCCTACAAAGAAGGAGCGACGCCAACTCGACCGCTTGCGAGGGCGGCGGTAGGTCGCCCTTCGGTCACAAGGCCCCGACAAGGGACTTTCGACTCATATGGGGTGTGCTGAACATCTCATCCAAATGGGCGAATGTGTGCTTATTGGACTCTTCAGCACGTCGATAAGGGGCGGGGACATTCCCGCGGCCGGCCTCACAATGCGGTCCTTAAGCTCAGAACGGACGCCATGAAAAACGCAATAGGGGGCCTTCTTAGGCGCCGATTCAGTTTGACCGCACAGGTGCTCACCGCCGTAGGCGGCGTGCTGTTTGTTCTCGTCAGCGTCACTGCGGTGGCGCTCCTACAACTTCGTGAAGTGCGAGAGTCCACCGCGGATCTCGTTCATGACCAGGAGACGATGACGCACGCGATGGTGGACATGCGGGACCACCTCTGGCAGGCCCGCATGATGTCCGGAACGGTCGCGTCGTATCCGATTGAAGAACGTGAAGAGCGGATGCAGGACCTGCTCGCCACGTACGCAGACTTCGCCGTGGGTCTTGATGACTACGAGGCTCATTTCACCGATGCGTTCGGATCCTCGCCGTCGGACATGGATTCGGTCCGCGCCGCGTGGGATTCGTACGAAGAACTTCTCATCAACGAGATGATGCCCGCTGCCCTGGATGACGATCTTGAGCGTTTTGCTCAATTGCGGGCTTCCAAAGGGACCGAGTCAGGTGATCTCCTCATTGCCGGGGTGCAGTTGCTGACCGAAGACGCAGAGGCAGAACTCCGTGACGGTGCGGCGCTCATGGCGGCACAGACCGAGGCGACGCGGACCTTCGTGCTGCTCGTCGCGCTCATCGGCGCTAGCGTCGCCGTGATGATCGTCCTGTGGGTGACCCGGCGCATCCGTCGCTCGGCGGCGCTCGTCAGCGATTCGCTGACGGCGCTTGCACGGGGCGACCTCACATGCGAAGCCAACGTGACGTCAAACGACGAGATGGGCGACATGGCTCGCTCACTGGCGACGGCCCAGGAAGCGTTGCGGGACATCATGCGTGAGGTCGTTGGCTCCGCCCAGACAGTCGCTGCCGCTGCCGAAGAACTGTCGGCTGCAAACAGCCAAGTGGCGGCGGGTGCGCACGAATCCTCCGCGCAGGCAGCCGCTGTCGCCACGGCTGCCGACGAGGTGAGCCGCAGCATCCAGAACGTCGCCTCGGGCGCCGAGCAGATGGGTGCGAGCATCAAGGAGATCTCCCACAACGCACAGCAGGCAGCGCGAGTGGCGAGTGAGGCGTCGATGGCTGCCGAGACCACCAATGCCACCGTGGCCGCGCTCGGATCGTCCTCCCAGGAGATCGGCAACGTCGTCAAGGTCATCACATCGATCGCGGAGCAGACCAACCTCCTTGCCCTCAACGCGACCATCGAGGCCGCCCGCGCAGGTGAAGCCGGCAAAGGATTTGCGGTTGTCGCAAACGAGGTGAAGGAACTCGCGCAGGAGACTGCAAAGGCGACCGAAGAAGTGGCCCGCCGCATCGAAGCCATTCAGCGCGACACCGGCGGTGCCGTGAGCGCGATCGGTGAGATCGCATCGATTGTCCAGAACATCAACGACTTCCAAATGACAATTGCCTCCGCCGTCGAAGAGCAGAGTGTGACCGCGGAGGAGATGAGCCGTGGGGTGTCTGATGCAGCAGGTGGCTCGGGTGAGATTGCACGCACCATCGCGTCAGTCGCAGAGACGTCGTCGACTTCTGCCGAGGTAGTCGAGCAGATGGGTGCGTCAGTCGCCGAACTCGCACAACTCTCCGCAGATCTTCGCCACAAGGTGGACGTCTTCCGCTTCTAGCGTTGGCGTCGGCGGCACCGAGGGGGCGCGATTAGGCTGTTCGCCATGCGCGCTCCCTCGACTGCCGACGTCGTGGTAGTCACCTACAACCCCGGCGAGACCATCGCGTCGTTCCTCGACTCGGTCGCGAAGCAGGCGGAGGTTGAGAGCGTCACCGTGGTGGACAACGCGTCGCGAGACGGCGCCGCCGCAGCGGCCGCCACGAAGGCCGGGGTCGCCTTCATCAACACCGGCCGCAATGGCGGCTACGGCTTTGGAGCGAATCGTGGAGCTGAGGCGGGCAAGGCTCCGTGGATTCTCATCTCAAATGCGGACATCGTGCTGGACGAGGGCGCACTTGCCGGGCTGATCGCTGTTGGTGAGGCCGATCCGAGCGTCGGCATGGTGGGACCTCATATTCGTGAACTTGATGGCTCGACGTACCCGTCTGCGCGTCCGCTTCCCACCTTTGTGCTCGGCACCGGGCATGCGCTTTTCAGTCGAATCTGGCCATCGAATCCCTGGACCCGCCGGTACCGGATGCGGCTTGACCCGCAAGGCAGCGACGTGGAAGCCGGTTGGCTCTCGGGGGCATGCTTCCTCGTGCGCAGGGAAGCGTGGGAGCGAGTGGGCGGCTTTGATGAGTCCTTCTTCATGTTCTTTGAAGACGTTGACTTGGGCCGACGCGTGGGCCAGGCGGGATATCGATCCGTCTGGACACCGCGGGCTGGTGTCACGCACATCGGCGGGCACAGTTACCGATCAGATCCTGCGCCGATGCTGAAGGCTCATCACGATTCCGCCCGCATGTACGTGGCGCGGGTGTATCCGCGATGGTGGCACGCGCCCGTGCGGGCCGCGGTGACGGCCGGGCTCGCGATGCGGCAGCGGAGTGAAATCACCGCCGCGCGCAGTCGCGCTGGTACTCAGGCAGACTAGGGCCTATGCGAGGCATCATCTTGGCCGGTGGATCCGGCACGCGACTTCACCCCATCACACTTGGCGTGAGCAAGCAGCTGGTCCCGGTCTATGACAAGCCGATGATCTATTACCCGCTGTCAACGCTCATCTTGGCGGGGATTCGGGATGTGCTCGTCATCACCACCCCGCACGATGCGCCTCAGTTCGAGCGCCTCCTCGGGGATGGCTCGCAGTTTGGCATCAACATCAGCTTTGCCGTCCAGCACGAGCCCAACGGACTGGCACAGGCGTTTGTCATTGGCGCGGACCATGTGGGCAACGACCACGCCGCGCTCGTCCTCGGTGACAACATCTTCTACGGTCCCGGTTTGGGCTCCACACTGCAGCGCTTCAACGAGGTTGACGGTGCAGCCGTCTTCGCCTACCGCGTCGCAGACCCGACCGCTTACGGCGTTGTCGAGTTTGACGGCGAAGGCCGAGCGATCTCCCTTGAGGAGAAACCCGCCCAGCCCAAGTCGAACTACGCCGTCCCTGGCCTGTACTTCTACGACAACGATGTGGTGGAGATCGCCCGCAGTCTCAAGCCGTCGGCTCGCGGTGAGTACGAGATCACCGACGTCAACCGCCACTACCTGGAGGCGGGCAAGCTCCACGTGGGCGTGCTGCAGCGCGGTACGGCATGGCTCGACACAGGAACCTTCGACTCGCTCATCGACGCGTCACAGTTTGTCCAGACCGTCGTCCACCGCCAAGGCCTCAGCATCGGCTCGCCAGAAGAGGTGGCATGGCGCCTTGGCTTCCTCAGCGATGACGAGCTCCGGGTGCGCGCAGAGGTGCTCACCAAGTCGGGTTACGGCAGCTACCTGCTCAAGGTGCTCGACGAAGGCAAGTAGTGCCTTCGCGCCTGTAAGGTCCCGCGCTTTCTAGTTCACAGCGTCGGCCAAGACCTCCGTGGAGGCCGTCGCCCACCGCTCGTCCCACGGCCCGATTCCCTCAATGCCGAGCGCCTCGTGCGCATGGTGGCCCAATACCGACCACGCGGGACGAGGAGCAGGTCGCGGGAACTTGTCCGACGTCGTGGGCTCGACCGTTCCCGCAAGCCCTGCCGCCGCGACAATCGCCGTGGCGAAGTCGAACCACGAGCACTTTCCGGCCGACGTCGCGTGGTACGTCCCGGCAGGGGCGTCCGCTTCGAGGAGCCTCACGATGTAGGCGGATACGTCGCGAGTCCACGTCGGTTGGCCGATCTGGTCGTCAACAACGCTGATCGATCCACGTTCGGCAACGAGGCGAGCAATCGTCTTGGGAAAGCACGGCCCACCGCGCCCGTAGAGCCATGCAGTGCGGACCACCAAGGCGTCGGCCCCGGAGGCGCGCACCGCCCGCTCGCCAGCGGCCTTGGTGCGCCCGTACGCACCGGCCGGGTTGGGCTCGGCATTTTCCGCGTACGGCTCGCTCGCGTCACCCGCGAAGACGTAGTCGGTCGAGATGTGAACAAGGCGGGCGCCGTGACGCGCACACGCCTCGGCGAGATTTCCAGCGCCGGCTGCGTTGATCTCGAACGCGGTGTCCTCGTCCTCTTCTGCAGCGTCCACAGCCGTATAGGCGGCGCAGTTGATGACCACGTCAACATGAGCAACCGCCTTGTCAACGGCGCTGGCATCGCAAATGTCGAGTTGATCGCGGTCAACAAGGAGCAGATCCGTGACGCCAACGTCACGGAGTGAGTCGGCAAGATCGGTGGCAAGCATGCCGTTGCTACCGGTCACGAGTACGCGCGCATGTGAGAGGGACACGCTGTCAAGGCTAGCCGCCGCATTAGGCTGGTTGAGAATCACAACGGTGCGCAAGGAGTTCAAGGTGGACGTTC
>JAEYUX010000057.1 GCA_023432235.1 Actinomycetes bacterium
CCCCACAGCAAGGTTTGACGCCGTGAACCCGACAGCAACCAAGCAAGCGCTGTTCCAAGGCCTACAAACAGCGCTGTGTTGACCAAGCGCATGGTGAGTGCGCTGTTGACCAAATCGTCGTCGGCAAACACACGCATCGTGGCGTAGTACGGCGCTGGATAGTCGCCCTTGAAGTTGCCGCGGTTGGTTAGGTAGAGCGGACCATCAAGCTCAAGTCCCCACCGCTCTTGACAATGTGCGCTCACGGTCTGGCTACGGGCGAAGCACACCGCATGCCGGAATGCCGTGTCCACCTCGCGTGTCAAGGAATCGACACCAGGTTGGCACGCCTCAGTACCACCACGCGTACACCACACACTCGCAAGGTGATAGTCATCATCAGGCCCGGCACCAACCGGCGAAGCAAACGCCCACATGCTCAGCGTCAGCATCGCAAGGATGGGAGCCAAGTGGATCCAACGAAGCCGGTTCGTCACACCTCGAACCACGCCTGCTTGAGCGTCAGCCACTACGGCGCCTCCTCATCTTGGTGAATGGGGCGACCGTGCCCGAACGTATTTTATGCAGGCAGTTCGGGATCGCGCTGAACAAGGACGTGTCCACGTGTCACCCGTCGCCTCCACACCACAGCGAGGACGGTCGCCTGTGCAACGCCTGAGGCAAGCTCAGCGCTTCCAAGCGCCCACGCGGCACCAGTAGCTCCCCACAAAGAGGCTCCAATGATCAATCCCGTTGCTCCCACAACCGATGCGGCGACAACGCACGTCATGAACGCCCTGCGCGCACCCAGCATGACGAGACCGATGCGGCCAAAGACAGTCCCGGCAGATATGCCAAGGATGGCGACGCCGAAGCCTGCCGCCGTGAGTTGGTCGATCGCGATATCTGCACCAAAGAGCAGTCGCGTCAAGGCAGGGCCGACAATCGCGAACGCCGCGCCTCCGCCAACACCCAGAGCGAGGTGCAGTCCGATCGCCGCCTTCATCCGCCGAGGAGCGCCGTCCTCACCGCGCTCGACTACCCAGCCCTGAAGTGCATTTCCCAGCGAGGACACTCCGTATTGCCCAATGCGATAGGCCTTGTCACCCGAGACGTACCGCGCGGCTTCCCCGACGCTGGTCGCGTTGGCCACCAGCGTGACCGCAAGTGCGTTGTAGGCACCGGCCGCCGTTTCGGCAATGACGGCAGGAGGATGGCGGCGCACAATCTCGAGAGCCTCGCGGCGTTGCCATCCGGCGAAACCACCTCGGGTGATCCGCGCGTAGATCACCGCAGGACCCGCTGCCATTGCCACGCCAAGGAGCACGGGGTACCAGATGAGAGGCCCGTCCAACAGAAGAGCCGCGGCCGCAAGCACCATCGCGCCAGCCCGCGGAAGCACCTCGGCCCAGAGGATGGGCAAGGCGCGGCCCACGCCGATCCAGTACCACGTGGGAGCAAGCCCCGCGATGCTCAACGCAACCGCAGTGGCGCTCGCCTCAATGGCGAAGCCGTCCGGGGCGAGCAGCGCCGCCACCACTCCGCCAGCGACTGCGGCGACGAGCCACACCGGACCTCGGACATACAAACTCGTCACGACGTACCGGCGCCGCGCAGCGTCGGACGCTTGAGCAAGCACAGGCGGCGCGAGCGTCGGATAACCCATCCCGGCAATGAGGGCCGCGAAACCACCTACCGACTGGCCAACCGCGATCGCAACCCACGCATCCTCCCCCGCAAGCCGGGCGAGCACGGGAAGAAAGAAGAACGGCGCAATGAGTGAAATGAACGGCGCACCGGCGAACGCGACAATGCGTCGCGCCAGAATGCGCCGCGACCGCAGCGCCGGGGCGGGCGTGGTCACCGCTTTGACCGCCGAGAACTGATGCGGCGCAACACTTCACCGGGGCCCCCGTGAAGCAGGTAGTGCCACGCCATCCGCAGATCGCGGCCGCGCCCGGGCCGGCCTTCGGGTTCGTGGAGCCTGAGCGCCGCCTTCGCGAGGGCCTCACGACCGCCAGCTGCATCAACGTCAGCAGCGCGCTTGGGCTCACGCGCAATCCGGCGCAACGGTTCCAATGTGGTTCCCCAGAGAAAGCGTTCGCGCACATGAGCGATGCGCTGAGTTGCTTGCGCTGCGAAAGCTTCGTCGTAAAGCACCGCTTCAAGGGCGTCAGTCAACGCACCGAGGTCACCGGCAGGGACAACCACTCCGAGGCCCTCCGCGCGCACGAGGTCCGCAAAGGAATCCCCTTCCGTCACCACCATCGGTAGACCGGCCCACAGGTAATCAAGAATGCGGGTGCGGAAGCTGAACTCGGTTTCCACATGCGTGTGGTGGGTGGAGACACCCGCGTTGGCCTCAAGTAGGAACGCACCACGCTCGTCATACGGAACCCACTCTTCGTTGAAGATGACCCCGGTGCCCAAAACGCCCAGTTCCCCAGCCATGTCGATGGACTCCTTGACGATCCCCATCGGCTCTTGACCCGGGTGACGCGTGCCCAAGAACAAGAGCGCGGCATTGGGCTGGCGTTCCCTCAGCGCGTGAACGGCGCGGATCAGCAAGAGCGGGTCAAACCACGAATAGACGCCACCGCCCCAAATGACCAGTCGGGTGGCGTCATCGATCCCTGGCACCACGTTCCGCACCGCGGGGCGCGATGCCTGAGGCGCGGCGTCGTCCAATCCAAACGGTGCGATCGCGATGAGGTGCTCAAGATTCGGATCGTTCTCGTAGGTGGTGGGGGAGATGCGTCCGAGCGCGGCAAGCTGCCCCAAATAGAACGAGCGCTGACGGTCCGACGCACACAGCACAAAGTCCGCACGCGACAACTGGTGGTTGAGGAGCGCCACGCGAGAACGCACCATCATGTCCCAGGTGGCTCGCGGCTGCTCCCGGCCCTGCTCGAGCATTTCGAGGTGCATCGGGTCGTAGGCGTCCGCAACCACCACACAGTCGGTTGTCGCGAGAGCGTCAAACTGCTCCATTGCGTGACCCTGGAACACGATGACGTCGGTTGACTGCTCAAGGGAGCGGAACGCAGCGTTATCGCCTGGACGCAGTGACGCAAGCCGGTAGCCGTCAGCAGGAGCACCCTCGGTGAGCGTGGCCGTTGTCGCAAGAACAACGTCGTGCCCGTCGCCCGCCAACACCCGAGCCATTGCCGAGGCCCTGATCGCGGGTCCCGCGAGGCGTTCACCGAGATCTGAGCCGGTGATGATCAACACGCGCGTCATGCCAGGAGACCTCTCCCCATTGAGGTGCCCTCCACACAAGACCTGGGCATCAACACGGCACCATCGTAGGCGCACGGGGTGCGATCCCGACCATGACGCAGGCCGCGCAGTAGCGAACAGGCGCTGGGATATGCTCGCGACATGGGATTTCGGGTGGTCGATAGCGCCGATGTTGCTGACAGTGCCGTCATTGGCGAAGGCTCATCGATTTGGCATTTGGCGCAGGTTCGCGAGGACGCTGTGCTTGGCGAGAACTGCATCGTTGGCCGTGGCGCGTACATCGGCACCGGCGTCACGATGGGCGACGGATGCAAAGTCCAGAACTATGCCCTTGTCTACGAACCTGCCGTGTTGGAGAA
The DNA here is from genome assembly GCA_023432235.1 of Actinomycetes bacterium. Taxonomy (GTDB): domain Bacteria; phylum Actinomycetota; class Actinomycetes; order Actinomycetales; family Demequinaceae; genus Demequina. Next base: position 3,579 of record JAEYUX010000057.1, read on the forward strand.
GGGCGTCTTCATCGGCCCGGCCGTGGTGCTGACGAACGATCACTTTCCGCGCGCAATCAACGCGGACGGCACTCCCAAGAGCGCACACGACTGGACGCCAGTTGGCGTCACAATTCGCGAAGGCGCAGCAATTGGCGCACGCGCCGTGTGCGTTGCGCCGGTGACGATTGGCCGCTGGGCGACAATCGCCGCAGGTGCTGTGGTGACCAAAGATGTGCCTGACTACGCGCTCATGGCGGGCGTTCCCGCACGCCGCCTCGGGTGGGTTGGCGAAGCGGGCGTGCCGCTGAAGGAAGAAAGCAACGGCTACTGGATGTGCCCCGAGACGGGCACACGCTACCTGCAGGACGGCGAGACCCTGCGCCGCTCCGAGTAGTCACCACATGAGGTCAGCACGATGAGTCGCACGTGGGTGGTCGTCCCCATGTACAACGAAGCCGCAGTGGTGGGCGACGTTGTCCGCGACCTTGTGGCGGAGTTCGGATACGTCGTGTGTGTCGATGACGGGTCGAGCGATCGGAGCGCACAGGTCGCTCTCGACGCAGGCGCACACGTCATTACTCACCCCATCAACTTGGGTCAGGGCGCGAGCCTCCAGACCGGCATTGATTACGCGCTCCTCGATCCCGCCATGACGGAAGTGCTGACGTTTGATGCCGACGGGCAGCACCAGATCGAGGACGCGCGCGCGATGGTGGAACGCGTGCGGAACGAGAACCTCGCCATTGTCACAGGATCTCGCTTTCTCGATGAGAGGACTCAGCTCGGGTTCCTCAAACGTGTGACGCTGAGGACGGCGGCGCGCGCGAGCCGTATCACCACGGGCAAGGCCCTCACCGATGCCCATAACGGTTTGAGGGTGCTGCGTCGCGATGTGCTCGAGCGTGTTCGCATTACCCAGAACCGGATGGCACATGCATCTGAGCTCGTTGACCTGCTTGCAGATACCGGGCTGCCGTGGGAAGAGCACCCCACCCACATCGTCTACACCGACTACTCTCGGTCCAAAGGACAGTCGCTCCTCAACGGAGTGAACATCCTTGTTGATCTTCTCTTCAAGTGAGTGACATGACCATCATTTTGCAAGTAGCGACCGTCGTGGTGATCTCCGCCGCGGGGTTCTTCCTTGTGCGCTCGAGCGGCGCGCGCCACCAGGCAATACGCCGTGTGCTCCTCATGCTCTTTGTCATCGCCGCTGCATCCTCGGTGTTTGTCCCCGAACTGTGGGGACGGGCGGCGACGTTCCTCGGCATCGGCCGCGGGACAGACTTGTTGCTGTACCTGCTCGTCCTCGTGTTCCTTGCTTTTGTCGCCACCACGTATCGGCGATTCCGCCATCTCGAGGGGCAGAACACTGAGCTAGCGCGTGCCTTGGCGATACTGCAAGCGAAGCAACCGACGGGAACCAGGCCCACATCCGGAGGCGAAAGCTCCCGCTAGACGCGGTTGCGCGTCGCCTCGACGATTGCGCGCGCGACTCCATCGGCCACCGCCGCGGCCGAGTGACGCTCATGGACCCACGCGGACAGTGTGGTGCGTGCTGAGTGCTCTGTGCGTGCTGAGTGCTCTGTGCGTTGGGCGACCACGCGCCGCATTGCATCCGCTACCGCCTCAGCATCGAATTCCACGGCGGCGCATCCTGAGTGAAGTTCGCTCGCCTCGCGCACCACGTCGCCCGCCGGCCCAGGTCCGGCATAGATGACGGGGCATCCCGCGGCCATCAAGGCGATGGTCTTGGTCGCAAAGGCGTAGTCGTAGCCCTGATCAGGCTTCACTGACGCAAGGCCTACCGTGGCGGAATTCATCAGCGCCGCGACTTCTTCCGGCGCGATCGGCGGTTGGAACGTCATCGCTTTGCGATGGCGCTTGGGGCATGCCGCACGAATGGCGTCTTCTTCGGTGCCGGTTCCGCAGAAGATGAGGTGCGCGGTGCCCGGGAACTCGTCGAGCACAATGCCGAGCGCCTCAGCGAATACCTCGGCGCCGTGCCGCTCGGCATACATCCCGGGATAGACAAAGAGGACGGGATCGTCTTGCGGGGCAATACCGGGCACCACACGGAACACATCGGTATCGATGCCAAAGCCAGATACGAAGATGGGCGCCTGCACCCCAATTTCGCGGACGCGTTGAGCGACTTCATCGGACACGGCGATGACCAACGCCGCGCCGTTCATCGCCCATCTCTCGACGCGCCTCAGCATGCGCGTGATGGCGGTGGATGCGACCGCCCCTGCGGCGTCGCTCCATACGTCGGCGGCGTAGTAGACGTACGGGCGCCGCCGTAGCGATGCAACGAGCCGTACAGCAAGCCCTGTCGTGGGTGGTGGCTCGACGACGTAGACGGACGGGCGTCGGCTAGCGAGCAACCGGAACACCACTGGTACGTCAAAGGACAAGTAAGAGAAGTATCCCCTCACGTACCCGTCTCGGTTGCGCTTCACACGTGCACGGCGCACCTCGATGTCGCCGGCATCGGAGTCATCGCCCGCACCTGGCGGCGGTATCGCCGTGATGACGCACACAGGAATGCCGCGATGAACGAGTGCCCGCGCGAGCGCAGCGAGGCGCAACGGAGCAGCGCCAGGCTCCGGCGCAAATATCCGACTGACCATTGTCACGCGCACGTGTGGAGCCCCCCAAACAGGCATCGCTCAACGCGATCCGTCTCCCACGGCGCGACAAAGAAGACGCGCAAAAGGGGACTCATAAGTGACAACCATACGCGGGGCACTCATGAGGCATGCTCCCCAGAGAGCGCAGCCAAAGGTAGAACTAGTGTGCGACTACGCCTTGAGCCGGTGGTGCACTCCGTCGGCGATCAGGTCTTCGGCAATCTCGACCACCCGTGCACCCGCCTCGAGCGTGACGATGCGCGACGTGTCACCGGTCAGCACCGCATCCCGGAAGGCCTCGTGCTCCGCCATGAGCGGTTCCTTGCGCTGGAGCGCGTAGCGGGTCACATCGCCCTCTGAAACACCACGGAACGAGCGCAACTGCTCCCAGTCGAGCGTCAGGGTGGCGTTCTGGAAGTACGTGAGGTCGGCGGTGAGGGTGTCAACGACCAACGCACCCTTCTCGCCCGTGATGACGGTGGTGCGCTCCTTGAAGGGGGTCAACCAGTTGACGGTGTGAGATGCGATGGTGCCCTTGGAAAGGGTTCCCACTGCAAGCACCATATCCTCGTGCTCGCGACCCGAGCGGTAGGCGGTACGCGCATTGACAGACACGTAGTCCTGCTGCGTCACCCATGCCGTGAGGTCGATGTCATGAGAAGCGAGATCCTTGATGACGCCAACATCGGCAATACGACCAGGGAACGGGCCCTGGCGTCGCGTCGCAATTTGGTAGATCTCGCCGATGAGCCCCTCTTCGATGCGCTGGCGTGCGGTCTGAACAGCTGCGTTGTAGCGCTCGATATGGCCCACGCCGCCAACGAGACCCTTGTCAGCGAAGAGTGTGGCGAGCTGACGGCCAGCCTCAGACGTCGAGGCAACGGGCTTCTCGATCAGCGCATGAACACCCGCTTCCGCCAGCGCCACTCCGAGCTCAAGGTGGTAGATCGTCGGCGTCGCGATGACGCAGTAATCAACGCCCAGTTTGAGGAAGGTCTCAAGGTCGCGCACCACGGCGCGGCCCTGGACTTCCGCGGGCACGTTATCCGCTGGGTCGTAAACGCCAACAAACTCAACACCGTCGAGCTGGGAGAGAACTCGGCTGTGGTGACGGCCCATCACGCCAAGGCCAAGGACTCCTGCGCGTAGCGTCATTACGCACCTGCCTTCGCGACGGCGTTCACCGCTTCGACAATCTGGTCACGTTCGGCGTCCGTAAGGCCTGGGTACACCGGCAGGGACAGCACCTCTTGCGCCACCTTCTCGGTGACGGGAAGGTCGAGTTCCAAACCGAAGCTGGGGAGACGGTGGATCGGCGTTGGGTAGTACACCCCCGAACCAACCCCACGCTCTGCAAGTGCTGCCGCGAATGCGTCGCGGTCGCCACCCTCCACACGGATCGTGTACTGGTGGTACACGTGCACCGCTCCCGGGGCAACCGGCGGCACGACGACGCCCTCAAGGTTCTCGTCAAAGTACGCGGCATTCGCCTGACGTGCCGCAGTCCACTCAGCGAGCCGGCCCAACTGCACACGACCGATCGCCGCGTGGAGGTCAGTCATACGGGTGTTGAAGCCCACCACCTCGTTCGCGTAACGCTTCTCCATGCCCTGGTTGCGCAGGAGACGCACAGTCCGAGCGAAATCCGCCGAGCCGGTAGTCACCATGCCACCCTCACCCGACGTCATGTTCTTGGTGGGGTAGAAGGAAAAGGATCCAGCGAGTCCGAATGCTCCAACGGGAGTGCCATTGAGCGAAGCGGCGTGCGCCTGAGCAGCGTCCTCGAACAGCAGCAAACCGTGCTTGTCCGCAAGAGCGGTGAACGCGTCCATCGCGGCGGGGTGTCCGTAAAGGTGCACCGGCATGATCGCTTTGGTTCGCTCGGTGATGGCGGCTTCAGCGGCAGCGGGGTCCAAATTGAAGTAGTCGCCCTCGATGTCAGCAAACACCGGCGTGGCGCCCGTGAGCGCCACCGAGTTGCCAGTTGCGGCGAAGCTGAAGGACGGCACGATGACCTCATCGCCCGGGCCGATCCCCGCGGCCACGAACGCCATGTGCAAGGCCGACGTGCCGGAGTTCACCGCCACACACTCGCGCCCGCCAACAACGTGAGAGAACTCTTGCTCAAAGGCAGCAACTTCCGGGCCTTGGGCGAGCATGCCGGATTCGAGAACGCGATTAACGGCCTCGCGCTCCTCGGCACCGATGTAGGGCTTGGCAGCGGGAATCATGTGCATCCAATCATGGGAGGCGGGGCACTCGGCCAGCGGTTAGGCAACGAGTCGATCATAACGAGCACACCCCGGGACCTTTGTCAGGTGATGGTCGGCGCGGGCGTGGCGAGCCGACCAACTACGCTGGCGCCATGAGAGTCGCGGTCACTGGCGGTGCTGGCTACATCGGCGCGCACACCGTCGACGCCCTGCAGTCCCGCGGTGACGACGTCCTGGTTGTGGACGATCTATCGACCGGAGACAGCGCGCGTCTCAGCGATGTCGACGTCCTCGAACTCGACCTCGCGAGCGACGACGCCGGGGCGACTCTGGGGCGCCACTTCCGTGAGCGTCGGCCCGACGCCGTCATCCACTTCGCCGCCCTCAAGCGGGTTGACGAGTCGATTGAGCGTCCCGGCCACTACTACCGTGTCAACCTGGCAAGCACCGTTGCCGTCATCGATGCGATGCGTGACGCAGCGGTTCCGTCTCTCCTCCTCTCGTCTTCCGCTGCTGTGTATGGCGAGGTGAGCGGTCGCGTCGATGAGTCGCATCCCACGCTTCCGCTCAATCCTTATGGAGCCACGAAGCTCGCATGCGAGGTGCTCGTGGACGCCGCCGCCCGGGCAGGGCACCTTCGCGGCGCCTCTTTGCGTTACTTCAATGTGGCCGGCAGTTCACGGCCAGTTCTTGCAGACCGCACCATCGCCAATCTTGTGACGATCGTGATGGATCGCATTTCGCGAGGCGAGCCGCCGGTGATCCTGGGCGATGACTACTCGACTCCCGACGGCACCTGCATCCGCGATTTCATTCACGTGGCGGATGTCGCGAGTGCCCACGTGGCGGTTCTCGACTGGCTCAACACCGCAAGCGGACACACCGCTCTCAATATCGGTACCGGCGTCGGCACGTCTGTGCGAGACGTTGTTGCCCTCATCACCGAGGCGATGGGCTCGCATCTCGAGCCAATCGTTGCGCCGCGCCGCGAGGGAGATCCGGCCGAGTCGGTCGCCGACGTCTCTGCGGTGACGAGCCTCACCGGCTGGCGAGCCGCCTATAGCCTTGACCAGACCGTCAAATCAGCCGTCGATGCCCACACATGGTGGGCCGCGCAACCTCACGCGTAGAACGATGACCCCTCCCACGCAATCGCCCACCATTTCCGTCGCCCTGTGCACGTACAACAGCGGCGACTACATCGACGCCCAACTCCGCAGCATCCTCGACCAAGACCTCCCGGTCACCGAGGTAGTCGTTGGTGATGACGGATCCACAGACGGCACCGTGGACCGCATCCGCGCGATCGCCGCGGAGCACCCGCGCGGCGACACCGTTCGCATCGCTTTCACCGAACGTGCCGGGGGCGTTGTCGCCAACTTCTCTCGCACGCTCAGCGCCTGCACCGGCGATGTGATTGCCCTCTCGGACCATGACGACGCCTGGCATCCGGCCAAGACCTCAACACTGGTCCCTCAACTCGCCGCAACTGGCCCGCGCGCCATGATCTTCACGGACGCCCGCCTTATCGATGGCAACGGCGCACCGACCGGCCGCACGCTCTTTGAGGCCTATGGCGTGAGCGACAGCGAGCTCAGCGACGTCCGCGAGCGCGAGGCCCCCTCCGCACTCATTCGCCGCAACATCATCACGGGCGCCACGGCGATGCTGACGCGCGACCTCTTGGAGCCGGCCCTTCCCATTCCTCGCGGCTTCATCCACGACGAGTGGCTCGCCTTCATCGCCGCCGCAACCGGCACTCTTGAGGTCGAGACCACCCCACTCATCGATTACCGCGTCCACGGCACCAACCAGATTGGCGTGCCTCCCAGTTCACTGTGGGGTCAGGTTCGAGTCGCCATGCGTGCACGCCGCAGTCGCTACGAGGTCCTCCGCGACCGCGCCCGCTCGCTTCGCGAACGTCTCGCCTCACAATCGCCGCAAGCGAGCGAGGCGACCCTCAGCCTCCTTGCCGAGAAAGCCGCTTTCGAAGATGCCCGTGCCCATATGCCCGCCTTCTGGCCGGCACGCCTCCCCGGCATTCTCAAGCGCTACCGCCGCGGCGACTACGCACGCTTCACTCACCGCCCTGAACTCGAACGCTTGAGGGACCTCATTCAGCCCATGTAGCAGGCGATTTACCTCCTCTAACGCATCGGGGGTAAGGTGACACCACACGACAGGGGAGCGCTTCGCCGCGAGGCAAGAGCGCTGAGAGTGCGGACAAGCCGCAGACCCTCGAACCTGATCCGGCTCGCACCGGCGTAGGGAGTCGAGTCTCGTCCCCTCCTGACCTGGGAGGAATCATGAAGATCACCTATGCACTATCCATTGCCGCAGCAGGCGCGCTGCTGCTTGGCGCCTGTTCGAGCGGGAGCGACGCCCCGGCGTCGTCCGCTACGGCGGCAAGCACAGGGGCCGACGCTGGCCCCACCGCAGGCGGCTCCGTCACCGTGCTCGTCTACGACAGCTTTGCGCTCCCGGACGAGGTCATCGCTGACTTCACCGCCACCACGGGCATTGATGTCACCTTTGAGCCCGTGGGCGATGCGGGCGTGCTGACCAACCAGATCGCCCTCACCGCAGGGGTTCCGTTGGGCGACGCCGTCTACGGCATCGACAACACCTTCGCGTCCCGTGCGATCGCATCGGGCGCTCTTGCCGACTACGTCTCCCCGGCAGCGGTTGAGTCGGTTGACGGCAAGCTGACCGCTATCGACTTTTCGGACGTGTGCTTCAACGTCGACCTCGCCGCCTTTGGCGCCGACAACCCCGCACCCGAGACGCTCGACGACCTCCTCGACCCCGCCTACGCGGGCAAGGTGTCGGTCTCGAATCCCACCACCTCATCGCCTGGCCTCGCCCTCTTGCTCAGCACGTACGAGACCTACGGTGACGGCTGGGCCGACTACTGGCGTCAGCTCCGTGACAACGACCTCAAGGTGACCGCCGGCTGGTCGGACACGTACTTTGTCGATTTCTCGGCTCCCAACTACGGCGGCGACTACCCCATCGTCCTCAGCTACGCGTCGTCACCTCCGTCCGAAGTGATCGACGGCGAACCCACCACTGCCGCGCTGCTCGACACGTGCTTCCGCCAAACCGAGTACGCGGGCGTCCTGGAAGGCGCGGAGAACCCTGAGGGCGCGAAGGCCGTTGTCGACTGGCTCCTCAGCGACACCGTGCAAAGCGCACTGCCGGGAAGCATGTACGTCTACCCGATCTCCCCCACGGCAACGATCCCTGCCGACTGGGAGCAGTTCGCTCCGCTGTCCGACAACCCGGTCATCATGGACCCGGCGGACATTGACGCGAACCGTGACCGCTTGCTGCGCGAGTGGACCGAGATTGTGATCGAGGGCCGCTAACACGATGCCCCCTCTTGCACGGCGCGGGACTGTCGCGGCAATCGCCGCGGCGGTCCCCGTCGTGTTCTTGGGGGTCTTTTTTGCATGGCCACTGCTCGCCACTGTGCGGCGCGCGGTGCTTGGCGGCGCTCAGGACGGCGCGGGGGTATCGGCCCGCAGCGTCGTGGACGCGGCCGGGACGACACTGTGGCTGGCAGGCGCGGGCACGGCGCTGACGCTCGCCGTGGGACTTCCCGCGGCATGGGCGCTCTACCGCCGACGCTGGCCCGGCTCTCGCGTCATTGCGGCGGCGCTCACCGCGCCCTTTGTGCTTCCCACCGTGGTGGTGGCGCTCGCCTTCCTCACTCTCCAGCGGGACATGATTCCGGCGCTTGGTGCGCGCCATGGGCTACCCGCGATCATCGCCGCTCTTGCCTTCTTCAACGTCGCCGTCGTGTTGCGCACGGTGGGGCCCGC
>JAEYUX010000071.1 GCA_023432235.1 Actinomycetes bacterium
CCCCGCCTCCTCGAGCTGATCCCACACATGGCGGAGCAGAACGAACAGCTCCTCGTACTTCACCGCGCCAAGTCCGTTCACCACCAAACCCACCCGCCCATCACACTCAGCTGGCTTCTCGATGAGCAGGGGCTCAAGCAGTCCACGAGCGAGCTTGTCGACCTGCGGGATCGCTTCATCACGCACACCGGGTTCGCCGTGAATCCCAAGGCCCATCGACATTGTGCCGTCGGGCACAGTGAAGAGCGGAGCGTCGGCGCCAGGGAGCGAGCACCCCCCAAAGGCGACGCCCATCGTCACGGTCCGCTCATTCGCCCACCGGGCCACACGCTCCACTTCGTCAAGTCGAGCACCGCGCGCGGCCATCGCTCCCGCGATCTTGAAGACGACAAAGTCACCGGCGATGCCCCGGCGCTCTCCTCGGCGAGTGACCGGCGCGCTCGCCACGTCATCCGTCACGAGCACGGTGCGGCAGTCAATGCCGTCCTCGCGCAACCGCCGCTGGGCCGCACCAAAGTGGATGACATCCCCCGCGTAGTTTCCGTAACTGAACAGCACACCGCCTCCCGCGTCCACGGCACGGGCCACCCGCTCGGCCGCGCCTGCGGACGGGGACGTGAATACCTCGCCGCACACAGCGCCCGCTGCAAGACCATCGCCCACCACACCTGCAAAGGCCGGGTAGTGTCCGGAGCCACCGCCGACGACCACCGCGCAATAGCCGTCGGGCAATGGCTCGGCACGGACGATTCCTCCGTCAACCCGGCGCACCACATCGGCGTGGGTCCGCGCAAAACCTTCAAGAGCGTCGTTCACAAAGGTGTCGGGGTTGCTGAGAATGTGCGTCACGGGATCACCACCTCCGTCGCAAATTGCTGATGGACGCGGCTTTGACCCAGGCTGTAGCGAGGCTCACGCGGCAAAATCCGGCGCACGTAGTCGCGGTTTGTTGCGCTCACGCTGAGGCCATCGCCGCCGTAGTGCTCCACGCAGATGACGCCTTGGAAACCGTTCGCAATAGCCCGCTTGAGCGCTTCGCGGTAGTTGATAAGCCCAAGCTCCATGTAGGTGGGAAGGGTGACCACGGCGCCCGTCACCGGGTCCTCGTCTCGCGAATAGTTCTTCACGTGCCAGTAGTTCGTGTACGGCAGAGTCGCTTCAAGAAGGTCGAGCCAGTGCTCGACCGGCTCGGGCAGGCGGATGAGATTGCCGATGTCGGGGTTGAGGCCCACGTTTGGCCGGTCGATTTCTTCGATGAGTCGCACCGCCGACGCTGCGGTGCCCAGATAGGTGTGCTCATACATCTCGAGAGAGACCAGAAGACCGAGCTGCGCGGCATGGTCACCGAGTTCCCTGAAGCGCCGCACGGCGAGCGCGCGAATGGCCGGGTCGGCCGGGTCGCGGTGCCCCGCCTTCCGCCAAAACCACAAGAGCGTGCGCTGCTCGGGAGTGAGCGCCTGGTGGAGCCCAAAGGACACGACGCCGACGCCGAGGTGGGCTGCGGCGTCAAGCGTTCGGTGCGAGTAAGCGAGGTTGTCGTCGCCGCTGTCGTGGTCGATGACACTGCGGCGGATCGCAGATATCGAGGCGGGCACCAGACCGGCCGACGCTATGGCCTCCGCAAGCACATTGAGTTGCGTTGGGCTGAGGTCGCCAGGGCGCACCCAACTGTCAGTGAGGTCAACATGGCTGAATCCTGCCTGGGCCACTTCGTCCATCACGGCGCGGGCGAGACCGTGCCATTGCTCGGCGTCGCCGATCACGGCGGGAGAGAAATTGAGAAGCGATGCCGCAATGGGCCAATCCTGCGCTGTCAGTGCCACGCGACCTCCTCGTCAATCACGCATCGTGCACGATTTGCATGTCCAGCGCAAGCGTTCCTGGTAATGCTGTATGTCGGGAGGCGCTAGCGCGCGCGGAATGTGGCGCCGGAAGCCGTCGCCTGGTCCTCCGCCAGCTCGGCAAGTACTCGCGCGCGGATGCCTTCGAGATGGTCAAGCATCGCGCGCACTGCCGCATCGGCGTCTCCCCCAGCGACCGCGTCGGCGATGGCGCGGTGCTCTGCGATCGCGTCGGCGGCGTCCGTCACGCCTGACTTCGCGAACAGCCGGAAGCGTTGCACGTGGCTCCCGATGTTGTCGTAGGCGCTTGCCAAGAAGCGGTTGCTCGCCGCCTCGACAATGAGCCGGTGAAAACGCTGGTCGGCCTCGACGTAGGGCCGATACGACGCAAAGTCGTCGCCTTGCGGCGCCTGTTCCATCTCCGTGATGGTGTGCCGCAGCGCAGCGATGAGTTCATCGGTGCGCGCCGCACAAGCGGCCCGGACCACCGCGGGCTCGATGACCTGACGGGCATCGATGAGTTCACTCAACTCGTCTGCGGTGAGCGGTGGCGCCACCCGATATCCCCGCAGGGCGTAGCGACGGACAAGCCCGGTGTGCTCGAGTCGCGCGAGAGCCTCACGGATGGGACTTGAGGAGACCTCGAATTCGCGCGCAAGAGCGTCGATCGACAAGGCATCCCCTGGCTCGACATGACCATCCATGATGAGCTCCATGATGCGTCCGTAGACGTCATCAACGATGAGCCGGGGCACGATCTTGCCCGCACGTGGGGTACGGCTTCGATCGCTCACGGGCCCAGCATAGGCCGGGCCACGCCGTGGCGGGTGAGCGTTACTCGGCCGCCTCGGTCGTGTCGGCTGCTGCCTTCTCCGCCTCTTCGTCCTCAAGGGTGCCGATGACGGCGCTGAGGTCGACAACGTTGCCAGCGGCGTCCTTCACCGTCGCGCGGCGCAGGGCGTAAGCCGTGGCCTTCGAACGTGCGACATCGGCAACGATCGCGGGGATCTGGCCAGCCTGCTGAACCTGCTGGATGAAGGTGCCGGGGTCCGAGCCGTACTGACGCGACGCATTGACGAGGTAGTCGAGAAGCTCGTTCTCCTGGACGTTGATGTCGAGGTCCTCGGCAAGCTGGTCAAGGAGAATCTGCGTGCGCAACGCGGTGGTTGCCTGCTCGGTGACCTCGGCGCGGTGCTCGTCGTCCTCGAGGCGGCCTTCGCCCTCAAGGTGGTTGTGCACTTCGGCCTCAATGACCTTCTTAGGCAACGCGAACTCACCAACAGCAGCCACGAGCGCCTCGACGAGCTTCTCGCGGGCCTCCATCGCCTGGTTGTTGCTCTTGATGCGGGCGGCCTGCTCCTTGAGGTCGTCCTTCAGTTCCGCGAGGGTGTCGAACTCAGAAGCTAGCTGGGCGAAGTCGTCGTCAGCGTCGGGCAATTCGCGCGCCTTCACCGCGGTGACGGTGACGTCGACCGTTGCCTCCTGACCCGCGAGCTCGCCAGCGGCGAGCGGGCCCGTGAAGGTGGTCGACTCTCCGGCCTTCAGCCCGGTCACAGCATCGTCAAGGCCTTCCATCATGTTGCCGGTGCCCACCTGGTAGGAGGAACCCTGAACGGCGTCGACCTCGTCGCCGTTGACGGAGGCCTTGAGGTCGAGAGTGACGAAGTCGCCGGCCTCGGCGGCACGGTCGACCGACACAAGGGTGCCAAAGCGCTGGCGGAGCACGGTGAGACGTTCCTCGACGTCCTCGTCAGTCACCTCGGTCGCCGCGACCTCGATCGTGAGGTCGGCGGGCGCGGGGAGCTTCACCTCGGGACGGACCTCGACGGTGGCGACAAACTCGACACCCTCGTAGCCCTCTTCCACACCGGGAAGCTTGGTGATCTCAATTTCGGGCTGGCCGTAAGGACGAATTCCGGTCTCCTCGACCGCGGCGGCGTACCAACCCGGCACACCATCGTTGACGGCGTGCTCGATAACCGCACCCTTACCAACGCGCTGCTCGAGAATCTTCGCGGGGACCTTGCCCTTGCGGAAGCCCGGGATCTGCACCTGCGAGCCGATGTGCTCGTAGGCGTGGTCAAACGCGGGCTTGATGTCCTCCTCGCTCAGCGAGACCGTGAGCTTCACGGTGATGTCGTCGATCTTTTCGAGGGCGCTGGTCACTGCTTCTCCTGGCGTTGGGTGCTTAAGGCCTGCTCGCGCGCACGGAGCGCGGGGCAACCTCCCGAGTGTATAGGCGTACGGGGCGCCTGCCCAATCGCAACTGCGTCAAACGGCGTCGTCAGGGGCGCCGATCGGCACGTCCGCCACTCGGTCCGCCCGCAACAGCGGCAATGTGCTGTCCTCTGCGGTAGCAGCAATGAGGTCTGCGCGGGCGTTGTCCGGATCCTCGCGGCCCACACCTTGAAGGTGCAG
>JAEYUX010000087.1 GCA_023432235.1 Actinomycetes bacterium
GAGGAGCGCACGATCCCGCAAAGCCGTCGGCCCGTCGCCACCTGAGACTGCATCAAGCAGCGCCGCAACGTCTTCGTGCGAAAGGGCCTTGGGCAGTCGCATTGGCGTGGTGCGCGGCTTCACATCCATCGCCGGATCGCCCTGCGTCCAGCCCTCGGCCAGTGCGAAGCGGTGCCACCCGCGTACCGCGACGACAGTTCGGGCTGCGGACGACGCTGCAAGGGCTGCCAGACCGTCCTCGCCGGACGAAACGGCTTGGGCAAAGGCTTCGACATCCGCGACAACGACGTCGGCCATTGACGATTTGCCGCGTGCCTCAAGAAAGGCGACGTACCGACTCAAGTCGCGGCGGTAGGCAGCGATCGTGTGCGCCGAAAGACCTCGCTCGACGGTGACGTGAGCGACATACGTGGCGAGCTCCCGCTCGAGGCCTAGGGCTGCCACACCTGCAGCGCGTCCGGCCAGAAGGGATCCGCGAGCACCGCGGCGAAGACAACGGACAGGTACAGGATGGAGTCCCGGAACAGTCGCATCGAGCGCAGCTTCTTGCCGTCAACAGTGCGCCGGTACAGCGAATAGCACCCGCCCACGAACCACACCCCGGCACCGAGCGCGACGACCGCGTAGATCCACGTCATCGACGCAAGCGGAATCAGCACAAGGGACGCGACCACCATCGCGACCGCATACGCAATCATTTCCTTGGCCACGCGCAAGGGTGAGGCGATCACGGGAAGCATCGGCACTTCGGCGTGCGCGTAGTCCTTTCGGAACTTCATGGCAAGGGGCCAGTAGTGCGGCGGCGTCCAGAAGAAGATGATCGCGAACAAGGCAACCGGGGCCCAGTCGAGGCGGTTGGTTACCGCGGCCCAACCGATGAGCACGGGCATGCACCCTGCAGCGCCGCCCCACACGATGTTCTGCGAGGTACGACGCTTGAGGAGCATCGTGTAACCGACGGCGTACAAGACGATCGCGATGACTGACAGCAGTGTCGCGAGCCACGAACCGACGACCCAGTAGAACCAGGCCGTCGAGACAACGGAGAGGACCCACGCGAAAATGAGGCCGTTGCGCGGGGAGATCGCGCCCGTCACGAGCGGCCTTCCCTGGGTCCTCTTCATCACTGCATCGATATCGCGATCCAGATACGAATTGAAGGCGTGAGCAGCACCCGCGGACAACGTGCCGCCAATGAGAGTGGCGATCATGAGCCACAGGCCAGGCCAACCGCGCGCGGCGAGCACCATCGTTGGCAGGGTCGTGATGAGAAGCAGTTCGATAATGCGAGGCTTCATCAACGCCACATATGCCTTGACGACACGGGTAAAGAGGATCACCCGACCAACCGACGGAGCAGGCACGTCAGTCTCAGCGGAAGGCACGGCGGGCATACGGTCGATTGTACGGTGGCCACCGCACGCGGCGGGCCAAGGTCCCGGGTGCTCCCACGGCACTGCGCGCGGCTCTATGAACCCGCTGTACGCCGCTAGGCTAGTCACGCCGCCGAACGACGTGTTTAAGGGAGAATCGTGGCCACAGGATGGACTGATCTGGATAACCGCGCTGTCGACACGCTGCGAGTACTCGCAGCCGACGCAGTTGAGAAGGTGGGCAACGGCCACCCGGGAACTGCGATTTCGCTCGCACCCGTGGGCTACCTGCTTTTCCAGAACGTGATGAAGCACAACCCAGCGGACCCCACGTGGCTCGGTCGAGACCGGTTCGTGCTCTCGGCCGGACACTCGTCTCTCACGCTGTACCTGCAACTGTTCGCTTCCGGCTATCCCCTGTCGCTTGATGACCTCAAGGCGCTTCGTACTGAGGGCTCACAGACCCCGGGTCACCCCGAGTACGGGCACACTCCCGGTGTCGAGATCACCACTGGTCCGCTCGGCACGGGTCTCGCATCGTCGGTTGGCATGGCGATGGCATCGCGCCGTGAGCGCGGCCTGCTCGACCCCGACGCCGCACCCGGCACGTCAGTCTTCGACCACCACATTTACGTCATCGCGTCAGACGGAGACCTCCAAGAAGGTGTCTCTGCTGAAGCATCGGCGCTCGCGGGTGTTCAGGAGCTCGGCAACCTCATCGTGATCTGGGACGACAACAAGATCTCGATCGAGCACGAAACCGACATTGCCTTCGGTGAGGACGTCCTTGGGCGTTACGCGGCGTACGGCTGGCACACGCAGCGTGTCGACTGGGTGACTCCGGACGGTTACAAGGAGAACCCCGACGCTCTCCTCGCCGCTATCGAAAACGCGAAGGCGGAGACGGGCAAGCCGTCCATCATCGCGCTGTCGACGATCATTGGTTGGCCCTCGCCCACCAAGCAGAACACTGGCGGTGTCCACGGTTCGGCCCTGGGCGCAGACGAGGTTGCAGGGCTGAAGAAGGTGCTCGGCTTCGACCCGGAGAAAGACTTCGACGTCGCTCCTGAGGTCCTTGAGCACATGCACAAGGCCAAGGAACGCGGTCAGCAGGCTCAGGCAGCGTGGGAAGAGGAGTTTGCCGGATGGCAGAGTGCTCAGCCCGAGCGCGCCGCTCTTCTCGAGCGCCTTCGCAAGCGCGAACTCCCGACCAACTGGGACGACGCCTTGCCCACGTGGGAGGTTGGCACCAAGGTGGCGACGCGCTCCGCTTCGGGTGAGGTGCTTTCCGCCCTTGCACCGGTGCTGCCGGAGTTGTGGGGCGGATCCGCTGACCTCGCAGGCTCGAACAACACGACGATGAAGGGCGAACTGTCCTTCCTGCCGCCGCACCGTTCCGTCAAGTCCTGGGAAGGCACCTGGTACGGCCGTACCCTTCACTTCGGTATCCGCGAGTTCGGCATGGGCACGATCCTCAACGGCATCACTCTCCACGGCCTCACTCGCGCCTACGGTGGCACGTTCCTCGTGTTCTCAGACTTCATGCGCGGTGCTGTCCGTCTTGCCGCTCTCATGGGAATTCCCACGACGTTCGTGTGGACGCACGACTCTGTGGGGCTCGGTGAGGACGGTCCGACCCACCAGCCGATCGAGCACGTCGCCACGTTGCGTGCAATCCCCGGTATCGACATCGTCCGTCCTGCGGACGCAAACGAGACCGCCTGGGCGTGGAAGCACGCTCTCGAGACGACCAACCGTCCGAGCGCTCTCATCCTCACGCGGCAGAACGTGCCGACGCTTGAGGGCACCTCGGCGGCTGGCTTTGCGAAGGGTGCGTACGTCATCGCGGGCGCCGACGAGGACGCCGACGTGATCATCATCGCGACCGGCTCCGAGGTTCAGGTTGCCGTTGCGGCCCGTGAGCAGTTGGCCGGCGAGGGCATCAAAGCCCGCGTCGTCTCGATGCCGTGCCGCGAGCTCTTCGAGCGTCAGGATGCGTCGTACCGCGAGTCGGTGATCCCGCCCAACCTCAAGGCGCGTGTGAGCGTCGAGGCTGGCTCCCCGCTCGGCTGGCGTGACATCGTCGGCGACGCGGGCCAGATTGTCGGCATTGACCACTTCGGCGAGTCGGCTCAGGGCGATAGTTTGCTTCAGAAGTACGGCTTTACGGCCGAGAACGTGGCGGCGAAGGCAAAGGCATCAATCGCCGCTGCGTCGTAACCAGCATTTCGTATCCCGTTATTGTCGGGACCAACGCTTTCGGTGAGGATGTCGTGAACGCGGCATCCTCACCGGGCGCCTGACATGTGCGCCTGTCCCGGGCGCGAATCGTTCGACAGTAGCCCTGGAGGCTCCCCCGTGGTCAATCCCCTGCGCGACCCTCGCGACCGTCGCTTGCCCCGCATTGCAGGGTCATGCGGGTTGGTGATGTTTGGTGTCACCGGCGACCTCGCCCGCAAGAA
>JAEYUX010000108.1 GCA_023432235.1 Actinomycetes bacterium
GCCCACGGCAGAGGCGCGGGCGGCGCTCGACGAAACGATGGCGTCGGCGATTGTCGAGGAAACCTTTGCAACGCTTGCGAAGGCGGACCGTGCTGGCGATGCGACGTTGCTTGCGCCGCGAGTCGGCGGGGATGCTGCTCTTGTTCGCGCCGCCGAATACAAGGTGTCAGCAGCGGTTGCAGAAGAGGCGCCTTCATCTCTGCCGAGTTCGATGCAGCGCATCTACGTGTCGAATGCGACCACGTGGCCACGAGTCCTTGCCGCCGTGTCCGTGGCTCCGGAGGACAACCTCACGCCTGTCATCTACGTATGGGTTCAGGAGGACGTGCGTTCGCCGTACGAGCTGCGTGGATGGGCGCACATGATTCCGGGCGCCACAGTCCCCGCGATGCCGGGCGACGTTGATGGTGCAACGCAGTTGCCCCTAGGGGAGTCGGGTGTTGATCCCTCGCCGCGCGCAGCGCTTGAGGGTTACCTCGAATACTTGCGCCAGGGCCCTGACAGCGAGGCGGCGGCGTCCTTCGCTCCCGACACGTACGCCCAGCAGTTGTTCACTGCTCGCGAGTCGTTGTCGTCCGCCGCGTCGCAAGCCGGTGGTGCGTACGTCGACACCGTGCAGCCGGACATCGCCAACACGTTTGTGTTGTCAACGGGTGACGGTGGCGCACTGGTGATCGCGCCGGTGCTCATTAGCTCCTCGTTCTCGGTGAGTGGTGCCACGCTGTCGCTTTCGGCGCACGACTCGCCATTGCTCGAGGGTTCGCTCAGCACCAAGGTGACGTACACATACCGCGACCTTGTCGTGTTGTCGGTGCCTGCGCCCGGCAAGGGTCAATTGCCTGGCGTTGTCGCCGCGGAGCACCACTTGGTGTCAGTCAAGCCCGAATGAGCAAGCCCCGAGGAGGTCATACGCGATGACGAGCGTCCCGTTCAGTGGAGCCGTGGATTTGGCAGCGCTATCCGCCGCGAAGGAAGCGTCCCAGCGTCGCGCGCAATCGCCGGGCAACACGGTTGAACTCACGGAGGCGAACGCCAACGAGATCATTCAAAGCTCGGTGTCAAAGCCGGTCTTTGTGTTGCTGTGTTCGGCGCGAGCGCCTCAATGCGCGGACCTGGAGGCGCGGGTTGCTGCGATTCTCGCCGAGTATGGCGACGCCGTGACGTTCGCAACGGTGGACGTGGAACTGCATCCGCAGATCGCGCAGGCTTTCCAGGTGAACGCGGTGCCGGCGATGCTCGCGATTCTTGGTGGACGTCCTGCCCCGTTGTTCCAGGGCGCCCCGGAGGACGACCAGCTTCGCGATGTGATCAGTCAAGTGATCGACGTGGCCCGCCAAGCGGGGATGGCGCTTCCCGACGCTGGCGAAGGCGGCCCCGCAGAGGCGCCCGAAGCTCCCTTGCCGCCTTTGCATCAGGAAGCGATTGACGCGATCGATCGGGATGACTTTGAGGCAGCGATCGCAGCCTACGACAAGGCGCTCAAGGAAAACCCTCGGGATGCTGACGCAAAGGCCGGCCGCGCTCAGGTCGCTCTGCTTGCCCGTAACCGTGACGTCAATCCGAGCGAGATTCGTAAGGCGGCGGCAGACCACCCGGAGGATGCCGCAGCGAATATGGCGGTCGCCGACCTCGATGTCCTTGGAGGCGCCGTTGCCGATGCCTTCGATCGGTTGCTTGACCTCATTGCACGGCTCGCGGCGGACGAGCGCGATGAGGTGCGCCAACGCCTCGTCGAGCTCTTCGAGATCATCGGGCCTACTGACGCGCGCGTCGTTAGCGCGCGCCAGCGCCTCGCGAGTCTTCTGTACTAGGCAGGTTCTGCCGCGGGGCGGAAGTACACGGCGCCCAGCGGAGGAAGCCTCACCTGGGCCGACGCTTCAAAGCCTTTCGCGGGGTGACGCGTCGCCTCGACTCGGCCCAAGTTGCCGACGCCGGAGCCGCCGTACGCCGTCGCGTCGGTATTGAGGACCTCGTCCCACGGGCCGGGGTGCGGGAACGCGAGGCGATAGCCCTCGTGAGGTACGCCCGCGAAGTTCACGGCAACAACAACGGGCTCGCCTTGGGAGTCGTAACGGACAAAGGAAAGCGTGTTGTGAGCGGAGTCGTCGGCGTCAATCCAGCGGAAAGCGTCGGCACTGTTGTCGCACTGCCACAGGGCGGGGCACTCGGTGTAGACCCTGTTGAGATCGCGCACGAGCCGGCGGAGTCCGTCATGAAGCACATCGTCTGTGTGCCACCAGTCAAGTGACCGGCCCTCCGACCATTCGGCGCCCTGGCCAAACTCGCCACCCATGAAAAGCAGCTTCTTGCCTGGGTGCGCCCATTGATAGGCGTACAGCGTTCGCAGACCGGCGATGCGCTGCCAGTGGTCGCCCGGCATGCGGTCGTAGAGGGAACCCTTCCCATGCACCACTTCGTCATGCGACAGGGGAAGCATGAAGTGCTCAGAGAAGGCGTACATGAGCGAGAACGTGACGGTGTGGTGATGGTAGGAGCGGTGGATGGGCTCTTCGGACACGTACCGCAAGGTGTCGTTCATCCAGCCCATATTCCACTTGAGGCCAAAGCCAAGGCCGCCCGCGTCGGTTGGGGCTGTCACGCCCGGCCACGCGGTTGACTCTTCGGCAATCATCACGACGCCAGGGACATTGCGATAGGCGACCGCGTTGGTCTCCTGGAGAAAAGCGATCGCGTCGAGGTTTTCTCGGCCCCCGTGGATATTGGGCCGCCATTGGCCCGCCTCGCGCGAGTAGTCGAGATAGAGCATCGATGCGACGGCATCAACTCGCAAACCGTCCGCGTGATACTCCTGCAGCCAATACAGTGCGTTAGCCACAAGGAAGTTGCGGACCTCAGGGCGCCCATAGTCAAAGATGAACGTTCCCCAATCGGGCTGTTCACCACGGAGCGGATCAGGGTGTTCGTACAACGGAGTGCCGTCAAAGCGGCCGAGCGCCCACTCGTCCTTGGGAAAGTGTCCGGGCACCCAGTCGAGGATGATGCCAAGGCCAGCCTTATGGGCTTCATCGATGAAGTACTTGAGGTCGTCGGGCTCACCAAAACGGGCGGTGGGGGCGTAGTACGACGTCACTTGGTAGCCCCACGAACCCCCGAAGGGATGCTCCATCACGGGCATCAGCTCAAGGTGGGTGAAACCGAGTTCCTTGACGTACGGGATAAGGCGCTCGGCTAGTTCGCGGTAGCCAAGTCCTTGAGTCCACGAGGCAAGGTGCACTTCGTACACCGACATGGCGGTGTTATGCGCGGAACGCCCGGCACGTGCCTCCAGCCAATCGTCGTCGCCCCACACGTAGGCGGATTCGGTGACGATTGACGCGGTGTGGGGAGGGACCTCAGTGCGCCGGGCCATCGGATCGGCCTGTTGCTTCCAGTGGCCGTCCTTGCCCAAGATCTCGTACTTGTACGTCGCGCCGTCGCCGATGCCCGGGATGAAGAGTTCCCACACCCCTGACGAGCCGAGTGACCTCATTGCGTGTTCGCGACCCTGCCAGTGATTGAAGCTACCGATCACTCGGACGGCACGCGCATTGGGTGCCCACACGGCAAAGGAGGTGCCGTGGACGTCGCCCAGCACGGACGGGAAGGAACGAACGTGTGCGCCGAGCGCTTCCCATAGCCTCTCGTGGCGCCCCTCACGAATGAGGTGGAAGTCCAGCTCGCCAAGCGTAGGCAGAAAGCGGTACGGGTCATCTGTCACGTGAACGGCATCGTCATATGCCACGTGCACGCGGTAGTCGGGGACCTCGTCGCCAGGGACCACGGCCCGCCAGAGGCCACCATCAACGTGAGTCGCCGCGAACGTGCCGTCGAGAGTCTCGATATCGACCGTTTTGGCCAAGGGCCGGATCACCCGGATCACCACCGCGCCGTCCTCGACGTGCGGGCCGAGGATCGCGTGCGGTTCGTGGTGTGTGCCGCCGACG
>JAEYUX010000138.1 GCA_023432235.1 Actinomycetes bacterium
CTCTGTCTGCGCATCCGAATCGCCCGTCACCATACCGATGGAGACGCCCAAGTGGTGGGTGCCTCGCGTCGAGAGCACCGGCTCTCGCAGCGTGTCGATAAGACGGTGCGCGAGCGCCGCGAGGGACTCCTCATCCGTCACATCCGGACGCACAACGGCAAATTCGTCTCCCCCGAGACGTGCCACCGTGTCGTGGGCATCGACAGCACGTGAGAACCTCCGCGCGACCTCGCGCAGCACCTCGTCGCCAGTGCTGTGGCCATATGCATCATTGACGTCTTTGAATCCATCGAGGTCGCAGAACAAGACGCCGACGCGCCGCGACTTATCGTCGCTGATCGACCGCAGTGCGAAGTCGAGACGGTCATGGAGGAGGACCCGATTGGGCAGGTCCGTTAGGTCATCGTGAAGCGCCTGCCGTACGAGCGCATCTTCGGCTGCGCGCCGCGCTGTCATGTCCTCGACAAGACAGAGCAGGCACCGCGCTCGCTGTCCTGGCTTCCGGGTCTCCAAGTGCACAACAGATGCAGACACCATTCCCCATGAGACACCTCCCGCATGAGGACCAAATCGAACCTCTCCACGCGCCTGCGCCTTGTGCCCTTCGGCACAGGCGGCAATCCACCGATCAACCGCCACTGCGTCGTCCTCGTGGACGAGTGACGTGAAGTCAGCTCCCCTCAGGTCATCCAGATCCCTGCCGGTGAAGCTGATTGCCGTCGCGTTTGTCTCGAGAACCGTGCCACAGTCAGGATCATCGAGGCTGACGATGAACATGCTGACGGGCGCGGTATCAAATGCTTGCCGGAAACGGGCTTCAGAGACGCGAAGTCGTTCTTCATTCTCGACTTGAGTCGTCACGTCCCAGGCGACGCACATAAAACCGCCATCAGGGGTCGACGTCACTGTCATCGACACGACGGAAGTGCCTTCACCCGCCATCGGCCACCGGCGCGCTCCCGACAGCTCACGGCGCGCGAGCTCCGCGTGAACGGCTTCGGGCTCAACACCAAGCTCGTCGGCAACGGCCGCAAGGTGTTCTGGATCGAGCAGGGCAGCGAGCATCATCCCTTCGATCTCGGAGGGCGGGATCCCGAACACCGTCTCGGCGCCTTTGCTTGCCAAACGGATCGCGCCGTCGGGAGAGCATGCCAGAATCGCCTGTTCGGTAGCAGCGGCGAGCAACATCGCATAGTCATCTCGCGCGCGGCGAATCTCCGCTTGCGCGGCCCGGGCTTCTGTCACGTCGCGAGCGACGATCACCGAGCCACCCTCGGTGCCGGCCACTGCGGGAAGCGCGGACGCCGTGATATTGACAACGAGCCTCTCACCGTCTCGCATCATTCCCATCTCGGCGCCCACCATTGCTTCACCGCGCGCAATCCGGCTCAGCGGCGCGTCTTCTGGATCGACGGGCGCACCGTCGCTCAAGCGGAAGAACTTCGACAGCACAACGGGGTCGTTGACGCGCGCGTTAGGCGGAATGTCACGGAAGAGGTCCTCGCTCGCCGCATTACGCATGACGACGTTCCCCTCAGCGTCGAACACGGAGATCGCGTCACGCGATGTCGAGAAGAGAGCGCCGAGCAGTTCCGCCTGTTGCGTCACTTCGGCGCGCGAGCGCTCGACATCATCGAGCAGTGATGCGAGTTCGTCCCGTTGTGACGAGATGAGCCACGAAAAAACGAGATACGCAACCACATAGGCCTGCGCGACGAGTGCGCGGTCAAAAGAGTCGAGCTCTGCAAACGGGCCAAGTCCGGCAAGCGTCAGCACCACGATGAGCGCGCTCGACAGAAGGGCGTGCATTCCAGCAATCGTCGTGTCGAGGCGTACTGCCGCCCAGATGGTGAGACCCATCGGAAGAAACGACAGCGTGAAGGCGGTGGACGTACCGTACACAGCGGTGTAGGTCACTGCCGTGAGGGCAATGATGACAATCAGTTCAGGAGTGCGTTGACGCCACGCGTTCTGAATTCGTGAACTGGACTTCAATCGCGGGTCAAGCAGTCGCATCACCAAGGGCAAGATGAGAAAGATCCCCGCCACATTTCGCAACAGCCATACCGAGCCCACTGCGACGTAGTTGAGATTGTTCACATATGCGCTCGCGACGGGCGCAAGCGCGAGGACGGATCCCACACCTCCCACGGACGCCGCACCGAGCGCCACCACATCGGTCACATTCCGCATCCGCCACCACGTTGAGCGACCCAACCGTGCCTGTAGCCAACGGAAGAGGACGAGTGCCACCCATGACTGCCCCGCGTTCGACACGGCGAAGACGACGCCGATCAGTCCGCCTGCTCCCGTGGCGGCATTGACAACACCGGCAAGAACGCCCACGCCGACAACCGCAGCGAGCACCCCCGCGCGGTTCTTGGCGGCGAGGAACACCCACAGGACTCCGACGCCTGCGGCGGGCCATATGAGAGAAATGCCAGTGTCCGCGGCTGCGGTGAGGCGGCCAGCGAACACAGCGATGACGTAGCACCCGGCCATGACCAAGTGCATCGGCAACGCTCTCTTGCCCGCTCCTCGCACTAACCGTGACACACCGGCTCCTACCTGCCCGGTCGCGCATCGAGCGCAACGGTTTCCAGTATGCCCATCGACCAAGACCTACGTAAGGTCAACACTTCGAAAGGGATATATGCCTCATCAGGGCACACAAGGCCACATCGCCATTGCGACCCGCGCACAGCGACGACCTCACGGGCACAAAACAAAGGCCCGGATCCGTAGATCCGGGCCTTCATCTGAGTGGTAGCGGGGACAGGATTTGAACCTGCGACCTCCGGGTTATGAGCCCGGCGAGCTACCGAACTGCTCCACCCCGCGTCGTGCCGTGTGTGACCACCAGCGACTTACGAGTCTACCTGGCCCACACGCGGGCTCCAAATCGACTGCCCACACTGAGTGCGTCCGGCGTGCCCACGGCATCGACGGGACCGCCTCCACACGGTACCGTCGCGTCCATGACCGTACCTCCGCAGAATCCCGATCCCTTTTCGACGCCGCCAAGTCCGGACCCCAGTCGCTTTGGCGCAACTCCGGAGTTGCCCACGCCGCAGCCGCCTGCCCCGCAGGCGTGGAACCAAGCCACGCCGCAGTGGCAGCCCATCGTCGTGTCGCCTGACCGTGGTCTTAACAAGTTGGCGCCGTGGGCCATTGCCCTGACTGGCGCAACGACGATCATGTACCTCTTCTCCTCTTTGACGATGTCGGGCACGGTCGACGTCTTGAAAGAGCAACTGCTCGACCCCGACAACGCGAACACCGCCCAGAGCAGCGACCCGGTAGCCGGACTGTCCTTCATCGTCCAGGTCGCGTCATACGTGCTGCTCGCGCTGTGGATGTGGAAGTTGCGATCGCTTCTGCGGGCCCGCGGTGCGAATCCCGGAGGCATCCCTGCTGTTGAGTGGTGGGGCTGGTTTGTCCCGCTTGCCAACTTTGTGTTGCCCGCGATGGGGATGCGTGCCCTCACGCGTCGCACGGTCGGCTTGGGCACGCTCATGGGCTGGTGGATCCCCTATGTGACCGCGACCATCGTGTCCGCGGTGGGCGGCATCTGGGCAGTGTTCAGCGGCATCGATTGGTCAACCGGCGAGTTTGTCGACACGAGCAACCTCGATGTGCTCGTGCC
>JAEYUX010000081.1 GCA_023432235.1 Actinomycetes bacterium
GCGACGATGATCGAGTGAACCCGCTCGGATCGCGCACGGAGGGCCGCCACTTGGGCAGGAGTCAGCGGACCCGGGTCCGCATAAGCGGCGAACCGCCGCCTCCTCCACACCTTCATGCCACGCGCCCCTTCCGAGAGCGGCATTGCGACGCGGCTGCACCGCGCCCTAACCAAATGATCGTCCTTTTGGACGTGCGCGCATGCGATTTCAAAGCGAGAAACGTCACGTCCACCTCGTGCTATTGCTCGGGTGGACGGTCGCCGTGCTCACAATGTGATTTTTCACACTGCACCTCCCCCAGTGCAATACATCACATTCTCCCCCCAAATGGGGGGCAGTCAAACGATCCGGCGTTGAGCGGCCCACCGCGCCAGTTCGTGACGATTGCTCAGTTGAAGCTTGTGAAGGACCTTGCCCACGTGAGTCTCGACCGTCTTGATCGAAATGAAGAGCTTCTCGCCCACCTCGCGGTAGGTATAACCCCGCGCGATCAGGCGCATCACCTCTTGCTCGCGCTCGGTGAGTTTGTCGAGGTCCTCGTCCGCCTGCGCTACTTCTCCGCCCGCCGCGTTGAAAGCATCGAGCACAAAACCGGCGAGGCGAGGCGAGAACACGGCATCACCGCTTGCGACGCGGCGTACCGCGTCGGACAGTTCGGGACCGGAGATCGACTTCGTCACATAACCCCGCGCGCCTGCCCGCACCACCGCGACCACGTCGTCGGCGGCGTCGGAGACGGACAACGCAAGGACACGCGGAGAGTGGGGTCCACCAAGGATCTCTGCCAATACGTCGAGAGCGCCGCCACCCGTTCCACCAGGCAGGTGAACATCCAAGATGACCACCTCTGGATTGGTCGCATTGACCGCCTCAATTGCGCTCTCCACGTCGCGGCCCTGACCCACCACATGGATGTCGTCGTCGAGAGACTCCTTTACTCCCACACGGATGACATCGTGGTCATCAACAATCACAACTCGAACGCTCATCGCTGTTCCCTTCGGGGCATGTTCATCGCAACCTCTGTACGCGTGCCGGGGGCTGAGGTGATTGTGGCCGTCCCGCCGTGACGGCTCACTCTGCCCAAAATGGAATGACGAATCCCCGCGCGATCGGGATCAACGGCGTCGGGATCGAAGCCCGGACCCGAGTCACGCACAAAGACGTCATATGCCGCGTCAGTGATCTCGGCGTAGACCGAAATGGGCTCGCGCCCGTGGCGAGCAGCGTTCGTCGCCGCCTCGCGCGCCGCACGCACGGCCGCACGCAGCGCGGGGGTGGTTGCAGTGTCGCCCACGCTCACCACCTCGATCTCGACGCCATGTGCATCCTCCACCTCCGACATCGCCGCAGCAAGAGCGGTCGCCACCGAGTCCTCGGTTGAACGGCGTTCCTGGTACAGGTATGCGCGCAAATCGCGCTCTTGAGCGCGTGCGAGGCGAGCGACGGCGTCGGGGTCGTGAGCCTTAGCCCGAATGAGCGTGAGGGTCTGCAACACGGAATCGTGAAGGTGAGCGGCAATCTCCGCGCGTTCAAACTCACGGACGCGCTGCTCGCGCTCCACCGCAACCTGGCGCAGCAATCGCATCCACCACGGCGCAAGGACGAGCGCTCCAGCCGCGACCGCTGCCACCGGCACCATGATGGCCCGCAACAGGGGCCGCTCATTGAAGTCCCATTGCGCGAACCACGCGATCGAGCCAATGACAAGCGCGATCCCCACGACAACGCGCGCCCACGCATCACGCGAGAAAAGACTGATGACGTCAGGCCTACGGGCATCGGACTGCACGGCGGACTCAAGTGGGCTCCAGACGAGCACCAGCGCGCCAACAAACACGATGAGAGGCACGAGCCACGGGGTGAACTCGTCTGCACCGTAGCGCTGTCCCAACAGCACGGCGGCGACACACAGCATGAGAAAGCCCAGCAAGGCGCGCCACCACTGCGAAGGCGGCGCCTCGCGGCGGAGCGGGCGTGCAACCCGAACGGACTCACTCACGGCCTCATCTTCACACAGGACCCTGCGGCGCCGCCTCGTGCGCAGGAGGGAGGAAAACCCTGGCATCAGGCGGGTGCCTCAGGGGCATAAATCAGGGGCTTCCCCAATAGCGACAGGCACCTCACAGCAGAGACGATGAGAGCAGATTCCATCAGGAGGACACTCATGACCAGTTCACCCGACTCGCAACCCAGCGAGGCCGGTTTCTTCACTGCCATTCGCAGTTGGGGCATTACCCGTGGCGACAACGGCTTCCTTGGCGGCGTTGTCGACGGCCTCGCACAGCGAGTGGGCATGGCGACCGGGCCGGCGCGCATCATTGTGGTCGTTGCCGCGATCTTCCTCAACGGAATCGTGCTTCTTGCCTATGCGGCCGGGTGGGCCCTGCTGCCGGACCGCAAGGGCAACATCATCATTCAGAACTTCGGCCGCGGGGTGCCCAATGTGGGCGCTCTCATCGGAATCGGCATCATTGCGCTCTTTGGACTCGGCGGCATTGACAACGGCCTCACCTATCGCATCGGTGATCTCCCCTTCGACGGGGGTGGCCCATTCCGCGTCGTCGCCACCGTCATTGCGATCATGGTGCCATTGGCGATTC
The DNA here is from genome assembly GCA_023432235.1 of Actinomycetes bacterium. Classification (GTDB taxonomy): domain Bacteria; phylum Actinomycetota; class Actinomycetes; order Actinomycetales; family Demequinaceae; genus Demequina. Next base: position 2,604 of record JAEYUX010000081.1, read on the forward strand.
TTGCCGGTGTGATCGGCCTCGTCATCGTGCTTGCCAAGCGCGGCGGGCAGCCCTCAGGCACCGCCACAACGCCCCCGGTCTATGCGGCAATGCCCGGTCAGGCGCCACACCAGTACCCCGCAGGCGCCAACGCTCCAGGCAACGATTCAGCGGGCGGCGATTCTCCGAGCAGCGACCCCGTCGACGCCGACGCTATCGTCACCGAC
>JAEYUX010000112.1 GCA_023432235.1 Actinomycetes bacterium
CCTGAGGCAATCCCCGCGGCAACGAGCGCGGCTGGTCGGTTTTCGGCCAACCCGCGCCACGCCCAGGCAACGGCACTGACGATGAGGACAAGAGTGAGCGGTTCGGTGTACGGGGAGCGGCTGAGACCCTGATGCGCGATGACGAGCATCATGATCGCTGCGGGGCCGAGTGCCGCGCGGGGGCCGAGGAGCTGGCGCGCAAGCACGTAAACGGCGACGATGCCAACGGCGCCGATGATGATGTTGACGGCAAGCACACCATTGACACCGCAAAGCCATCCGCCGACGGACAGCACCGCGGGCAGCATCTTGGCACCTTGCGGCTGAACGACGTCCCCTTCGAGGTTCCACGCCTGCCATGCGTCGGGAAGGACATTGGCCTGAGTGGCCGCGGCCTCAATGGCGCCAAGCGTTGGAATGTCGGTCGACGGATGATCGGTGAGCCACACGCCACTGAGCGCGAGAAAACCCGGATCGCGCATGACGATGAGGTATTCCGAGGCCAGGACGAGCCCAATCGCCGCCCATACGGCGGCACCGACAAGCACCCGTCGGGCACTTGATTGGCCGCCGCGTGATGTATCGGGCGTGGGACGGACTGCAATCCACAGCACCCAGTGCACCGCGACAAAGAGAGGCAATGTGGTCCACGGCCGATGGATGCCGAGCGACACTGTGGTGCCCGCGGCGAGCGAAAGCGCGACCATCGCAGTAACGGCGAACTCGGGCCCGCGAACCCCCCACAACGCCATCAACGCGGGGCGCAGCCCAACGGCTCGGGGAGTGCGCCCAAGCGGGCCCTTGATCACGGTAGACGTCCTCACGTCGGGACACTATCAACCGGTGACGGGGCCCGCTTGACGTGGGCGTTGCATTCGAGGGCGCCGCAGGTAAAGTTGCCCCATGGCGAGAATTGTCTTGGTCGAAGATGACCCGACTATTTCAGAACCCTTGACTCGGGCTTTGAGTCGCGAGGGCTACGACGTGGCTTGGCACGGCACAGGCCAAGCGGGAGTAGAAGGCGCGGCATCTGCTGATCTCGTCATTCTCGACCTCGGCCTGCCTGACATCGATGGCGTTGACGTGGCGCGGCGCATCCGCGACAAGGGCCTCACCGTCCCGATCCTCATGCTGACCGCGCGTGCCGACGAGGTCGACCTCGTCGTGGGTCTCGACGCAGGCGCGGATGATTACGTGACGAAACCCTTCCGCCTCGCCGAGCTCCTCGCACGGGTCCGTGCCTTGTTGCGGCGCCGCAGCGAGAGCGAACCGGCGAGTGATCTCGACGTGGGCGGAGTCCGCATTGACGTCGCAGGCCACCGCGCGTTCTTGGAGGACCGCGAGCTGCAACTGAGTGGCAAGGAGTTCGATCTCCTGCACGTGCTCGTTGCGCACGCTGGTCAAGTGGTGTCGCGTGAGCACCTCATGCGTGAGGTGTGGGACGCGGATCCCCACGCGCCGTCAAAGACTCTCGACATGCACGTGTCGTGGCTTCGCCGAAAGCTCGGGGACGACGCCGCGAAACCACGTTTCATCACGACCGTACGGGGCATGGGCTTCCGTTTCGAGAACGACTAAGCGGTGCGACGCCGGGTCCTTGGAGCAACGCTTTCCGCGCTCGCGGTGGCGATGGTCCTCCTTGGTATCCCGCTTGGGGTCTTTGCTTTCCAGCTCGTCCGTGACGATGCACTTCGCGATCTCGACTCACGCACCGCCACAGCCGCGCGCGCGATCGAGGTTCGGTACTTGTCGGGGGAGCAGCTCGACGAGACGATCATCGCGAACTACCTCGGTAACTCTCAGGGCTCCCCAAAACACATCACGGTGCGCTTGCCCGATGGCACGGAACTCACTGCGGGCACCGAGCCCCAACCCTCCTTCAAGGGTTCCTACGCGACCGACTCGGGTGTCATCGTGTTGCTCTCTGCACCGCGCGAGGATGTGTTCTGGGAGGCCGCCCGCGCCGTGGGCTTGGTGTTTGCCGTGGGAGTGGTCGCCGTTGTTGCTGGCGCCGCGATGGCGTTGTGGCAGGCAAACCGCTTGGCAGCACCCCTGGTGTATCTCGCTGCGTCCGCTGAGCAGATCGGGACCGGTCAAACACGGCCGCGCCTGCGCCCGTCAGGGGTAGAAGAGATCGACCTCGTTGCCGAGGAACTTGTGCGAAGTGCGGACCGCATGGCCGCCAGGCTTTCTGCGGAGCGCCAGTTTGCGGCCGACGCTTCCCACCAGTTGCGCACGCCGCTCACCGCGCTCACGATGCGGCTTGAAGAGATCGCGGCGCTGAGCACTCAAGAGGAGGTGCGCACTGAGGCGGAGGCGTCTCTCGAACAGGTTGAGCGCCTCGTTGGTGTGGTTGACGACTTGCTTGGCCGCACTCGGCGCACTCTTGGCGCAGGAACCCAGCTCGTGGTGCTTGACGACGTGTTCGCCCAGCAGCGGGCCGAGTGGGAGCCGGCGTTCACCACCGCGAACCGATCGCTCGTCATTGCGCCTACCGAGGCCACGGTCTTTGCCACGCCGGGAGGCCTCGCTCAGGTCCTCGCCACGCTCATTGAGAACTCTCTCCACCACGGCGCAGGCACCACGAGCGTCATTGCTCGCGAGTCCGGCGCGAACCACGCGACAGTGATCGAAGTCCGGGATGAAGGAGAGGGAGTGCCGGACGAGATCGCCGCGAGAATCTTTGAACGCTCGGTCACGTCTGGCAAGGGCACGGGCCTTGGCCTGTCGCTCGCCCGAGACCTCGTCACAGCTGACGGCGGCAGGCTCGAGCTTTCGCAGCGTCGGCCCGCCGCATTCTCCGTGTTCCTCCAGGGAGTGCCCACGATGGTGGACCTCGACACTGTGGTGCCACACGGGCGTCGGCACCGGCGTAGCTAGTCCTCGGGAACGTCGGCCCCGAAGCGGCCAAAGACAAAGAGTGAGAAGCCGGCGTAGCGCGCGAGAGTGCCGAGCCCAATTCCCACGAGGCTCGACAGATTGTCCGCGAGCAGCGACGCCCACCCAAAGCCATGGTGAGTGAGGGCGACGGTGGCCGCCTCAACAATGATGGCCACCGCATTGACCGCGCCAAAAAGTGCAAGTTCGATGACCGGCCGATGACGGCGTCGGCCTCGGTACGTCCATCCCCGATGGACGGCCCAAGCAAAGATGATCGAGACAACGGTGGCGATGACCTTTGCCGTCACGACGCGGTCACTATCGCCAGCGAAGGTGGCATCTGGAGACAAGGGCCCAAGGCGCAGCGCATTGAAGACGCCGAGATTGACGACGACGCCGGCCGCACCGACCACGCCAAAGCGCGCGAGGAAGCCGGCACGCTCGCGAACCCACGCGCGCGCACGGCCAACGAGAGAAGGCGTCGTCACGAATGACGAGCGTAGTCGCCGGTAGGTTAGGACCATGACGCGGGTAGCAGTGGTAGGCGGCGGACAACTTGCGCGGATGATGGCGCCAGCGGCCACCGCGATGGGCGTGACATTACGTGTGCTCGTTGAATC
>JAEYUX010000158.1 GCA_023432235.1 Actinomycetes bacterium
TTCTGGCGAGCGCAGGTGTTGACGCGCTGAAGTCGAGCTTTGGTGACCAGTGGCTTGACTTCTTGGTTCCGCCCACCAATGTCTCGGACACCGCTGCCGTGTTCCCGGCCGTTGTGCAGCGCACCAACGCGGGTCGTGGCGAGAACACGCATGCTTCCGAGAACATCATCTCGAACGGCTCAAACATCGTGGTGCCTGAAGGCTATGGGCTCCTGACGTTCCAAGACGGCGCTGTCACCGGGTTCATCAATGAGCCTGGCGCGTACCGCTACGACAACACGGACCAGAACTCGAAGTCGGTCTTCTCCGGCGGCGGCATCCTCAGCTCGACGTTCAAGACCTCATGGGAACGCTTCAAGTTCGCCGGCCAGCCCGGGACGCAGCAGCTTGCGTTCTACGTCAACCTCAAGCAGATCCCCAACAATCTCTTTGGCACGCAGGGCCCCATCTATTGGGATGACTCCTACCTCGGTGCTCAGGCCGGTGCAGTTACACGCGGTTCGTACGTGCTGAAGATTGTGGACCCGATCCTGTTCGTCAAGGCAGTTGTGCCCGTCCAGTACATCTCGGCCAATGCGCCCGTCTTCGACCTCACGCAGGTAGAAAACCCCGTCTCGTCGCAATTGTTCAATGAGGTCGTCGGCTCGCTTGCTGGCGCGTTCTCTCGATACGTCAACAGCCCTGACCGCGAGGCCCGCATCACACGCATTCAGTCCGATGCGGTTGGCTTCGCGCAGTCATTGAGCGCCGAGATCGAATCCAACTACCACTGGACCGAGCAGCGCGGCCTCACGATTTCGTCGGCAACAATCATCTCGATTGAGTACGACGAGGACACAACGGCACTGCTTTCCGACGTCCGAAAGGCCGATGCTCTCGGTGGACGTCGCGGCGACGCCTTCCTCAAGCAGTCGGTTGCACGCGGTGTCGAGTCCGCGGGCGAGACCGGCGGCGGTACCGGCCTCGCGATGATGGGCATGGGCATGAGCGCAATGGGCAACCTCGTCGGCGCCGGTGGCGGCGGTGGCGAGACGGCCGCACAGGCGGACCCGGCCGCCCAACTCGCGCAGTACAAGAAGATGCTTGACGACGGCCTCATCAATGAAGAGGACTACGAGGCCCTCAAGAAGAAGGCGCTGGGCATCTAGCACGGCGCCCGCAGGCGAGGCGAGAGATGCTCATGTGTGAGGTGGTCGCGCTGTGACCAGTGACAACGTGACCAACAACGATGGCGTAGGCGCCGTGGCGGACCCGAACTCGGTGAACCCGGCCGAGCAGTTCCTTGAGACCCTCAAGGAAGCCGCCGGTGCGGCAGAGGCAGACGAAGCCGACTCGCTCAAGATCGCCACGCCCGAGGGCGGCGTCGACGGCGTCAACAAGTGCCCCCAATGCGGCGGTTCAGACGTTGCCTTCGTGACGGCTCGCATCGCCCTCGTGTGTCGCTTCTGCCGGTACGAGTGGCAACCCGATTCTCTTGATGCGGCATTAGGTCTTAGCGACAATATCGGCCGTCTCAAGGGCACCGTAACGTCGACAAACGCGGCTGACATTGAAGACGATGCCGCACTCGTCACCCTCAAGTGCACGGGCTGCGGGGCCGAAGTTGTCATCGACACCGACCACAACCTCAAGGCGCGCTGCCACTGGTGCAAGAGCGTGCTCTCCCTCAACAACCGGATCCCCAACGGTGCCGTCCCCGACGGCATTCTGCCGTTCCGGATCTCAAAGGCAGAGGCGATGGCCTCGATCAAGGCGTTCGCCGACGAGCGCAAGCGTTTCGCACTTCCCGCGTTTGCTGAGAGTTTCAAGCCTGAGAACGTGATGGGTGTCTACCTGCCGTACATGACGGTCGACGGCAACATCGAGACCCGCTTCGACGGTTTCGGTGAGATCACCATCAGTACACGCAGGATCAACGACAACGAGAATGAGTACACGGTCAACGTGTTCAAACTCGGGCTCGACCAGAAGCTTGAAGTTGATGACCTCGTTGTTGAGACCGCCTCCAGCAAGGCCAATATCAACTCGGAAGTGTCGACAAACAACATCATCAACGCCCTGCTGCCGTATGACGTGAAGAAGGTCGTGCGCTTCAACGCGAATTATCTGGGCGAAGAGTTCACCTCTGAGCGTCGCGACCTGGACATTGATGAGGTCGAACACTACGCCGTCCAGCATTTCCTCACGATCGCCCGCAATGCCGGCTTGCCCTCGATCAGGAAATTCGATCGCGGCGTGCGCTGGGATGGCGAAGCGATCCACATTCACGGAAGCAGGTGGACGTCGGTACTGCTGCCAGTGTGGCTTTACGGATATGTCGAGACCCGACGCGGACGTCAGATCACGCACTACATTGCTGTTAATGGTCGCACCGGCTACACGATGGGCTCGGTGCCGATCAACCTCGCAAAGGCTCGTGCGCTCGCATGGGGAAGCGCTATCGGCATCTCGATCATCACGTGGCCGATCGCAATCTGGCTCGCGATCGCGGACATGAGCGGGTGAGGATGACGTGAGTGGA
>JAEYUX010000068.1 GCA_023432235.1 Actinomycetes bacterium
GTCACCATTGGGCTCGTGCTGCTGATCCCCCAGGTCAGCGGCTGGGTCGCGACGCACGTGCCTACTCGGGAGCACCCGTGGCTCGCGGTGGTGGTGCTTGCGGTCGCTCTTGCGGCATGGTCGGCCACGGCTTTCGCACCGCTGCGGCACTCACGCGTCCCCGTGGCGATCGCTGGGGTCGCGTTGACCAGCGCTATCGCCGTGAACTGGCTCGCGCGGATGGCGGTGGATGGCGCCCAGTGGCGCATCATCGTCGCGATCGCGGTGGTCGCACTTGCCGGCATCGTGTTGGCGCTGCGCTGGCCGGTGTACACACTCGCGCCCGCTCTCGCGACAGCGTCGCTCGTCGCGCCCGCAGCGCTCCTCGACAGCCACCCATTCGCCGCAGCGATCACAGTCACTGCGGGAATGACTCTTCTCGCATGGCTCAGTCGGCCCGCTAGCCGCAGGCTCGGTACGGAGACGATATGGGCCGCTGGAATGGCGCCGGCTGCCGCGATCTCGTCGGGTTTGGTTGCCACGTCCGTGGGAATGGCTGCCCAGGAATGGGCGCAGTCTCGACCGAACGGCGCGGTGGACGGTCATCTCGCGGCGCTCGCTGTCGTTGCCCTCTTTGTCCTGGCCACCTTTGCCTACCCGCCGGTCCGACGCCACAGTGCGTCCATCGCGCTTGGCGCCCTGGTGGTGGCGGCTGGTTTGACGCCCGCACCTATCGGGTGGGTGCTCCTCGCGGTACTCGCACCTTTCGCAGCCGAAGCGGGCGCTCGATGGGCGGGCCGCGCAGGTTTGTACCGACTCCACGGGCTCGTGGCGATCGTTGCCGCTGCCGCGTGGATGCCGTGGCGCCCGGGACCGGCGGCGATTGTTGAGGCACTTGCCGTAGTGGTCTGCGTATGGACGGCGGTGCGAGCATCCCGCGGGAGCGCAATCCGCGCCACGTGCACGATCGCTGCACCACTGATCGCCGTGCTCGCGACGATGCACACGTTCATCTTCTTTGGCGCTGGCCTTGGACCCAGCGCCCTGGGAGGCGCAGTGATGGGCCTCACGGTCACCATCGCTCTGGTCGCAGGAAAGATGCTTGGTGCCGACGCTGCGGCATGGGTGTTGGGCGTCATCACGATCGTCATGCCGTTCGCGACCGTCGACCTCTTGGCAAGCGGGCTCTTGCTGCTTGTCGCGAGCGCGGCGTGGTACGCGCTCTTTGCCTTGACCGGAGTGCCGTGGTCGCGTGTGACGGCGCTGTGGTTGTTGAGCCCCGCCGCAGTGTTCTTGCTCGCGGCCGTTGGAGCGACCGCACTCGAGGCGTACGTCGCCGTGCCTGGCGCCACTGTGCTCGGCCTTGGACTACTCCGGATGCGGCGTGACGAAACGATCAGGACGTATGCAGCGCTCGCTCCGGGCCTTGGATTGATTCTCATCCCGTCCTACATCGCGATGGTGCTCGATCCTCACCTCCTCATTCGCCCGCTTGCTCTCGTAGGTGCGGCCGCACTGCTTGGCATCATCGGCGTGTGGAGGCAGTGGTTCGCACCGCTGCTCGCAACCGCCGTGACGGCAGTAGTTCTCGCGACGTCGCAAGTCGTCGTGGACGACGCTCTGGTGCCGCGATGGGTGAGCTTCGGCTTTATCGGTGCGGTGCTACTTGTGCTTGGCTTCACAGCCGAGCGCATTCGCACGATGCGCTAGACGTGCTCCGAAAAGCCGAGTTGGCGCGCTGCCTCATACACAGCAATAGCCGCTGAGTTCGACAAGTTGAGCGAGCGTCGGCCAGGCAGCATCGGAATGCGCAACCATTCGGTGATGCGCGGGTGGGCGAGCACGTCGTCCGGCAGGCCGGTCGGCTCGGGCCCAAAAAGCAGAACATCGTCCGCGCGGTACGTCACATCGGTGTAGAACGTGGTCGCGCGCCCGGTGAATGCAAAGACGCGAGAGTCCGGCAAGGCGGCACACAGATCGTCAAATGACGGGTGGACGGTCACCGTCGCGAGGTCGTGATAATCGAGCCCAGCCCTGCGAAGCTTCGACTCCTCAAACGTGAAGCCGAGCGGCTCGACAAGGCGCAGGTGCGCACCCGACACCGCAGATAACCGGATTGCCGCTCCCGTGTTCTCAGGGATGCGGGGCTCAAAGAATGCGATCGATGGCATAGCGATGGGGCTCACCACTGCAGTTTCCCACGCCCCCACACGCGGGATTTCCTCGAATGTGATGTTGGCCACAGATCGGGCGATTCCCCCATAAATGGGGCTACCCGACTTGGGGGCACCTTCCTACGGTCAACGTGGGCCGACTGGTGCCCACGACTCCGGGGGTAGAAGACGGTGCGGGCAACTGTATTCGTCGGCGTCTCCGCGGTAGTGGCGGCGCTGATTGTGACGAGTGGCTGGAGCGCGCCCTCAAACGCCCCGGTTGCCTACGGCGAAACGGCGTCCGACGCGCCACGCGCCGCGAGCGCCTCACAGGACCTCACCCCGCTCACCGTCGTTCTCATGGGCGATTCATACACGTCGGGCAATGGTGCCCGAACACCTGACGGAGAAGCGGCGTACTACGGCCCCGACAAATGCCTCCAGTCCACGGCGACGTGGGGCGAGCAGTACGCCGACGCTCTGGCGGGCCAGGGTTACGCCGTCACGTTGCTCAATAGGGCCTGTTCCGCGGCGTCCACTGACGCGGTGCTCCACGACCGCTATCTCAAGGACACCGCCGTTATTGACTTCCCCGAGCCCGAATCCGCCAACGCGCCACTAGACGACGCTGTCTATGAAGAGTGGGCACGGGGCAACGCGCGGTGCACTCCCACCCCTGCGTCGGATGAGTACATCGTGATGGACGTGATCCGTGAGGCACACGGGGATGGCA
>JAEYUX010000096.1 GCA_023432235.1 Actinomycetes bacterium
GCATCTTTGTTGACACGTCACCTACATCACCCTATGTTGTGTTGTTGTCGTTTCAACTAATTCTTAAGGACTCCCATGGACATCATCTTCTTGGCCGCGCGCATTCTCTTCGCGCTCCTCTTCATCTTCTCCGCCATCGGGCACATCACGCAGTCTGAAGGCATGGCGCAGTACGCGAAGTTCAAGGGAGCCCCGGGCGGCCGCTTTGGTGTGATCCTGACCGGAATCACGATGGGCGTTGGCGCTCTCATGGTGGCCTTCGGCGTCTTCGGTGACATCGGCGCGCTGCTCGTTGCCCTCACCCTCCTTCCCATCTCGATCTTCATGCACGCGTTCTGGAAGGAAGCCGACGCACAGGCGAAGCAGAACGACCAGATCCAGTTCAACAAGAACGTCGGTCTCATCGGCGGTGCCCTTGCGCTGTTTCTGCTCTTCGCGATCGATGGTGTCGAGCTCGGTCTCACCATCACCGACGCGGTCTTCAGCCTCTAAGGCTTCGCGGGTCACAGTGCCCGCTCCGGCAGCCCCGTCCGCGCTTCGATGCGGGCGGGGCTTTGCTGTGTCGAGCGTCGGCCGGGGGAACAGCGAAAGCCCCGGGTCGCTGCACAACCCGGGGCTTTCAGAGCAGGAAGGGAAAGAAACCTACTCGTTGTCACCGCCAGTGGCGGCAACGGCATCTACGGCTGCGTTCTCGGCAAGACCACGAGCGTCGGGCCATACCCAGTCGCGCACCTCGGGAAGGTCCTCGCCGTACTCCCGCGCGTAGCGGCGCGCCTCAAGGCGCTTGTCGAACAGCTTTTGGCGCAAGGATGCGGCCTTGCTACCGAGCCCAGGCACGCGGTCAATGACGTCCATCACCAAGTGGTAGCGGTCAATGTCGTTGAGCATTGCCATGTCGAACGGCGTGGTGGTGGTGCCTTCCTCCTTGTAACCGCGGACGTGGAGGTTGTCGTGTCCATTGCGGCGGTAGGTAAGGCGGTGGATGAGCCACGGGTAGCCGTGGTAGTTCATGATGATCGGCTTGTCCGTGGTGAACAGGTGATCAAATTCGCGGTCGGACAGTCCGTGCGGGTGCTCCTTCTCGGGCTGGAGGCGCATGAGGTCAACCACGTTGATCATGCGGACCTTGAGGTGGGGGAGTTCCTCACGGATGATGTCGATCGCCGCGAGCACTTCAAGCGTGGGCACATCGCCAACGCCTGCGAGCACCACATCGGGATCTTCGCCGAGCGGCACGTTGGACGCGAAGTCCCAGATGCCAATGCCGCGCGTGCAGTGATCAATCGCCTGTTCCATCGTGAGCCACGAGGCTTGCGGCTGCTTACCCGCAATCACCACGTTGACGTAGTCGCGCGAGCGCAAGCAATGGTCGTAGGTGGCGAGCAACGTGTTGGCGTCGGCGGGCAGATAGACGCGCACCACCTCGGCCTTCTTGTTGACGACGTGGTCGATGAAGCCCGGGTCCTGGTGAGAGAAGCCGTTGTGGTCTTGGCGCCACACGTGCGAGCTCAGCAGGTAGTTGAGAGACGGAATCGGCCGACGCCACGGCAGCTCGCGAGAGACCTTCAGCCATTTCGCGTGCTGGTTGAACATTGAGTCGACGATGTGGATGAAGGCCTCGTAGGAGGTGAGCAGGCCGTGGCGACCAGTGAGGAGGTAGCCCTCGAGCCAGCCTTGGCACTGGTGCTCCGAGAGCATCTCGATGACACGGCCCTCGTGGCCCATGTTCTCGTCGTCGAACTCCGTGGTGCCGAGCCATACCTTGTTCGTCTCATCGAGGACCGCGTGAATGCGGTTGGACGCCAGCTCATCGGGCGCGAAGATGCGGAAGTTGTCACGGTTATTCGCCATGACCCCCTTGAGGTAGTTGCCCAGCACGCGGGTCGCCTCAGCCATACCTGCACCGGGTGCCGGCACATCCACGGCATATTGCCGGAAGTCGGGCAGGCGCAGGTCTTGAAGGAGCAGACCACCGTTGGCGTGAGGCGTTGCGGACATCCGCAGGTCACCCTCGGGCGCCAGCGCCGTCACCTCGGGTCGCGGTGCACCGTTCTCATCGAAGAGTTCCTCCGGGCCGTATGACTGGAGCCAGTCCTCGAGGGTTTGCAGGTGCTCGTCGGTGTCGCGCGCCGAGCTGAGCGGCACTTGGTGTGCCCGCCACGAACCCTCGGTGATCTTGCCGTCGATCTTGGGAGGGCAGGTCCAGCCCTTAGGAGTGCGCAGGACAATCATCGGCCACATCGGACGCGGCATCTCGGGATTGCGCCGTGCCTCTTCCTTAATGGCGGCGATCTCATCCATCACGGTGTCGAGCAGTTCTGCGAAGCGACGGTGAATCGACTCGGCAGGCTCGTCATCAAAGCCGCCGACAAACACGTGGGGCTTGTGACCGTAGCCGCGCATGAGCGCGTCGAGTTCCTCTTCGCTAATGCGGGCAAGCACCGTGGGGTTGGCGATCTTGTAACCGTTGAGGTGGAGGATCGGCAGCACCACACCGTCGGTCGCGGGGTTGATGAACTTGTTTGAGTGCCAGCTCGTGGCGAGCGGGCCTGTCTCGGCCTCGCCGTCACCGACCACTGCTGCAACGAGCAGGTCGGGGTTGTCGAAGGCCGCTCCGTAGGCGTGACTCAGCGCGTAACCGAGCTCGCCACCCTCGTGAATCGATCCGGGCGTCTCCGGAGCGACGTGCGACGGAATGCCGCCGGGGAACGAGAACTGCTTGAACATCCGCTTGAGCCCCGCCTCGTCGTTCGAGATATCGGGGTATGTCGCGGTGTACGTCCCGTCGAGGAAGGACGACGCGACCAGACCGGGCCCGCCGTGACCGGGGCCGATGATGTACATCGCGGGCTGTTGGCGGGCACAGATCATGCGGTTGAGATGCGCATAAATGAAGTTGAGCCCAGGCGTGGTGCCCCAGTGGCCCACGAGCCGCGGCTTCACATGGTCGCGCGTGAGCGGCTTCCGCAGGAGGGGGTTGTCGAGCAGATAAATCTGGCCGACGCTGAGGTAGTTGGTGGCGCGCCACCACAGGTCAATTCCGGAAATTTCTTCAGGTGTTGCCGACTCGCGGGAGCGGTAGGCCCAGGGGTGGGGCGTCACGCTGTCCTCCTTCTTGTGGGTACTGCTCAGCATTCCACTAGGGAGGTCACTTTGTCAGGCATTTGGTCCCGTCCTAGGACCTGGTTATCCACAAGTTGTGAGCGGGCCGACGCTACTGAAGTTCTTCGCTCAGTTCGAGCCAGCGCTCTTCCAACTGGGCGTTCTCTGCGTCGAGTTCGCGGAGCTTCTCATTGAGCGCTCCAAGGCCCGCGTAGTCGCTCACGTCATGCATTGCCATTTCGTGGTGAGTGCCTTCGATGAGCTCGGCCACCTTTGCCATCCGACGCTCGATCGCTGCCAATTCCTTCTCAACCGCCCTGCGCTGTGCGCCAGTCTGCGCCGCGGACGCTTGTGGAGCGTCGGCCGCGGGTGTGCTGGGCGCCGCGGACGGGCCGAAGGTACCCACTCCTCCCGTCGCACGGTTGCGCTCGCTCGCGATCGCAATGTATTCGTCGATGCCACCGGGCAAGTGGCGTAGCGCGCCATCCATGACCGCGTACTGCTGATCGGTCACGCGTTCCATGAGATAGCGATCGTGACTCACCACAATAAGCGTGCCCGGCCATGAGTCGAGGAGGTCCTCAAGTGCCGTCAGCATGTCGGTGTCGAGGTCGTTGGTTGGCTCATCGAGAACGAGGACATTGGGTTCGCTGAGGAGCACGACAAGCAGTTGAAGCCGCCGACGCTGCCCTCCCGATAAGCGGCCAACCGGTGTCTTCAACTGGGCATTGTCGAAACCCACACGCTCAAGAAGTTGGCCTGGCGTGAGCTCCGAGCCATCCGCCAACGTGATCGCGCTGAATTGGCGAAGGACCGAGGCGACGCGCTGGTCCGCCCACTCATCGAG
>JAEYUX010000107.1 GCA_023432235.1 Actinomycetes bacterium
CCGGCACGCGAGGCGTCGGCGTATCCGATGGCGCCTTCCGTGTCCTGAACGATCTGGACGACTGCCGACGTACCGGGACCAGACTCACCGAGGCTGTTGGGCCAGTTGCCCGACTTCTCGTAGGGCCACATCGTGGACGCCTTTGCCAGGTAGTCCGTGAAGTTCGAGGTGGTTCCGGACTCATCCGCGCGGTGGACCATCGTGATGGCGATGCTCGGCAGGTCGAGCTCGGGGTTCAAGTCCGCAATCGCCGGGTCGTTCCAGGAGGTGATCTTGCCATCGAAGATCTGTGCGATGACGTCGGCCGACATGTTGACAGAGTCGATGCCGGGCAGGTTGAAGATCACGGCAATGGGCGAGATGTACGTGGGCAGGTGCACGGCACCGGCGTCGCCATCGCACCGGTCGACGGCGAGGGCGTACTCCTCCTCGTCCATGAGCGAGTCGGTGCCAGCAAACGCGGTTGCACCATCGAGGAACTGGGTGCGACCTCCGCCGGAACCGACCGGGTCGTAGTTGATGGTCACATTGCCGTTCTCGGACTGGAAGGTGGCGCGCCACGCCTCCATGGCCGACTCCTGCGACGACGCCCCCGCGCCGTTCAACGTGCCAGCCAACTCCACCACGGCATCCCCCGTCGAAGGGTTGCCTGCGGAGCTCGACGTGGCCCCGGACTCATTAGATGGCGTGCAAGCCGCCAGCAGCAGCGAGAGGGCGGCCGCCGAAACAACGGCGCCCGAGCGAAGTGCGATGTTCACGAAGATTCCTTACGTGTTGACACAACCCGGCGATCACCGGATGGCTTCACGCTAAGCAGGCAAAGTAACGAGATTCCGGGAAGAGCATGAACTCGGGGTAAACCTTGGGTGAACGGCGGTCACGTTTCGGTCACGCTCGCCGACCGACGCTCCTGCGGCTACGGCTCGAAGGTGTAGCCGACGCCGCGAACAGTCTGGACAAAGCGCGGCTGTGCCGGCTCGTCTTCAATTCGACCACGCAGCCGCTTGATGTGGACGTCGAGGGTCTTCGTGTCGCCAAAATAATCGGCTCCCCATACGCGGTCGATGATGACCTGGCGCGTGAGAACACGCCCCGCATTCGATGCCAAGAGGTGGAGCAGGGCGAACTCTTTGGGCGGCAACGACTGGGTTGCGCCGTCGCGCGTGACGGTGAGCCGTTCAGGGTCAATCGTGAAGCCCGCCACCGAGACCACCGCAGGCTCAGCGTCGGGCACATCCGTGTGAGCCGCCGAACGACGCAACACGTTGCGCACCCGCGCGACGAGCTCCCGGCCGCTGTACGGCTTGGTGACGTAGTCGTCGGCTCCAAGCTCGAGGCCGATGATGCGGTCGATCTGATCGTCACGCGCCGTCACCATGATGATCGGCACGGCGGAGTGAGCCCGGATGGTGCGGAATACCTCGGTGCCGGAGACTTCCGGGAGCATGAGGTCAAGCAAAATGATGTCGGCACCGTGGCGCTCGAAGGCCTCCAGGCCCTCCTTGCCGGTCGCCGCCAACGTGACGCGGAAGCCCTCCCGCTCAAAGATGTGGCGGAGCGAGTCGCGATACGACTCCTCGTCTTCGACAACAAGCACGTGCTCGCTCATGGTGCCTCCGTGAAAGCAGGAAGAGAAAGAGTGAAGGTGGAGCCGACGTCAGGGCGCGACCAGACAGTCACCGCACCTCCGTGCTGGATTGCGACGTGCTTGACGATGCTGAGACCCAGACCGGTGCCGCCGGTCTCTCGAGCGCGCGCAGGGTCGGTGCGATAGAACCGCTCGAAGATGCGGTCCTGATCTTTTTCGTCGATGCCGATGCCCTGGTCAAGCACCGCGATCGAGACGACGTCGTCGCTCTCGGTCACGGACACGGTGACCCGGGAGCCTTCGTCGGAGTAGGCGACGGCGTTGTCAACGAGGTTGCGCACCGCCATGACGAGCAGGTCGCGGTCCCCAAGCACGTGGGGGCGGTCGCGCACGTCTGTCACGAGCCCGATATGCCGCGTCTCAGCGGCGAGCCGCGCGCCTTCTAGAGCCTCGTGCACCACGCCCGCGACATCGACGTTCTCGTGGTCCACCACGGACTCTCCACCTTGCAGTCGAGAGATGTCGATGATCTCTTGAATGAGCTTGGTGAGGCGGCGGGATTCGCGGCGCATCTTGACGGCGAAGCTCCGGACAAGTTCGGCGTCCTCTGCCGAGTCTTCGATGCTCTCGGCGAGAAGAGACAGCGCGCCAATAGGCGTCTTCAACTCATGCGACACATTGACAGCGAACTCACGTCGAGTCTGCTCGGCGGCACGCTGCTCAGTGTTGTCATTGACGATCACAAGTGCGAGCTCATCGTCAAGCGGCGTCACCCTCACATGGACGACGGCGTCGGTCGCGAGGACGCCCCGCCGCACCGAGATCTCCTCCTCGATGACGTGACCGGCCTTCCACGCGCGATGGGCAACCTCGGCCACCGCGGGGTCGAGCGCACCATCCGGACGAGCGATGCCGAGGGCGGACGATGCGTGATTCGAGTACGCCGCACGGCCGTCACGGCGCACCACGATGGCCCCTGCCTGGAGGGCCGACATCACCTGCCGAGTGCGGTGAGGCACCAACGTGCGCGCCACCACTTCCTTTTTCGCTTTGCGTCGCAACGCCACGGCGCCTACCAGGACGCCTACACAGAATGCGGCCGCCGCAACGGCCCACGCACCCGGTTCCATGTCGCCACAGTAACCACGCGAGCGCGGCTTCACCCAATGTTCACCAAGGTCACCGGAAGTTCACCCTCGAAGCGGGGCGCTGCGGACAGTTCGTGACGCAACAGTGCGAGACTGGTGGCATCTTCATGACGAGGGAGTTTCATGCGCACGCTCTTTACTGCCGAAATGTCGGAACTTGCCGATGATCTCGCTGCAATGGCCCGCCACGTGTCAACGGCGATCGATCGCGCAAGCGAGGCCCTGCTCACCCGCAACGTTGAACTTGCGCAAAAGGTCATTGCCGAGGACCAGAAGCTTGACGACCTTGAGGAGACAGTGGACACCCGCTGCGTGCTCCTCATCGCGCAACAGCAGCCGGTAGGACTTGATTTGCGCACGATCGTGGTGAGCCTGCGAATCTCCGCTGGCCTTGAGCGCATGGGCGACCTCGCTCAGCACATTGCCGAAACGGCCCGACGCTCGTACCCGGACAGCGCGGTGCCGGAGTCGCACCTTGACCTCTTTGCAGAAATGGCGGAGGCTGCGAAGAAGGCCGCGATCGAGGTGGCTCAGCTCATCGAGACCCGCGACCTCAACGTGGCGGCCGGCATTGTGAGCGACGACGACACTCTCGATGAACTTCACGCCCAGGCGTACCAAACCCTCATTGCCGAGGGTTACAACGGATCGCCGCAGGAAGTGCTCAACGTGTCACTGC
>JAEYUX010000130.1 GCA_023432235.1 Actinomycetes bacterium
GTGCCAATGCGAGCGTCGATATTGATGAGGAGATGACAAGCATCCTCGCCTACCAACGGGCGTACCAGGGCGCGGCCCGGGTGCTCACCGCGGTGGACGAGATGCTCGACACCCTGATCAACCGGACGGGTCTGGTGGGGAGGTAAACCGTGATTAACCGCGTAACGCACCAGACGATCCAGCGCACGGCGCTGACGAATTTGCAGCGCAACCTCACGACGATGTCGGACCTGCAAGGCAAGTTGTCGTCGGGAAAGAACCTTCAGCGACCTTCCGACGATCCGAGCTCGGTTGGCCGCGCCATGGCGATGCGTGCCGACAAGGCGGCAGCAGTCCAGGCCCGGCGTAATGCGGACGACGGCGTCGCCTGGCTCTCTCAGATCGACACGGCCTTGCAGAGCTCGATTTCGGTGTTGCGCCGCGCGCGTGATCTCACCGTGCAGGGCGCGAGCACGGGTGCGATGGGGCAGACTCCCCGCAACGCCATCGCGACCGAACTTGATGGCATTCGGGACACTCTTCTTGACCTCGCGAACACGAACGTCAACGGCCGCCTTGTGTTCGCCGGCACCTCAAGTGACGCCGTCGCTTTCGAGGGCCATGCCTCGGCGACGCCCTACGCGTGGAATGGCACCACTGACGCAGCGGTCAACCGCCGGCTTGGTCCGGACGCCACGGTGCGTGTCGACGCTGATGGCGCTGGTGCTTTTGGAGTGGGCGCGGCCTCGGTGTTCCAGCTCATTGATGACATCGCGGCGGATCTGCGCGCGGGCAACGACGTGACAACCCGCCTTGGCGAAATCGATGTTCGCATGGATGCGTTTCTGTCGACCCTTGCCGATGTGGGCATCCGGTACAAGCAAGTGACCGACGCTCAAACGTCGCTCGAGTTGACGGTCCAGGACTTCACGTCCAGCATTTCAGGTATCGAAGACATTGATCTCGCTGAAACGATCATGGAGTTGCAGATGCAGGAAGTCGCGTACCAAGGTGCTTTGGGCGCCACCGCGCGCGTTCTCCAGCCGACGCTGATGGACTTCTTGCGATGAGCGTGGCCGTAGCGATTGACGGAGCCCGTAACGAGTTACGGGAACTCCCCGATGTGCTCACCTTCATCGAGCCCCCTCCGGGCATGGTGCAGCTCACTCGCTTTGACCTCGATGCTCTCGATGATTCGGGTTTTCTCTTTGCCCTGCGCAGCCTTGAGACCACGGGGGTCCGTCTCTTTGTCATCCCGCCCCAGGCATACTTCCCGACCTACGCCCCCGAGACCTCAGAGCAGGTGCGTGAGGCGCTCGATATCGACGCGGCAACGCAGCCTGTCCTGCTCGCTGTGGTGACGCCGGGCGAAGGCGAGCCGACCACGGTCAATCTGCTTGCACCGATTGTCGTGAACCCCGTCACCGGAGCCGCCGCCCAGGTCGTGCTTGACGGGGACGAGTGGCCGTTGCGCGCGCCGCTCGGTACTGACTAGCGAGAGTCCGGGGCTCGCCCCGTCGATCCGCGCACCACGAGGTCATACTCCACGGGGATGTCCATCGCTCCCGTGCGCTCACGCTCGGGATCGAGCAGCGCAAGCACTTCTTCTGCCGCCCGCGCGCCTTGGCGCTCGGGATACTGCGCGACAGTCGTGAGCCGACAGAATTCGCTCAGTTCATGTCCGTCGATGCCCACCACCGAGAGGTCACCGGGGACGGACAAGCCAAGGTCTCGAGCCGCAAGGATTGTGCCGAAGGCCATTTCGTCCGACGCTGTGACGACTCCCGTGGGTCGTCGCCGGGGATCTCCCAACACTTGCTTCGCTGATCGGTAGCCGCCCTCGATGCTGAACTCGGTGATGCAGAAGAGTTCCGCGTCTACCTCGATGCCCGCAGAGCGTAAGGCGTGCTCGTATCCCAGCCGACGCTTTGACGGGATGTGGAAGTCGAGCTCATGGTCCACATCTCCACCTAAATGAGCAATCCGGGTATGGCCCAGCATGATGAGGTGTTCGGTGGCGAGTTGGGCAACGCCCATGTCATCGACCGACAGCGTCGTGACCCCGGTGAGGGGCCCGCCCACGCCCACCATCGGCTTATTCGTCTCGCGCAGGCGTTGCACTTCTTTTTCGGTGAGTTCGAGGCTGACGGCGATGAGAGCGTCGTCCCGACGCCTCCGCAAGGACCGCTCAAGTACGGCCTCGCGCGCGGTGCCCGATCCGAACAAGTTGTACAGCGTCACGTCATAACCGTGAGCAAGCAGCACAGACTGCGCTCCCTCGATGACTGACGTGTAGAACCAGCTGTTGAGGAACGGCACGACAATGCCCACCGTGCGGGTCTTGCCGCTTGCGAGACCCGATGCGTTTGGCGAGACGACGTAACCGAGTTCGTCGGCGACGGCTTTGACGCGCTCTTTGGTGGCGGGAGACACGGGGCCACGGCCGCTGAGCGCTCGTGAGACGGTGGCGATCGATACTCCTGCGCGCTGCGCGACGTCTTCGATCCCCGCCATATTCAGGTGCCTCCCCTTATCCGGGTCCAGGGTAGCCGCGCTCACGCTGCGGCTGAACCCGCCTTACTTGACCGAACCCGCGGTGAGTCCACTGACGATGTACCGCTGCAGGAAGAGGAACAACACGAGGACAGGCAACGACGCAATGACGGCTCCTGCGGCGAACGCACTCCAGTCCGCATAGTTTGCGTTCGACACCATCCGGTACAGGCCGACCGCGAGAGTCTGCTTGTCCGTGTCAACGAGCACGACGGATGCGATGACGAAGTCGTTGAACGAGGAGATGAACGACAACAAAGACACGACGGCAAGGATGGGCGCGGCCAGTCTCAAGATGATGGTGAAGAAGATGCGTGCGTGTCCCGCGCCATCGATCTTGGCCGCTTCGTCGATCTCCGAGGGAACCGTATTGAAGAAGCCGTACATGAGGTAGGTGTTCACACCGAGCGCCGCACCCAGGTAGACGGCAATGAGGCCGGCATGGGTGTTGAGGCCAAGTGCCGGCACGACCTCGCCGATCTTGGTGAGGAGAATGAAGATCGCGACCACGGCCAGCAACTGCGGGAACATCTGGACGAGCACGAGGCTCAGCAAGCCCGTGCGTCGGCCCCGAAAGCGCATGCGAGAGAACGCATATGCCGCCATGGCCCCGAGAAATACCGACAGCACTGCCGTTGTGAGGCCAATGATGAGTGAGTTCTTGAACCACGTGAGGAATGGGTACTGATCCGAGGTGAGCAACCGCTCGAAGCTATCGAGTCCCACCGTGCGAAAGAGGCGGTTTGAGCCGGTCAGCGTGCCTTGCGGGTTGAGCGCGGCCGACAGCACGTAGACCAAGGGCATGAGCGCGAAAGCACACAGCACCCATGCGACGAGGTGCCGCCAACCAGTGCGCTTGAAGGCGCGGATGAGCCGTTCGAAGCGCGTCGGCGTGTGGCGAATGCGTGAGGTGACAGTACTCATCAGTCGATCTCCTCGAGCGTTTTGGTCTTGCGGAAGCTAATGATCGAGATCGTCGCAACCAAGATGAAGATCAGGATCGAGAAGGCGCTGGCGAGACCGTAGTCGCGCTGTTGCCCGGTGAAGGCCACCTTGTAGACGAGCGAGATGAGGATGTCGGTGTGACCCACTGGGATCGACGCGCTGACATCTCGTGGACCACCGCCGGTGACCAGATAAATGATGTTGAAGTTGTTGAAGTTAAACGCGAAGGACGAAATGAGGATCGGCGCGGTTGAGACGAGTACGAGCGGCATCTTGACGAAGCGCAATACCTGCCACGGCCGGGCACCGTCCATGCGCGCCGCCTCGACTGCCTCCTCCGGCACGGCCTGGAGCGCACCGGTGATGACCAAGAACATGTAGGGGAAACCGAGCCACAAGTTGACGATGAGCACGGCGATCTTCGCCATCGTGGGGTCGGTGAGCCATGGAACCGCGGCGCCGCCCAGCAACACTTGGTTGATGAAGCCAAAGCTCTT
>JAEYUX010000152.1 GCA_023432235.1 Actinomycetes bacterium
GCCCTCGTATTTGGCCTGTCGATGGACTATCACGTGTTCCTGCTGAGCCGAATCCGCGAGCGCTACGACGCAACGGGCGACACCTCGGGGGCCATTGTCGAGGGCCTCGCCCGAACGGGACCGCTCATCACCGGCGCCGCGCTCATCATGATTGGCGTCTTCGGTGGCTTTGCGGCGGCGTCGATTCCCGAGCTCGCGCAATGGGGCTTCGGGCTCGCCGCTGGCGTGCTCATCGACGCGACGATCATCCGCGTGCTGCTCGTGCCCGCTGCGATGCGCTGGATGGGGGATGCGAACTGGTATTTGCCGCGCTGGCTTGGCTGGTTGCCGCACATCGACCACGGAGCGTCGGCGTCGTCGGTCGACGCCTCTCCAACAGACTCCGAGTCCCTACCCGAGCCGGCACTCGCGTAGGAACTCGGCGCCTTCGGGCGGCCCGCTGCCGGTGCCCTTGCGGGGGCGCCGGCAGCGGCGTGTCGCGCCCGCGAGCGGTTCGCAACTGTAGGAACCGGCACGAGCGGTTCGGAGCTGTGCGGTCAGCCGCCTTGTGACCTTGGCACTGTGAGGAATGCGGCCTGGCTGGCGTACCGTTGACAACAACGAATGAACAGAACCTTCTCCTCGCTCGCGATCGTCAACTACCGCCTCTGGTTTGCTGGCGCACTCGTGTCGAACATTGGCACCTGGATGCAGCGAGTCGCACAGGACTGGTTGGTCCTCACTGTTCTCACCGACAACTCCTCAACCGCCGTCGGCATCACCACTGGTCTGCAATTCGCGCCGTTTCTGCTCCTCGGTCCCTTCACGGGGCTTGTGGCGGACCGCGTCGACCACCGCAAACTCTTGCTTGCCACTCAAGCCGGGATGGGCGTGCTCGGCCTCGGACTTGGCGTGCTCGTCCTCACCGACACCGCGCACCTCTTCCACGTCTACGCCTTCGCCTTGCTGCTCGGCATCGTGAGCGCCTTCGATGCGCCCGCCCGCCAGACCTTTGTGGGCGACCTCGTCCCCCGCAGCCACCTTGCTAATGCGGTGGGCCTCAACTCCGCGTCCTTTAATGCCGCACGCCTCATCGGCCCCGGTCTTGCGGGACTGCTCATCGCGTGGATCGGCTCCGGCTGGGTGTTCATGCTCAATGGCGCCACCTTCGCGGCCACCATCGCGGCGCTGATCCTCATGCGGGCGTCCGAATTTCACGAGCAACAGCGCGCACCCCGCACGCCCGGCATGGTGCTCGACGGCCTGCGATACGTGCGCAAGCGGCGCGACCTCATGGTGATCTTTGTTGTCATTGCCGTCGTATCGATGCTCGGTCTCAACTTCCAGCTGACGAGCGCGATCATGGCGCGCGTCGAGTTTGGTCGCGGGCCGGAGGAGTACGGCATCTTGGGCTCGATCCTCGCGATCGGTTCGCTCGCGGGCGCAGTGCTCGCGGCCCGGCGTACCAATCCGAGTGCGCGTCTTGTCGTTGTAGCAGCCGCCGGATTCGGTGTGTCAGCGGGGCTCATGGCGATCATGCCGACGTTCTGGGCCTACGCGATCTCGGGCATCCCCGTGGGATTCTTCGCTCTCACCATGCTCACCACGGCCAATGCCACCGTCCAGACAACAACGCCCGCGTACATGCGCGGGCGGGTGATGGCGCTTTACATGATGGTGATGATGGGCGCCACGCCCATCGGTTCACCGCTTGTTGGGTGGATTGGCGACCATTGGGGGCCGCGCATTGCTGTCGGTGTGGGCGCGGTATCCGCCGTAGGGGTGGCCATCGCGGTGGTGGTGCGCGCGGTGGTGCGCGGCCGTCTGGATGTCGCCTTCTCGCAGCGCCGCCCCTTCGTGAAGTTCACGTCACTTCCGGAAGTGCAATACCCCGACGCTTGAGTCCCGCCCACACAGACGCCGACGCCGACGCCGGGGCGCGTTCGGCATGGTCGGCGCCCCAGCGTCGGCGTGGATGTCTTATGAGCCGCGCGAATTACGAGACGTGACGGTGTTCCGCGACGTGCTCGTCAACCACCTCACGGTGGGAGGTGTGGCGGGCCTGGTTGTTGACCACAAGCGAGATGAGGATCGCGAGCGCTCCCGCGACCATGCAGATCCAGCCAACGGCAACAAGGTTGACGGCCTCAACGGAGGTGTTGATCGCGAAGGTCAAGATCGCCCCAACAACAATGAGGAAAATTCCGGAACCGATCGCCATGATGTACTCCTGTCATTCGGACCTATCTCGAGACTGTGGCCTCCTCCTCGCCACTGCTCCAGCCGCGTACTGCGGACGTAATAGGAACACCAATTCGATTCCCCCGCATTCCACACATTTCGAAACTCGCCCATATACCAGGTACGTTGCTAAGTGCGACGAGGAATGCGCCATTACCGCTACCGTCATTCCATGACTGAGCACAACTTCCTTATCCGCCAGCGCTTCACGCTGGGTGTCAACCGCTACGAGATCTGGACCACGGACGCCGAATGGAACACGGTGTCGCTCCTGGGCTTCGCACAGCAGAAGCGCTTTGCGCTCAAGGAAGAGGTGAAGTTCTTCACCGACGATTCCAAGTCGCAGGTGCTCTTCTCCTTCAAGGCGCGCAACGTGCTCGACATCCGGTCCGTCGTGGACGTCTTCGATGGCGCGGGCAACACCATCGGCTCCTTCCACAAGGACTGGAAGGCGTCGATGCTCAACTCGACGTGGATCATCGAGCAGCCCGGCCAGCCCGAGGTGAAGGGCCAGGAAAAGTCGCCGGCGTACGCGATTCTGCGCCGCTTCACCAACTTCGACTTCATCCCGTATGACTTCCTCTTCAAGGCCGGCGAGCGGGACGTTGTTCTCGACATCACCCGCAAGTTCGGTCTGCGCGACACGTACCGCTGCACGGTCGAGGCTCCCGAGTACGACACCCGCCTGCTCCAGGCCGTTGCCGTCGCGATGGACGCCCTCCAGAACCGCTAGAACCACACCCATCGCCCTCGACGTGAACGACACGTCGGGGGCGATGGTGCATTCCACCCCCGTCACATCCGCAACAATGGCCTCATGAGGGACATCGTCGCGATCGAAAATGACCAGTGGCAGGTAGGGCTCGTTCCCGCCTCGGGAGGGTCGGTCGCATACGCGCGCGTGCGCATCGACGACCAGTGGGTGGATGTGCTCCGCCCGACGCCAACCGACAAGCTTGACGACGCCTGGGCCACCGCGTCGTTCCCGCTCGTTCCGTGGTCCAACCGCATCCGCGATGGCGTGTTCAGTTGGGCGGGCAAGCGTCACCAATTGCGCGTCAACTTCGCGGACGGCACTGCCATTCACGGCACGGGCCTCGAGTTCCCGTGGACCGTTGTCGAGCAAAGCGACACCGCCGTGACGCTTGAGTTTTCGTCGCGCCACGTGGTGGGCGTCAACTGGCCGTGGGCATTCACCGCGCGCTTTGGTTATGAGCTCGACGGCGATCGATTCACGTGGCACATGGCCGTCACCAATGATGGCAACGAGACGTTCCCCGCCGGCCTTGGCCACCACCCCTACTTTGAGCGCAACCTCGGCGTGGGCGACGACGTGCAGCTTCAACTCAACTGCACCACGTACTACCCCGCGATCGGTTGCCTGCCCACGGGCGACCCGGAGCCGGTTGAGCCGCGCGTCGACTTCCGTCAGCTGCGTCCGCTCGGCGAGGAGTTCGTCGACGACTGCTTCACGGAGCGCACCTCGTCCACCCTCGCCACCCTTGAGTACCCCGGCGCCTTGACCCTCGACTACGAGGCGGGCGCGCTCCTTGAGCACGCGGTGGTCTACATCCCCCAGGGTGAAACGTTCTTTGCGGTCGAGGCCGTCTCGAACGCGAACGATGGCTTCAACCGCGAAGCCGAGGGCGCCGCGGGCACCGGTGTGTTCTTGGTACAACCGGGCGAGACTCGCTCGAGCACCTTCACCCTTGTGGCCCAGCCGCACGCGTGATTGCGTCCGGCTACTAAGATGAAGTCGCGCCTGCGGGCGCGCGCGGGTGTAGTTCAATGGCAGAACTTCAGCTTCCCAAGCTGATAGCGCGGGTTCGATTCCCGTCACCCGCTCCACGTTTTGGCCGACGCCGTTGTGCGTCGCGTGCATTGCTCGCAGGGGGATTTGGTCGGCTGACCACGAGAACTCTCCCCATTACACGGATGAGGTGTCTGGCACGTGAATGGTGATCTCGCGAACACGATCGCTCTCGGTCTTCACGGCTCCGTGTGGTTGGCGTCGGGGACGGGTCGCGCGCCCGCGCTTGAGCGTTCCAACTCGACCTTTGGCTACGTCGACGTTGTCGATTTTGCCTCAGCTACCGCGCGCGGGCGCAAGGCCAAGCCGGTCACTGGCACCGCCGCGTGGCTGAAGGGGTTGAAGAAGAGCGGAGCAAGTCGGCTGCGGCTCGTCGTGTTTGACAAGGCGCCGAGTGCTGAGCCGCCGCAGGTCGCGGTGGCGTATGAGGGCGGCGGTCAATGGGCGCTCCTCAGTGACGGCGACCTGCCCACATTGTGGGTGCCGTCGTGGACCTACGCGAACCCCCATCACCGCGACAATCGCGTGTGGAACATTCGGTACACGGGTCACGCGGTCGACACCTCCGTGACCCCTCACTGGCCCGAGGTGACAGCGGCGACGGAGGCCTTGCGTCACCAGCTCGTCGGCGCCGCTGACTTTGCCCGAGCCAATGAACTTGCTTATTGGGCATCGTGGTTTGACGGCGCCCTGGCGCAGTTGGAGGCGGAGTCACCCGAGATCGCCTACCACCCGGATATCGCGCCCCGGGATGCGATCAGCGCCGAGGCGCACCGGCTCCTCGCAATGGCAGTGCAGGCATGGGTCTTTGGTGGCATGGGCACGTGGAATGACCTGTGGC
This sequence comes from Actinomycetes bacterium, assembly GCA_023432235.1. Taxonomy (GTDB): domain Bacteria; phylum Actinomycetota; class Actinomycetes; order Actinomycetales; family Demequinaceae; genus Demequina. The sequence goes on from JAEYUX010000152.1 coordinate 4,872, forward strand.
TTGACGATGAAAGGGCCCAGGCCCGTTACGACGAGGTGTCGAGCAGCCTGTATCGCGCCATTCTTTCCGCCTGCGTCGCTGCGACCAATGCTGACCTCACAGGGGCCGAGCGCTAGGCGCGCTGCCACCTTTCCGGCGTGCTGCCACCTTCCCGGCGCGCTGGCGCGAGTCAGATCGCGTATATGAGGCCGACGCCGGCCGCGGCTACCGCGGTACACGTCACGAGGGTGCCAAACGCGTTGATAAGGGCGGACCGCCAGGCGTCGCTCTGGACTAGGCGTACCGACTCGGCCATCGCCGTCGAGAACGTGGTGAAACCACCGCAGAAGCCGACCGCGATGATCGCGAACTGCGTGCCGTCCACTCCGCCAAGCCAGCCGTGAAAGAGCGCGCCGCCGGTCGCGCAACCGATAACGAACGAACCCGAGACGTTCACCACGGCAGTGCCCCACGGGAACCTGTCGCCTGTGCGAGAACGGACGGCGGCGTCGGCCGCAAAGCGTGCGGCGGCACCCAGCCCGCCCGCTAGCGCGACCATCAACACCGCCCACACGCTCATGACGCCCCGCCCTCGCTCGACCCCGCGTCACTCGACACCGCGTCACTCGACACCGCGTTGGCGTCGGGATCTGTGGGAAGGAGCTGTGCGCGCCGGCGGTGCAGCCGCGCGGAGAGTGCGACGCCAACCGCGCACGCCGCGAAGCCAATGGTGACGCTGCCAAGCCCGTATGCGGCGGCGTTGGCGATGTGCCCGTCAGCGAGCATGCGCTCCACCTCAATCGCGAGCGCGCTGAACGTGGTGAAGGCACCGAGAAATCCCGTCCCGAGGGTGAGGCGCACCCGCTGAGCGGTGCTGCCTTCCGCGCCGCGCCGCACGAGCGACTCAAGCAGCACACCGAGTGCAAAGGCACCCACAATGTTGACGGTGAAGGTCGCGACCGGCCAGCCCGCGGCGTCGGCGCATGCCTGCGCTACCCCAAAGCGCGCAAGGGTGCCGAGCGTGCCCCCCGCAGCAACGAGCGCGACGTGACTCGCGTGCAGGCGGGTTCGCATGGTCTAGCGGCCCGAGTTGCGAACCGAGCCGGTGAGCGGGCCGTTCGGGTCGATCACCACGCAGGTGACGTCACGGACTCCCTCAGCCCACGCGTCGGCCGTGGGCGCAAAAGGCTCCATGAAGAGCTCGGACTCTTGGTAGGAGCGACCTACGTACGAGGCAAAGCCGGTGTAGCACAGCTGCTCTGCCTCAACGACGATCCCGTCAACGTCGTAGGACGCTGTCCGCGACGCGGTTTGCATGAACACCTCGCCGTAATGCGACTCATTGCAGGGAACAACCGTGTAGCCCTCGACGGTGTACGAACCGTCCGCGTTCTGCTCGGCGGACTCATATGGGTCCGCGATACACGCGCCCACCTCGAGGTCCGGGCCCGCGATCAGCTGGGGGCCGGGGTCCGGTGAGGCCGATGCGACCGGCTCCTGCATCGGCGCCGACGCTGTAGGACTTGGATCACCCGTGGCAGGTAGCGTCGCGACCGGAGCGCTCGGGAGGGCGGCCGCCGTCTCGTTGTCATCCCCCGTGAAAGCGTTGATCGCAATCGCTGTGCCAACGCCGGCAAGCAACGCGATGACCGCCACCGCGACAACGATGATGATGCGACGGCCTCTGCCCTGTGACTGAGCATCCCGCGCGGCGCGCTCGCGAGCAGTGCCATAACCATACGCATTGATATCGGGCTGAGGACCTGCAGGAGGTACGTCGGCGCGGCGCGGAACGTCGGGGTGCTCGCCAGTGGTCATCTTGCCCTCTCACATCGGGAATGTGCCCAATCTAATCGGGGCCAGTGCGGGTTGCGGACCGGTGTCGCGCGCGCCGCGTGTCGATTCCACGGAATGGAGCGGCGCGGATTTAGCGTTGTCGATGACGGATGCGGTCCCGTACGCGTCCAACACAGCAAAGGCCCTCCGGAGTAAGCGTCCGGAGGGCCTTGCTGTGGGACGAGGACCTGTGTGGCGCAAGCGCCTCACCGGCACCGGCTGACGAGCCCAGAGCCGATCCCGCAAGCGGGACCATCCTCACCCTGTCATCCGCTGTCCGCTACGGCCACCCCCGTCTTGGGTGACCCCGCCAGCCCCGCGAGAGGCCGCGAGCTTCGCAACATCCTGCGGATGACTTCTGAACCAACTCTGCTGTCGTGGTGACCAGGTTTCCCCGATCTCCTCATTCGCTTTGTTCAGTTCAGATACCTAATAAGTAGTCCAGTCGGTGCAGCAATGCAAGTGGAAATTGGGGTTTTTTCTTTCCACTTTTATTCCACTGTGTTATCCACCGCTTTTCGTGTTGGACCGGGTCGATTTCCACCGGGCTGTGGACAAAATTGGTGGATGAAACCCGGGACACCAGGACCCTCCCACCCGCGGCGGGCTGCCACGAGCGCGGGCGCGAGGCGGGTTCTGGAGACGTGGTCTGCCACGAGCGCCGGCGCGAGGCCGGCTGCGGAGAGGTGGTCTGCAACGGGCGATGAGGTGGGGTGGCCTTAAGACAGGCGAAGGGCCCCTCAAAGTAAGCGTTTGAGGGGCCCTGCCATGACCTCGAGTTCTCAGCCCAGCCCCCTGCGGAACCCGGACCGACAGCCGTAATTGACGATGCGGCGCTCGCTTCCCATGCGGGATGCGACCTCTCGGTCGACGCAACGGGCCCGCCAGTCCCTGTGCCGTCACGCACAGGCCTCAGCTCGATCGAAGACCGACCCTCAGCGTGGACTGCCGTTGTCCGCTACGCCCGGGAGTTCACCTACCGCCGCGCCGTCGAGGACCGTGATGCCGGTTGCTCAGCATCCGTTTTCCTCGCAAGCCCCGTGATCGAGACCCCGGGTGTCGCGGAGGGTTTCCCTTCCGATGGAGATAGGTTTAGTGCCCTCGTGCGACCGGCGCAACCCCAAATCAAGGGCAATTTCTATCCACTTTTTGTCAACAGAGTTTTCCCCGCCTGTGGTGGGCGCTTTACGCAAAATTCACATGCCTGTGGAAGAAATCTGTGGATGCCCGCATGGGGCGCATGGCACGCCGCAGTTCCCATGCCGCGGTTCCCACACCGCAGTTCCCACCTCGCGTCTAGCGCTTCGGCGCATCCGCCTCGTCATCGGCGGACCGCAACCGGGCAAGCATCGCGTTGTACGCCTCAAGATCAGCGTCCCCCGAACGGACCTCCGCGCGGTCCCTGCGGCGAGCCGTGCGCGCGTCCGCTTTACGCCACGCGATAAGCACGGCGATGGCGAGCAGCACCACCGGGATCTCTCCCAGTCCCCACGCGATGGCCCCGCCCAATTGCTGATCAGTGATCGCGTCGGGGCCCCAGTCGCGACCCATCAGCCCATACCAACGGGGCGCGAGGAGCACCTCGGAGGTGGTGAGTGAGACGCCAAAGAACGCGTGGAATGCCATCGTCGCGAACAACAGCAGCACGCGCATCGGGTACGCAGGCCGGGTAGGTCCAGGGTCGATGCCAATGAGCGCATTCGCAAAGAGGTAGCCCGCAAAGGTGAAGTGGACAACCATCCAGATATGCCCCGCGTGGTTGCCAAGCACAAAGGGGAACACGTCGGTGTAGTAAAAGACAACGAGCGATCCCGCAAAGTTGACGGCGGCAAACACCGGATGGGCGACCACCTTCATCACGCGTGAGTCGATGATGACCCGGATCCATTCGCGTGGCCCGCGCGTGCCGTCGTGACGCGCGGGGAGCGCCCGAAGCGCAAGCGTCACGGGTGCCGCCATCACGATGGGTAGCGGCGCCGCCATCGCGAGCAACATGTGCTCAAGCATGTGCGAGGAGAAGCTCACCACCCCG
>JAEYUX010000165.1 GCA_023432235.1 Actinomycetes bacterium
GCGACGATGAGATCGCGGCCAAAGGTGGCGATCGCCCAGTCCGCGACGTGAGCGGCCGACGCGGTTTCGAGTCGGTCGTTGACCCCCGCCACGGTCTCTGCAGTCCACACCGGGGGGTTGAGCAAGGTGAGGTGGCTCATCGGAGCAGTTCCTCCTCAGCCCGGAACGCCCACGACGCGAAGGACTCGCCGTCAGTGCGGTTGTCGAGGTAGTGGCGCGTGACGCGGGTGACGTACTCCGGCATGCCGTCGGCCTTCACCTTGTGACCGCGCAACTTGCGGCCAAAGTCGTTGTCGTCGCCGAGGCCCAAGCGTCCGCCGAGGTGGACTTGGTATCCGGGGACCTGCTCGCCGGTTTCGTCGTCGAGCACCAACTGTCCCTTGAAGCCGATGTCCGCCACCTGCACACGGGCGCACGAATTGGGGCAACCGTTGACGTGCACGGTGATCGGCGCGTCAAGAGTGGGAAACTCCTCGTCAAGCTTGGCGACCACTTCACGGGCCGTGGCCTTGGTCTCGACGATGGCGAGCTTGCAGTACTCGATGCCGGTGCACGCGATGACGTTGCGGTGGAACTCGCCTGGCTGGGACTCGAGTTCGAGCTCGCGCAGTCCGTTCACCACGTCGCTCACCTTGTCCTTGGGGATGTCAAGGATGAGGATCTTTTGGAGCGGTGTGAGCCGGATGCGGCGAGAACCAGCCGCCTCCGCGATCTCGACGATGCGGAGCAGCTTGGTCCCGGAGATGCGACCCGCGATGGGCGCGACGCCAACAAACCATGCACCGTCGGTTTGCTCGTACACGCCGACGTGGTCACCGCGCTCGCCCGGCGTGGCCGTGAGCGGCGCGGGGCCCTTGGGCAACTCGTAATGCAGGTACTCGTCCTGAAGAACCTGGAGGAACTTCTCGGGTCCCCAGTCTTTGACGAGGAACTTGAGGCGCGCACGGTTGCGAAGTCGTCGGTAGCCGTAGTCGCGGAAGATGCTCGTCACGCCTGCCCACACCTCGTGTGCAATCTCAGGCTTGACGAATACGCCCAGTCGCGCCCCGAGCATCGGGTTCACCGACAGGCCTCCGCCTACCCACAGGTCGTATCCGATCCCGAGTTCTGGGTGCTCCACCGCGCAGAATGCGATGTCTTGGACCTCATGGAGGATGTCGGGAACGGGCATTCCGGTGAAGGCGGTCTTGTACTTGCGCGGCAGGTTGGAGAACTCGGGGTTGCCGATGTAGCGAGCCTTGATCTCCTCCATCTGCGGGGTGGGGTCAATCAACTCATTCTTTGCCACCCCAGCCACGGGTGACCCGAGAATGACGCGGGGTACGTCGCCGCACGCTTCAGTGGAGTTCAGGCCCACGGCCTCAATGCGACGGAAGATCTCAGGAACGTCCTCGATGCGGATCCAGTGCAACTGAATGTTCTGGCGGTCCGAGACGTCCGCGGTGTCCCGGGCCAGGTCGCGCGAGATCTCGCCGATCACCCGCGCCTGCTCCGTGGACAGCTGGCCACCATCGGAACGCACCCGCAACATGAAGTACTCGTCGTCAAGCTGGTGCGGATCGAGGATCGCTGTCTTGCCGCCGTCGATGCCCGGACGGCGCTGCGTGTACAAACCCCACCAGCGGAAGCGGCCGCGCAGGTCGGTTGAAGGGATCGACCAGAAACCCCACTTTGAGTACATCGTCTCGATGCGCTCCCGCACGCGCAGCGGGTCACCGACTGACTTGATCTCCTCGTTGGGGTTGAGCGGAGTGCGGTCACCGAAGGCCCACTGGCCGTCCTTGGCCACGGAGTTCTTGCGGGCAGCGGCTTCACGCGTGCGGATGAGGCGTGCCTCTTCGCGATGACGCCGACGCTCTTCTGCCTCGGCGTCAACAGGCGCGGTCGCCGGTGCGGCGGTCACGGCGTCAGGGCGCGCGTCAGCATCACGCGTGGTGTCGGTGGGGAGGCTCACCGATCCTCCTCTGGGGAGTTCAGTGGGAGCCAGGCTGCGAGCGCGCTCAGCGGCGCTCGGGAGGCCGAGCGCCCAGGGTTGCAGGAGTTTGCGTCCGTGGGCGACTCAGGCCGACAGACACATGACACAGCACATTGAGCGCATGACGCGCTGCGAGGCGTGCTGGATTGTCATGGCGGGAAGTCTGGCACGGGCCGTAGGTCCCACGCAACCTCGAATGCGAGCGAGGGCGAGGCGGACTACGCTGATCACGACTCAGGTCTCGGCGGTCTCGACGGGGTGACTCAAGCGCCGGTCCCCTTTGGGGGACCGCGAATCGATCGCGGCGTACGCCCGCATTTTCGTGTTTATACTTGCGCCCGTTGTCCGCCGCGGCCCAACATCCGTGTGCCACACCATCCATCCGGGAGAACCTCCGTGAGTCCTGATCGCCCCCTCCGCGTCGCCGTCATCGGCGCCGGTCCCGCCGGTACGTATGCCTCCGACATCCTTTCCAAGTCGGGCATGCCGGTGTCGATCGACATCATCGAGCGCCTGCCCGCGCCCTTCGGCCTTGTCCGCTATGGCGTGGCTCCCGACCACCCGCGAATCAAGCAGATCATCGTCGCGCTGGCCAATGTGTTGGGGCGAGGCGACATCCGCCTTCTCGCCAATGTGAACGTGGGCACTGACCTCACCCTTGACGACCTCCGTGAGCACTACGATGCCGTCATTTTTGCCACGGGTTCTTTCGAAGACGCTGACCTCGACATCCCTGGTATTGACCTGGATGGATCGTACGGAGCCGCCGATTTTGTGTCGTGGTACGACGGCCACCCCGATGTGCCGCGGACGTGGCCGCTGACGGCCAAAGAGGTCGCTGTTTTTGGCGTCGGAAATGTGGCCCTTGACGTGGCCCGAATCCTCGCGAAGCACGTGAAGGATCTTCGCCCCACCGACATCCCGCCAAACGTTGAAGAAGGCCTTGCGGCCTCCCCGGTGACAGACGTGCACGTCTTTGGTCGCCGTGGTCCCGCGCAGGTGAAGTTCTCGCCTCTCGAGCTTCGCGAACTCGGTCACGTGCCCGATGTCGACGTCATCGTGTACCCCGAGGACTACGACTTTGATGAGGGCTCGCTTGCAGCCATTGACGCTCATCACCAGACCAAGCAAGTGGTGAAGACGCTCACCGACTGGACGCTCCGCGAGCCCACGGGCGCCTCCCGCCGCATCCACCTCCACCTCCTCCAGGCGCCGCGCGAGATTCTCGGCGAAGACGGCAAGGTTGTGGGTGTCCGCATGGAGCGCATGCAGCTCGACGGCACTGGCAACGTCACGCCCACGGGTGAGCTCATCGACTACCCCGTTCAGGCCGTTTACCGCGCGGTGGGCTACTGGGGTACCGAGATCGAGGGCGTTCCGTTTGATCACTACCGCGGCACCATTCGCAACCAGGGTGGCCGCGTTGTCGACGAGTCGGGCGAGCACGTGCCGGGCTACTACACGACCGGCTGGATCAAGCGCGGTCCGGTGGGTCTCATTGGCTCCACGAAGTCCGACGCTCAAGAAACGATCGAGAACCTCGTTGCCGACGCCGAATCGCTTTACGCAAACTCGCAGGCGGGAGCTGAGCAGTTGAGTCCCGACAACGTGTTGAACCTTCTCAAGAGTCGCGGCGTGCCCGTGGTGGAATGGCATGACTGGCAGGTGCTCGATGAGCACGAGCGTTTGCTCGGCGAGAATGAAGGCCGTGAGCGCGTCAAGGTGGTGCCCCGCGACGAGATGACCGACATCGCGAAGAAGCGCCTCGCTCGCCCATAAGGGGAAGCGCACACTCGCAAAGTCGTTTCTGACCTGCGGGAACGCTGACGCACGGCCACCCGTTTTGTCGTTGCGAGGAGGATGACGTGGAAACGCGCCGGTTCTATAACGGGTTCAAGACCTTCGGTCTTTTCATTGTGCTGTGGGTGGTGGTGCTGGCGCTTGGCGTCGTCGTTGGCGACGGGCAGTACCTGTTCCTCTTCGCTGGCCTTGGCGTCGTTGGCACCGCGATTGGCTACTGGAATTCCGCCACTCTCGCGATTCGTGCGATGCACGCACGCCCAGTCACCGAGGTCGAGCAACCCGCGATGTATCGCATCGTGCGTGAGCTGAGCCGCGAGGCCAACCAGCCGATGCCCGCGCTCTACGTGTCTCCCACCACCGCCCCCAACGCCTTCGCCACGGGCCGCAATCCAGCCAATGCTGCCGTGTGCTGCACGGAAGGCATCTTGCAACTGCTCGACGAGCGCGAACTGCGCGGGGTGCTTGGCCACGAACTGATGCACGTGTACAACCGCGACATCCTCATCGGCTCCGTGGCCGCGGCGCTTGCCGGCATCATCACGTCCGTTGCGCAGTTCCTCCTGTTCTTTGGCGGTGGCCGCAGTAGCCGCGACAACCCCCTTGGCCCGATCGCCCTGCTTGCGATGATGGTGCTTGCGCCGTTCGCCGCCACACTCATTCGGATGTCGATCTCGCGAACACGCGAATTCGAGGCGGACCGATCGGGAGCCCAGTTGACGGGGGATCCGCTGGCCTTGGCATCTGCCCTGCGCAAATTGGAGGCGGGGACCGCCGCTCGGCCCCTTCAGCAGACCCCTCAACTCGAGAACGTGAGCCACCTCTTCATCGCGAACCCATTCCGAGGAGTGGGACTTGCGAGGCTCTTCGCCACGCACCCGCCGATGGAAGAGCGTATTCAACGCCTCGAGGAGATGAACGCGGGCAGAGGCTTTCTCCCGTAGGTCCTGTCCGCATGTCACAGGTCTGATGGGGCCGACGCGGGGATCATTCGCACCCAGAACAACCGCTACGCGCACAGATGAGGGTGAATACGCTGACGCTCATTGCGTCTTGAGCAGGCGGACGTTAATGTGACCTAAGTCACACGCTGGCTTCTCGGCTTCGCGTGCTGTGGGGGTTCAAGGCTGAGGGAGCCGATGTTGGTGCTGAAGACTGTATTTCGCCGCGCCGTGAGCGCGCTGATGACCGTTGTTGTTGCAGGCGTTGTTGTTGCTGTTCCAGCAACAGCCGCCCCGGGGGATCCCGAGTATCTTACGGTCGTCAAGACGGTGACGAATGCAACGCCCGATCCTGGCGAGCCATTCACCTTTGAAGTGCATGTCAACTGCTCGGAGCAGTCATGTCTCGACGCCACGTTGACTGACGAGTTCCCGGCGGAGCTCGAGGGCTTTGAGGTGCGGAGCGTTCTCTTCACCCCGTCCGAATCGGTCATTCCGCGCTCCGTGACGTGGGATGTCGATGGCGTGACGTCGCCCACTGCGCCGGCCGTCCT
>JAEYUX010000002.1 GCA_023432235.1 Actinomycetes bacterium
GCAACCCGCCGGATCAGGCGTAGCTGACCTGGCAGAACCCGTGATTGCAGTAGCCGCCGGGGTTCTTGTAGAGGTACTGCTGGTGGTAATCCTCGGCGTAGTAGAACTGCCCGTCCCCAGCGTCGGCCGTATCCACGATCTGCGTCGTGATGGTGCCGAAGCCCTGCTCGGTGAGCCGCAACTGGTAGCGCTCGGCAGATGCCCGCGCCGCCTGGAACTGCTCTGGGCTCGTGGCAAAGATGGCGCTGCGGTATTGCGTGCCGATGTCCCCGCCCTGACGGTTCGCCGTGGTCGGGTCGTGGTTCTCCCAGAAGGCGGCGAAGAGCGTGTCGAGGCTCACCTTGGAAGGATCAAAGACCACCTGCACCACCTCGGCATGGCCCGTGCGCGACGTGCACGTCTCCTCATAGGAGGGGTTCTTGGTCCAGCCGCCCATATAGCCCGCTGAGGTCGAGTACACGCCGTCGAGCTGCCAGAAGATGCGTTCTGCACCCCAGAAGCACCCCATGCCCACGTAGAGGACTTCCATGCCATCCGGCCATGGGCCCTTCAGCGGCGTCCCAAGAACGGCGTGCCGCTCGGGGACCTCCACCTGGGAGTCGCGGCCCGTGAGAGCGTCATCCTTGGCCACCATCTGAGTCTTGTCCACGAAGAGCATTATCGGTACCTCCGTACTCACCAACGCGATGCACACCCAGCGTGTTCCATGTGCGCGATACGCTCGCACCATGGCAGGCGAAGAGCATCGAGACGCAATCGAAAGCCCCGACGCTGTGAGCGGCGTGAGCGCCGTTGCCGAGGCAATGGTTCACGAGGGCGAGGACGCGCCCCGGGATGCGCAACTCTCCGTACCCTTGCCGCTGCGCGTAGCGGCCGCGTGGGCGTGGCGGCTCATCGTCGTGGGCGTCGTTCTTATCGCGCTGTGGAATGTCATTGCGGTGCTTGGCGCCATTGTGCTGCCGCTCGTCATCGCCCTTCTGATCGCGGCCCCTCTCGAACGCCTCGTGACGCGCATGGAGCGGTGGCACATTCCGCGTTCGCTTGGCGCGCTACTCGCGATCCTCATGCTTGTGTCAGCGGTGGCGGGCCTCTCGTACGCCGTCGGGGCGTCCGTCATGAGTGGTTTCTCGAGCCTGCGTCGCTCGGCCACCAAGGGCTTTGACACGCTTGTCGATTGGCTCGTAGACGGCCCTCTCCACGTATCGAGCGAACAGATTGATGAGGCGGTCGCAGGTGTGCAGAACACCGCGCGTGAGAACGCGTGGGGCCTTGCCTCGGGCGCTCTCGACGTCACCAACACGATTGCTGCGCTCGTTGCCGGTGTGGTCCTCGCGCTCATTTCGCTCTTCTTCTTTATGCGCGACGGCTCGCAGATGTGGCACTTCTTTGTCAGCATCTTGCCGGTCAAGGCGCGAGCAAGTGTTGACCGAGCGGGACACGCAGGGTGGATGTCGCTGCGCCGCTACACGCAGACCTCGGTGTTTGTCGCGTTCATCGATGCCGTCGGCATTGGCTTGGGCGCATGGCTCCTTGGCGTGCCGCTTGCCTTGCCAATCGCGATCGCGGTGTTCCTCTTCTCGTTTGTGCCGATGTTCGGCGCGGGCATTTCGGGAGCCATTGCTGTGCTCGTCGCGCTGGTGGACGGCGGCTGGAAGTCCGCCGTTGTCATGCTCATCATCGTGCTCGTGGTTCAACAGGTTGAAGGCAACGTCTTGTACCCGTGGCTCTTTGGCAAGGCGGCCTCGGTGCACCCGATGGCAATCCTCCTCGCCGTCTCAAGCGGCACGCTGTTGGCCGGTCTCGCGGGTGCCGTCATCGCGGTGCCGATCTTGGCGTTCACCGTCGCATTCGGTCGCGGCATGCATGCCGAGTTCGTCTTGTCTCGCGAGGATGAACGACCGCTGACGGGACAAATCCCGATCATCGCCGAAAAGTCGAAGGAAGCCTTCCGGCGCGCTCGCGATCGCGTCACCACTACCCAGATTCGGGTGCGCAAGCGCCGCAAGCGGGGCAAGTAGAGGAATGGAATGCGTCGCCTATGCGACGGGCCGCTGCCGGTCCTGCACTCTTATTGAGACACCCCATGCGCGCCAGGTAGCGGACAAGGAACACGCGCTGCGTCAGTTGCTTGCCGCTCATACGGCCGACGCTGGGGCGGGCATCGCGTGGGACCCGCCGCTTGTGAGCGCATCCAGTCACTTTCGGTCCAAGGCCAAGATGGTGGTCGCTGGCACGGTGGCGGCCCCCACGGTGGGCATTCTCGACGAGGGTGGCGGCGGTATTGATCTGCGTGATTGCCCGCTCTATGAGCCGCCGGTCGCCACGGCGCTTCCCGTGCTCGCCCGCTTCATCACGCACGCATCGCTTGAGCCGTACAACGTGACTCGGCGCAGCGGCGAGCTCAAGTACATTCTCGTCACCGGCTCCCCAACGGGCGAGGTGATGGTCCGCTTTGTCATGCGCTCGACCGAGGCTCATGCGCGCCTCATCAAGCACTTGCCGTGGCTGCGTGAGCAACTTCCGCACCTCGCCGTCGCGAGCCTCAATGTGCTCCCCGAGCACAAGGCCGTGATCGAGGGCGAGCGCGAGATCCTCTTGACCGAGCAGGAGACGTTGCCGATGCCGCTCGGGCGCGTCACCCTCCACGTGCGGCCTCAGAGCTTCATTCAGACAAACACCGCCGTGGCCCGCGAGCTCTACACCCAAGTCGGCGCCTGGATCGACGAGGCATCGCCCCGCACGGTGTGGGACCTCTACTGCGGAGTGGGCGGATTCGCCTTGCACTGCGTGAGGCCTGGGCGAGAGGTCACCGGCGTGGAAGTGGCGGAGCAAGCGATTGAGTCGGCTCGGATCTCGGCCGCAGAGATGACGACGGCAGGAGTACCCGGCGCGGAGAGTGTTCGCTTCGAGGTGGCCGACGCGACTGCTTGGGCCCAGGGTCATTCCGCCCCGGACGCGGTCATCGTCAACCCGCCCCGGCGCGGCATCGGCGTTGCTCTCGCGCGCTGGCTCGAGGAATCCGGAGTGACCCGCGTTGTCTACTCGAGTTGCAATGCCGACACGCTTGCGCGGGACCTCGAATCGATGCCATCGCTACGCCCAACACGGGGCAGGTTGCTCGATATGTTCCCGCACACTGAGCATTACGAAGCGGTGGTCCTGCTCGAGCGGGAGCCGTAAGCGCGTCAGCCCGTGAAGGGCTCCACCTTCACGATCTCGACGGCAATCTCGTTGCCGTTGGGCGCCACATATGAGGACGTCTCGCCCGCCTTCTTGCCAAGCACTGCCTCGCCAAGAGGCGACTGGGCGCTGAACACGTCAAGGTCCGTTCCGTCGGCGACCTCACGGGAGCCGACAAGGAAGCGCATGTCGCGGCCGGCCACCTTGGCTTCAACAACGGAACCGGGCTGCACCGAACCATCGTGCGCCGCAGGCTCACCCACCTTGGCGGTCTCGAGGATGCCACGAAGCTGCGCGATGCGGGCTTCTTGCTTGGCCTGCTCTTCACGCGCCGCGTGATAACCGCCGTTCTCTTTGAGGTCACCCTCTTGGCGGCGTTCGTCGATCTCCTTGGCGATAGCCGCGCGTCCTTCACCCACCAGGTGGTCGTACTCCTGCTGGAGGCGGTCAAACGCCTCTTGGGTGAGCC
>JAEYUX010000109.1 GCA_023432235.1 Actinomycetes bacterium
ACGCACGCTCCTTTGCGCGTCGCCGGACACCCAAGGCGCCGATGCCAATGCCGCCAAAGTACAAGGCAATGATCGGAATCGCCATGATCGTCATCATGATTCCATCTGGAGTGGGGGTCATGATGGCGGTGAAGATGAAGATGAGAAGGACCGCCCAGCGCCACCCTTTGAGCCATACCCGGGTGGGCACAACCCCCAGCCAGGTCAAGGCCACCATCACCACGGGAAACACGAACGCGAGGCCAAAGGCGACGAGCAAGCGCATCGCAAAGGTGAGGTATAGCTGAGCGTCTAGAAGTTGGGCTGTGTCGTCGGGGCGGAAATCGGTGAGGATTGTCACCGCTTGGGGAAACATCAGCCACGCGGCGCCGACACCAAGCAAGAAAAGTGGAATCGACGACGCAAGAAAGCCGACGGTGTAGCGGCGCTCCTTTCCGGTGAGACCGGGCGCGATGAAAGCCCAAATCTGATAGAGCCACCACGGCGAGCTAATCACTAGTCCAAGAAAGAGTGAGACCTTGAACCGCATGTCGAGAGCGGACGCAACTCCCGCAAAGTTGACCGTGACGAGTGCGTTGTCGCGCTCGGCGATGTCAATGAGCGGCTGCTGAAGCGCATTGAACGCCGGGTCAAAGAGAAACCACCCCCCGATGCCGCCCAAGACCATGCCGGCAAGGACGAGCAGGACGCGATTGCGGAGCTCCGCCAAGTGCTCGCGCAACGGCATGCGGACGTCTTGCCCGCGGCGAGAGCGTCTAGGAGTCCTTGCGCTCATCGTCGGTGGAAGTCTTTTCATCGGATTCATCCGACGTGAGCGACTTCGTCTCCTCCTTGAGGATGCGCAGTGACTTGCCGAGGTTGCGGGCGAACTCCGGCAACTTGGGTGCGCCAAAGAGCACAAGCACGACGATCAGCACAACGACGATGTGCCACGGCTTCATGACGGACGTCTCCTCCCGGGTAGGTGACCCCAGTCTAGGCCTGTGCGTCCAGCACAGCTCGCGCCTGAACCGCGACCTCTTGTGCAAGTGCTACAGGCTGAATTGACCGCAGATAGGGGCCGATGGTGAGCAACTGTCCCCCTATGACGCGAGCATCCGCGACGCCGAAACGTGCCGTGACGGTCTCGCCGTCGTCGTCGACCAGCACGCCGGGAAACGTGTCCAGGAGCCATCGCGCGGTTCTCGTCGCAGTCACGACGGCCTCGAACTGTGGGACGAGCGAAAAGCCGCCGGTGGTGTCGGGCTCTGTCTCAACGGCGTCGGTGCCGGGAACGGCGGAGCGAATCCGGTCGAGGCGCAATGTGCGGTAATCCTGAGCGCGCCTGCAGAAGCATTCGACGTACGTGACGCCGTCGATGATGACAAGCCGATGAGGTTCGATTGTCCGCTCAGTGCGATGATCGCTCGCATCGACGTAGACAAGATCAACGACCACTCGATCCTCGAGCGCACGTCGCAATGCGGCGACGACGTCCGCATCGGGGGTGCTCAGTGCAACGGAGCGCACCGCGTCACCGTCACCGACAGCTGCGACCAGCTTGTCGAGGGCAGTCGTGACAGCGTCTGGCGCAATGCCCGATGCCGCGACCGTCGACAATGCCCCGATGAGCGCGACGGCCTCCCGTGGAGAAAGGCGCACCTGGCTCACGCCCTGAGAGTCCCGCAGGCGAATGACATCCTCATCAAAGGCATCCGCATCAAAGTCGATGAGGTCGTCGTGAAGGTAACCCGGTGCGCCAGACATCCACAACGTCGTGACGTCTTTGCGGATCTGCACCTCACTCACGTCAAAGTGCTCCGCAAGTTGGGCGACGGTCGCCTCGTTGTTGTGTTCGAGGTACGTGACGATGCCGAGAAGCCGGGTCACGCGTGCTGGGGTCTTCTCAGCCATCGCTCCCCTCCCCTACTGTTTTCAGCGCGACATCGAGTGCGGCCTGCGCGTACGTGGCAACTCCGTCACTGATGTCGCTCGGCTCAAGCACACGCGCCCGCCCGCCAAGTGCGAGGACCGCGTCACGGACTTGATCGTCGTAGCTGTACTCAATCTCGAGCACATCCCAGTCGCCCTCAGTGCCGTCGAATCTGCCCCGCTCCCGCAGTACGTGACCTGCCTCTGGGCGCACACCAAGCCGTGCGGTCTTGACGGGCGGGGGCGACGAGCCCGAGGACGGAATCGGGTTTGGAATCTCGTACGAGCCTTCGGGGCCCACCGCGCGTACGTCGCCATGGATTCGTCGCAAGCGGAACGTGCGCGCGGCTTGCTTGTCACGGTCAAAGCCAACGAGGTACTCCGCACTGCCCCGCATGAGAAGTTGCCACGGTTCGACAGTGCGCTGTGCATGTCCTGAAGATTCGGACGTATATGCAAACTCGACCGCCTGGCGTCGCGCACGGGCCTCCGCAATGACGGCTGTCGCATCCGAAAGAGACGTAGCGCGCGCACCGAGACCGAGCGGTGATCGAGGGGCGGCGGTGGCCGTGGACGCGACTTTGGTGAAGCCCTGATTCGCATCCGGGCCCAGGGTTGCGCCTTGCCAATACTCCCTAGCCAAGGCGAGGGCTGCGACTTCAGCGGGCGTGAACTCGATTTCAGGCATCGCGGCATCGGACGCGTCGATCTTGTAGCCGATCTCATCGCCATGGGTCGGATCCACCACGGTCTTGAGAGGGATGCCGATGCGGCGGAGCTCGTCTTTGTCGCGCTCGAACATCCGCTCAAACGCGGCGTCCTCGCGGCGAGCCTCGTCAACGGTGCGTCCCGGCGTCGGCGGGGCGTATCCCGCGACAGATGAGCGAATCTGGGCGCGGGTCATTCGCACCCTGGCGTGAGTGAGGGCGATGATCAGGTTGAGCAGGCGCTCTGCCGGATCGGTTGCCATTTACACTCTCACGGCGAGAAGTTCTGTGGTGAGGATCGCTCGCGCGCCCACCGCATAGAGCTCGTCCATCACGTGGTTCATCTCGATCCGAGGCACCATGACACGGACCGCTTGCCACTCGGAGTGATGCAGCGGGTTGATCGTGGGCGCTTCGATACCAGGGGTGATGGCGACGGCCTCGTCAAGTTTGTCGTCGGGGACGTGATAGTCAACAAGGACGTACTGGCGAGCCATCAACACCCCGCGCAATCGAGCGACGAGGACGGCAACCGTCGACTCCGGAACACTGTTGGCGCGAATGAGAATCGCCTCAGACTTGAGAAGAGGCTCCCCAAACACCTCAAGTCCCGCTGCCCGCAAGGTGGTGCCCGTCGACACAACGTCCGCAACCGCGTCGGCCACGCCCAAGCGAACTGACGATTCGACCGCTCCATCAAGCCGAACAACCTCAGCTTCAATGCCAAAGGAACGAAGGTGGGCATCAACGAGGTGCTCATACGAGGTGGCCACCCGCTTGCCAGCGAGCTGCTCAATTGAGGTGATATTCGACGCAGGCGCCGCGTAGCGGAAGGTCGAACCGCCAAAGCCGAGCTCAAGGACTTCAGTAGCGGCGGCACCAGAATCAAGCAGGAGATCGCGACCAGTGATACCCGCCTGGACGGTGCCCGAACCGACGTACACGGCGACGTCGCGGGGGCGCAGGAAGAAGAACTCGACGTCGTTACGCGCGTCCGTGAGGACAAGTTCGCGCGGATCACGGCGTTGCTTGTAACCGGCCTCTGTCAGAAGTTGGATTGCAGGCTCGGACAATGAGCCCTTATTTGGAACAGCAATACGCAGCACAGAGCCCTCACAAGTACTTTTCGACATCAGCGAGCGTGATGCCCTTGGCGACCATCAACACTTGGGCGTGATAGAGCAACTGCGAGATTTCCTCGGCGCACTCCTCATCGCTTTGGAACTCGGCAGCCATCCATGCCTCGGCAGCCTCTTCCACAAGCTTCTTGCCAATGGCATGTACTCCGGCGTCGAGCAGGCGCACC
Organism: Actinomycetes bacterium; assembly: GCA_023432235.1. GTDB lineage: Bacteria > Actinomycetota > Actinomycetes > Actinomycetales > Demequinaceae > Demequina. Next base: position 3,925 of record JAEYUX010000109.1, read on the forward strand.
GTTCCAGAATCCTCAGGTCGGCTAGCGGCGCGCTCGGACAGCAGGTCGTACAAGTCATTGAAAGACGTCACGCGGCCAGCCTAGTGGGCCTCGTGGCGCCTCAGTCCACGGGACGCGCGCCGATTTCCTCGAGAACCGCGTAGGTGGCCAGCGCCGCCTCGACGGCTTCTGCTCCCTTGTCTTCACGAGAGCCTGGTAGCCCCGCTCGGTCGAGCGCCTGCTCGTCGTTGTCTGTGGTGAGCACACCAAACCCCACCGGCACCGCATGCGTGCGTGCCACGTCGGTGAGGCCGCGAGTGACCGCGTCGCACACATATTCAAAGTGCGGTGTCGCGCCTTTCACGACAACGCCAAGACACACAATGACGCGTGCGTCGCCGCGTGCGAGGCGTTCGGCGACGACGGGAAGCTCAAACGCTCCAGGGACTCGCACCACTCTCGCGGACGCGCCAGCCTTGTCGATGGCTCGCAGTGCCCCGGCAAGGAGACCATCCATCACCTCGGTGTGCCACTGCGCGGCAACCACGTCAACCGTGATGCCGGTGCCGTCCACATTGATCGCCGGTGCTCCTGCGCCGCTCATTCGCTCTCCCCAATCAGGTGTCCCATGCGCTCTACTTTGGTGCGGCGGTACGCCTCGTTCTCCGGGTGCAATCCCACGTGCAAGGGGATTCGCTCCTCCACGGAAATCCCGGAGGCGCGCAGTCCCTCAACCTTCGCAGGGTTGTTCGTCATCAAACGCACATTGGTAAGGCCGAGGTCCTCCAAAATGGCGGCCGCCGCCCCATACTCGCGTCGATCGACAGGCAATCCAAGATCCGTGTTCGCGTCCACGGTGTCCCGCCCCTGATCTTGAAGGGCATACGCCTGAATCTTCGCGAGAATGCCGATGCCGCGACCCTCATGACCTTGCAGGTAGACAACAGCGCCGCCTTCTTCAGCGACACGCTTCATCGCTTCGTGCAATTGCGGCCCGCACTCGCAGCGCAACGAGCCGAACGCATCTCCCGTTAAGCACTCCGAGTGGACTCGGACCACGGGCGTCGATCCGACCGGTCCCGGGTGGATCAGTGCGACGTGCTCGTCACCAGTGCGCGCATCGCGGTAACCGCGAATAGTGAACTCGCCGTAGGTGGTGGGAAGGCGCGCCTCCCCCTCCATCAACACCCGGTTGGGCTGCGGTTGCACAGGTGCGGGGAGGTCGTTCTTCGCACGTCGATAGTGGATGAGGTCGGCGATCGTCATGAGCGTAAGCCCCTCCTTGGAGGCAAGAGTCGTGGCATCGCCTCTACGCATCATGGTGCCGTCGTCGTTTACTAACTCTGCAATCACGCCTACGGGCTCGAGGCCAGCCAGACGACATAGGTCGACGGCGGCCTCAGTGTGTCCAGGTCGATGGAGAACACCACCTGCAACAGCACGCAACGGCAAAACATGCCCAGGCCGGATGAAGTCTTCAGGGGACGCGTCCGGCTTGGCGAGCAGTTCAATGGTGCGGTGTCGGTCAGCGGCAGAAATCCCTGTGCTGATTCCGCTCGCCGCATCCACTGAGACCGTGTAGGCCGTCCGACGCGGGTCTTGGCTGCGAGGAACCATCAGCGGCAGTTTGAGCGCGTCTGCTTTCGAACTCGGCATCGGTGCACAGAGGTAGCCGCTTGAGTGGCGAATACCCCAAGCCACCCATTCGACCGTCGCGGTCTGCGCCGCCATGATGAAGTCTGCTTCGTTCTCGCGGTCGCGACTATCGCTGACAAGAACCGGCTTGCCTGCAGCAAGGTCGTGAAGCGCCCGTTCCACGAGCGCGATCGGATCCATCATCACGCCCGTCCCTCGACCATGCGCTCGACGTACTTGGCGATGACGTCCACCTCGACGTTGACGTGTTCCCCTACCTCCATTGCGCCAAACGTCGTCTCGGCAAGCGTTGTCGGGATGAGCGACACAGTCGCCTTATCGCCGTCGAGTGCCGCCACCGTGAGCGAAACGCCGTTGAGCGCGATCGATCCCTTGAGAACGACGTACTTGAGCAGGTGCTGAGGAAGCTCGAACGTGAGGTCGTCCCAATCGGGCTGGCTGTCACGGGAGACCAGCCTCGCCACACCATCAACGTGACCTTGCATGATGTGGCCGCCCAAGCGGGCGTCGGCCCGCAGAGCGCGCTCAAGGTTGACGCGTGTGCCGGGCGTCACTGCCCCCAGGGTCGAGGTTTCGCGCGTCACTTTCATGACGTCGGCAATCCACGTGTCGCCGCTGTGCTTTGCGACGGTGAGACACACACCATTGACGGCGATCGACTCGCCGTAGTCAAAGTCATCGCCATAACCTGGCGACTGGATTGCGATCTGAGATTGCGCGCCGTGATCGGCAACGGCGGTAACCGTCCCGACCGACTCGACGATGCCGGTGAACACCAGTTATTCCTTCCCAAGCAGGGCCGTCACCAGGGTATCCGGCCCCAGAGCGGTCGATGCCACCCTCGTTGCTCTCAACACGCCAGTCATCGAGGTGATTCCTAGGTCTCGGATGGCACGGATGCCGTCACCGAGAAGCGCGGGCGCAATGTAGACATTGATTTCGTTGACGAGTCCATTATCGATGAAGGCGGTGAGGACCTCTCCCCCACCTTCAACCACGACGGTGCGGACATCCCGCGCCCACAGGGCCTCAAGAACCTCGACGGGGTCATGAGTCGCCATGTGCACCGCATTTGAGTCACGCCACACACGCGCGCCAGTCGTCTCTCGCAGCCCCATGACAACGCGAAGCGGCTGGTGGGGAGCGAGAACGCCTTCGGGACGTGCACTGAGTTCTGGGTCGTCCGCGGCGACGGTGCCGGTGCCGACGAGCAAGGCGTCAACATGGGCACGCACGCCGTGTGCATGGTTTCGGGCCACTTCGCCCGTGATCCAGAAGCTGCTGCCGTCTGTCGCGGCGATATAGCCGTCGAGTGTCTGAGCCCATTTGGCGATGACGTAGGGCCGTCCCAGGCGCATCGCAGTGAGCCAACGCATGTTGAGGTCTTCAGCGTCGAGGTGCGGCACAAGTTCGGCATCGATCCCTGCCGCGCGAAGCGCCGCTGCCCCGCCGGTCGCCTGTGGGTTTGGATCCGCCACCGCGTATCGCACTCGCGTTATCCCAGCGCGAGCGAGGGCGTCGCTACATGGGCCCGTGCGGCCCGAGTGATTGCATGGCTCAAGCGTGACGTACGCGGTGGCGCCAGCGAGCGAGCGTCCTCTTGAGCGAGCGTCGTCTATTGCGTCAACTTCTGCATGCGGAGCGCCTGCGCCTTGATGAAAGCCTTCACCGAGAACGACGCCATTGCTGTCAGTGAGGACGGCGCCGACGCGGGGGTTGGGTCCGTACGCAGGGCCTCGCGCCGCGAGTGACACGGCGCGGTCCATCGCCGCGTGAGGCGTGAGCCTCTCGGCCACTGTCAGCTCACAGCCGTGCGCAGAGCGGCAATCGCGTCCGCGCGGTGTTCGTTTCCATAGACGGAGGAGCCGGCCACCAAGGTGTCCGCGCCGGCGTGAACCGCGAGCGGCGCGGTCTCCGTGTTAATGCCGCCGTCGACCTCGAGCCAGATGTCCGTGCCAGCCGATCGGGCTGCTTCGCGGAGCTCCCCCAGCTTGGGAAGCGTCTCCTCCATGAAGGTCTGACCACCAAAGCCTGGCTCGACGGTCATGACGAGCACCATGTCGACATCGCCGATGAGATCGATCACCGCATCGACGCCGGTCGCGGGCTTCATGGCGACAGCGGCGCGCGCTCCCGTCGAGCGGATGTCGCGTGCGATCTGCTTTGGATGTGCCGCAGCTTCGATGTGAAAGGTCACCGACATTGCGCCCAACTCGGCGTAGCGCGGGGCCCACCGGTCCGGATCGTCAATCATGAGGTGAACGTCGAGTGGCAGTGGCGACACTTCGGCAATCCGACGCACAACAGGAAGTCCCAGCGTGAGGTTCGGGACAAAGTGACCGTCCATCACGTCGACGTGCAGGAGATCGGCGCTTTGAACGTCGAGGATCTCTGACTCGAGCCGCGCGAAGTCGGCGGACAGAATTGACGGAGCGATGCGAATGCTCATGACTCAAACCTAGTCCCGCTCATATGGGTGAGGAGCGCGATGTACATCGAGTCGGTCCCGTGTTCGTGTGTCCACAACTGAACGTCCGGTCCGTCTCCCCACTCGTTCGTGGCCGTCTGCGTCACGTCTGCAAGGACGGGACGCGCATCAATAGACGCGAGACCGGAACGCTCGACAATTTCGCGCGTCTCGGCAAGGACCGGCGAACACGTGACGTAAGCGATGACACCGCCAGGCGCCAACAGGGCCTGTGCCTTCTCAAGCAGCCGACGCTGCAGGTGGGTGAGATCCGCAAGGTCACCTTCGGTACGGCGCCAACGCGACTCGGGTCGGCGGCGAAGCGCCCCGACCCCAGTGCATGGCGCGTCGAGCAAAATGCGGTCGTAGACTCCCGCATCCCACTCAAGTGCATCGGCGTGATGGACGCTCACCACTGCGTGGGGAACGGCCCGGACGCTGTTGCGAACGAGCTCAGCGCGGTGCTTGTGAAGCTCAATCGCATCGACGGTTGCATCTCGGTCTGCGGCGATTGCGCCAAGAAGGGCGGTCTTACCACCGGGCCCCGCGCACATATCGAGCCACCGCTCCTTGTCGCTCACGGGGCGGGCAGCCGCACTCGCCAGCGTCAGCGCCGCAACCTGCGAACCCTCGTCCTGAACTCCTGCGGTTCCCGCCGCGATCGCCGGGATGTCGGCCACGTCGCCGCCAGCCGCGCTGACACCGAAAGGCGACAAGCGCGTCGGCGATCCACCAGATTGCTCAACGAGCGCATCGCGAGCAATGAGGCCAGGCCGTGCCACGAGCGTGACACGTGCTGGGGTGTTGTGCGCATTAAGCAACGCCTCGATGTCGCTGCCGCGCCCCCGTGCGGCGAGTGATCGTTCCAGCTGGTTGACAATCCACCGAGGGTGAGACGTTCGGACTGCAATCGCATCTCGGCTGTTGCCTGGTGACACTCGGGCTTGCCACGCCTCGACGCTTCGTTCGGTGATCCGGCGCATCACCGCATTGACGAAACCACGAGCCTTGCGCGCGCCACTTGCGACCACGAGATCGACGGTCTCCGACACGGCCGCATGCGCGGGTGTATTCATACTGAGCGCCTGGTGCGCTCCCAACCACAGCACAGCTCGAACCACGGGATCGAGGCTTTCAGGGTCACGGCGTGAAGCAGCCGAAATGACGGCGTCGTAGAAGCCCTGCATTCGCAATGAGCCATACGCCAACTCGGTCGCAAATCCTGCGTCGCGTCCGGAGAGCCCGCGGCGCTTGACTATTGAGGGCAGCACGAGGTTTGCGTAGGCATCGTCCACGGTGACGGCCATCACGCAGTCAAGTGCAGCGAGCCTGGCGGAGTCGGTCATGCTTCACCAAGTTGAGCGCCATCGGACCAACGTGCGCCGCGCCACCAGTCGACGGCATTCATGTCGCGCTTTCCCGCGGGCTGGATCGTGGACAGACGCACGGGCACCGTTCCGGTTCCGACGACGACGTCGCTTCCCTGCGCAGAGACGATGCCGGGGGTGGTGGTGGGTCCATCAATGGGTTCAACGGGGCCAAGCTTCGCCACGCTACCGTCGGGAAGCGTTGTCCACGCCCCTGGGGCAGGCGTGTGGGCGCGGATATGACGATCAATCACGTGTGCGGGAAGCTCCCATCTCACCGACGCGCCTTCCTTTGTCAACTTCGCGGCGTGGCTCACACCGTCGTCACCTTGGGACACGGGCCGGGCACGTCCGCTGACAAGCGCTTCAAGAGAGTCGCGCAACAAAGGAGCCCCGGCGACAGCAAGACGGTCGAGCAAGTCTCCCGCGGTGTCACGAGGACGAATCGTCTCGGTCAGTTGCCCGATGACGGGACCCGTATCGAGGCCCTTTTCGATGATGAAGGTCGATGCGCCCGTGACGTCGTCTCCCGCTTCGATTGCTCTTTGCACTGGCGCGGCACCTCTCCAGGCTGGCAAAACGGAGAAGTGGAGATTGACCCACCCGTGAGCAACGGCGTCAAGAAGGGGTTGCCGCAAGATCTGGCCGTAGGCGACAACCCCAGCAGCGTCGGCTTTGAGCGACCGTACTGTGTCAATGAACTCCGGATCTGAGGCCTTTTCGGGTGTCGCGACAGGCAGGCCAAGTTCAAGCGCCGCCTCTTTCACCGGACTTGGGTGCGTCTGTGAGCCACGTTTGCCGCGGGCATCGGGCTGAGTGACAACCAAGGCGATCTCGTGTCCTGCATCGACGAGCGCGCGCAGGGACGGAACGGCCACCTCAGGAGTGCCAGCGAAGATGAAGCGCATGCGGTCCATCGTAGGCGGGGTCACGGGCTCGAACGCCGTCGCGAGTGCCCGGCGAACTAGCCGCGAGAACCGGGCAGCGCGTCCACGCGCATGAACAGGGGCGGCAGGGAGCCCTGTGATCTTTCGATGACAACGGAGCGAACTCGTGTCACCACGTGGGGCATCACTCCGCGTGCCGCGACAAGCCATGCGCCGTCACTGTCGCGCGATACGTCAACGGGGGCATCGGCGCATGCAGATAGCGCTTGGTCGATCGCATCGGACGTGCCGTCAAGGCGTAGCGCTCGGCGATGTGGCGGCAAACCAAGCTCAACCCTCTGTGCGAAGTCATGTGCGCCAAGTTCCCAGCCGTCCCATGCGACAAGCGCCGCTCGGACATGTTCGGGTAGGTCGCCGATCACGTGGACATGGCCGCCTTCGGCGCGAGAGCGAACGAGTGCCGCGGCGTTGAGCCAGCGTCGCACCGCCTGCACTTCCGATCCGAGACCGTCCGCAACCCCAATCCGCGCGCCGACGATCGCGCAGTGTCGATATCCGTCGACCACGGCGGGCAACGCCCCGGGAGTTGCGACGACGAGGCCCGCGGATGGCACGTGATCGGCGACGGTACCCGCCGTTCCAGATGATTCGACAACGGGAATGTTGCCCGCCATCCGACGCAGTTGCGCCGCAAGCCGTGAGACCCCGAGCCCCACAGGGCGCAAGCGGTAACCACGGCACTCGGGGCAGTGCCACGCGGCCGCTTCTTTGCCGCAATCACGGCACTGAGGCGTCGCCGTCGGGCCCGTCGCGCTGAGGTCCCCTCCGCATTCGGGGCATTCGGCCCACTGATCGCACCGTGCGCAGGCGAGGCCCTGGGCATAGCCCGCCTGTGGCACGAGAACCGCGGCGACATCGTCCCGCGCCGCCTCGATGAGAGGTTTCCATACGCTCGGTGGCATCCAGTGCCTGCCGCCTCCACCTTGGGCCTGCCTCGTGTCCTCGCCCACGATCTCGATACGCGGAAGTGCCGAACGCTCGGCCGCGGCGCTCACCCGGGTGGCAAAGCCGTGTTCGACAAGCGCGATGGCGTCGGCACTTACTGCGTGGCCGGCCACAAGAAGTGAACTGCCGTTCAGCTGTGAGCGAAGCGCGGCGACAGTGCGGGCGTGCGGGTACGGTGCGCGAGGCTCTTGCATGAGGTCGCTCGACTCGTCCCACACACTGATGTGACGCACGTCAGGTACCGGGGTCCAGGCGGCATGACGGGTGCCGATGACAATGGGCGCCACACCCCTTTGCGCCGCGAGGTACGAGCCGTATCTCACCTGCGGTCCGTCGTCCGACGCGAGCACCGCTACCTCACCGCCGTGGCGGGCCGACCAGCGAGTGAGGCCCGCTGCACGTGCGGCGCCAAGCAGCGCATGGAGCGATCTGGCGTCCGGCACCACCAGTAGAGCCGAACCACCTTCTTGTATGGCCGCCAGCGCCGCGCCCACGATCGTGTCGGCAGGCAATGCCTTGCGCCCGACGTGGGTGGCGGCCCAGACGCCTCGCTCACCCGGGGCCGTGGGGAGGCCCACGTCACGCGCGTGGGTGGCAAGTCGTGCGACGGCTTCGCCTTGAGGCTGGCGTCGGGTCCAGTTCTCCCATGCGAGCTTTTCGACCGATGCCACCCGCGGAACGGCCATGAGGCGGATCACATCCCACAGCGATCCGCCGTACCGAGCGGCGATTTCCCGCGCGAGTTCGAGATCCGCCGCTCTGAGCGATGGTACGCGCGCCGCGGACTTGATCGGTTTTGTCGCGTAGCTCGAATGGCCCTCGACACATTCAACGACCACCGCGGACGTGAGACGTCCCCCGAATGGAACACGGACTCGGGTACCGACCTCGAGGTGAGACAGTGTCGCCGGGATCGTGTAGTCGAAGAGACGGTCAAGGTGCGGGAGCGGGCTATCGACGACGACCCGCGCAAACACAGCGCCTGCCCTAGACGGCGGCAGCCAGGGCCGCCGCGCGGTCGGTCCGTTCCCACGTGAAGTCGCTCAGCTCACGCCCAAAGTGGCCGTAAGCGGCGGTGGGTCGGTAGATCGGGCGACGCAGATCGAGATCGGCAATGATCGCTGATGGCCGCAAATCGAAGACCTCACGGATCGCAGCGGTGATGCGATCTGGGTCCACTGTGTGGGTGCCGAAGGTCTCGACGTACAGGCCAACAGGCTCCGCCGTGCCAATCGCATAGGCAACTTGAACTTCGCAGCGGGTGGCGAGCTCCGCCGCAACAACATTCTTCGCAACCCACCGCAGCGCGTATGCGGCGGATCGATCGACTTTTGATGGGTCCTTGCCCGAGAACGCGCCGCCGCCGTGGCGGGCCATTCCGCCGTAGGTGTCAACGATGATCTTGCGGCCCGTCAATCCAGCGTCACCTTTAGGCCCGCCGATCTCAAAGCGGCCCGTCGGGTTGATGAGCGTGCGGTAGTCCGAGGAGTCGAGATCGAACGTGGCCAGCGCGGGCGCAATGACGTGCCGCGCGATCTCTTCCCGCAGGGCACCCGTTTCCAGATCCTCATGGTGCTGACTCGACACGACGACCGTGTCGACCTTCACGGGAACGTCCCCGTCGTAACCGATCGTCACCTGCGCTTTACCGTCGGGGCGAAGTCCCTCAACGATGTTGTCCTTACGCGCTTTGGCCAAACGCGCCGTCAGCGCGTGCGCGATTGCGATGGGCAGCGGCATCAACTGGGGCGTATCGGTGCACGCATAACCGAACATGAGACCTTGATCGCCAGCGCCGAGCTCCTGACGGTCGGAGTCTGTCGCCTGGCTCACTCCCATCCAGATGTCGGGGCTTTGCTCACCAATCGATACCGAAACACCACACGAGTCAGCGTCGAAGCCGATGGCGGAGGACGTGTAGCCGATGTCCCGCACCACGCTGCGAATGGTGGACGGGATATCGACATATGCCGACGTTGTCACTTCACCCGCCACGTGAACGAGTCCCGTTGTCACCATGGTCTCGACTGCGACCCGCGAGGAGTCGTCCTGGCGAAGCATCTCGTCAAGGATCGCGTCCGAGACCTGATCGCAGATTTTGTCGGGATGACCCTCAGTAACGGACTCGGAGGTAAACAGGCGCAACGACATGTTTTCCAGCATAGTGGCGCGCACCGACGTGCTCGCCGGCCGCCAAGCCCCTCGCCTACCCGGCGTGACGGTAGGTGTGGATCGCGTTCCAGATCACATGAGCGACTGACAGTTTGGTTCCCTCGGCCTGTCCGAGTACCTCGCCGTGAGCGTTGAAGATCGTCACGGAGTTCGGGACATCACCAAAGCCTTGCCCAGCACCGACGGGATTGACGACGAGCAGGTCCGCTCCCTTTCGCATTGCCTTCGCACGCCCGTGCTCGAGCGCCGTGGCGGAATCGTCGCCGGTCTCGGCGGCGAAGCCAACGATCGTCTGGCCCTCATGACGTGCGGTGACGAGTGACGCAAGGATGTCCTCGTTCTGGATGAGCTCAAGTGTGAGTCCATCCGCGCCTTGCTTCTTGATCTTCACGTCACTCACGCGCGCCGGGCGATAATCGGCGACGGCTGCTGCCATGACGACCACGTCTGCGTCGCGTGAGGCGGTGCGTACAGCGTCGGCCAATTGCGCGGTGGTCTCGACTGACATGACCTCGATCCCCTCCCCCGCTGGCAACGACGTGTTCGCGGCGACGATCGTCACGTGAGCTCCCCGCTCGCGCGCTGCTTCGGCAAGCGCGAAACCCTGGTGACCGGACGAGCGGTTGCCAAGAAAGCGCACAGCGTCGATCGGCTCGCGCGTGCCACCTGCACTGATCACCACACGGACTCCGTGCAGGTCGCCAAACGGTGCATGGTGCGGCGTAGGCGCCTCACGCAGTCCGGCACCGCCAGCAACTGAATAAAGCGCGGTGACGATGCTCTCGGGTTCAGGGAGACGGCCGGGTCCACTATCGGGCCCCGTCAGGCGGCCAACCGCGGGCTCAATGATGTGGACGCCACGGTCACGCAGTGTGGTGATATTTGCCTGGGTGGCGGCGTGTTGCCACATCTCGGTGTGCATCGCAGGTGCGAGGACAACCGGGGCCTTTGTGGCGAGCAACGCGTTGCCAAGCAGGTCGCGTGCTTCGCCGTGCGTGTACGAGGCGATGAAATCTGCCGTTGCGGGTGCGACGAGGATGACATCGGCCTGCTGACCAAGGCGCACATGCTCAACGGCTGGCACATTGTCAAAGGTGTCCGAGGTGGCGGGCTCGCCGCTCAGTGCCTCCCACGTGGCACGGCCCACAAACTCGAGGGCTGCGCGTGTGGGAACGACGCGGACTGCATGTCCGTCCTCTTTGAGCCGACGGACGACCATGGCGACCTTGTAGGCCGCGATGCCGCCGGTGACCCCCAGCAGCACCCTCACGGATTACTCCTCGCCGGAGTCGAGAATGAGGAGGTTGCCTTCGTTGATTTCACGAAGCGCGACCGACAGGGGCTTGTCGGTGGAGTCGGCCTCAACGAGGGGGCCAACGTTCTCGAAGTGTCCCTCGCCCAGCGCCTCGTAGTACGAGTTGATCTGGCGGGCGCGCTTGGCACCGTAAATCACCAGGGCGTACTTTGAGTCGACCTTGGAGAGCAACTCGTCGATGGGCGGGTTGGTGATGCCCTCGGGATGCGCGATGGTTCCGGCCACGTTTTCCTCCTAGGTCCTGTCCCGCGACGTGCAGACAGCGCGTGCAAGTCTACCGTGCTAAGGCGACGATGCCTTCCAGCTCCGTTACGGCGTCGTCAAGTACGTCATTCACGATAGTCACGTCGAACTCGTCGACAGCCCGCAATTCCTCACGCGCGGTCTCAAGACGACGCTCACGTTCAGCTTGATCTTCGGTTCCCCGAATAGCCAAGCGTTCAATTAATGCCTCAAACGACGGTGGGGCGACAAAGACGAACAGGGCGTCGGGCATGGTGTCGCGCACCTGACGCGCGCCCTGAAGATCGATCTCGAGGACGACCGGTTGATCAGCAGCGAGCCGTTCCTCGACAGGTCCCCGCGGGGTGCCATAGCGATGAACGCCGTGGACCACTGCCCACTCAAGCAGTTCGCCGTCACTGATCATGCGATCGAACTCCGGAGGGCTCACAAAGTAGTAATGAAAACCGTCCTGTTCGCCTTCACGAGGCGCTCTGGTGGTAGCGGATACTGACACCCAAATATCGGGCCGACGCTGGCGCAAGGCGCTCACAAGGGTGCCCTTCCCCACCGCAGTGGGTCCAGCCACTACCACCAATCGGCTCATCGTCGCTCGCGTGCCAGCAGCGCATCCACCTGGTGAGCACCAAGACCACGAATACGACGCGCTGAACTAATGCCGATCTCGTCCATGACGACGGCAGCGCGCTTGGGCCCGATACCGGGCAGACACTGCAACAAGTCATGGACGCGAATGCCAGCAAGGGCGTCGTCTGCCTTGGCACGTGCAATGGCGTCGGCGAGGGAGAACTCACCGCGGGACAAACTCTCCTTGAACACCCGTCGTGCGCTACGCACGGCGGTTGCCTTCACGAGCGCCTGGGCGCGCTGTTCCGGTGTCAACTCGGGAGTTGCCATGTCACCTCCTTGGTTGGGACCCGTTGCCGGGCTTACTGATCGGCGTCATGTGTTGATAGCGCAAACTGCGCTGCACCCGCCGCCGCTTGTATCGCACCTCGTAACTTCTCAACGAAGGGACCTGCCTGAGCAATCCCGCGAGATTGGCTGACGAGAACGCGCGACCGTGCATCTCCGAAAACCGCAGCCACCTCGCGAGGTCCAGCGCCTTGCGCTCCGACGCCGGGCGCGAGCAAAGGACCGTTCACGTGTCCGAGATCAATACCGAGCTCAGCAACGGCTGCGCCGATCGTTGCGCCGACCACGAGGCCGACGGAACCCATCGGTTGCGCACCATGGTTGAGCTCCGCGGCTGACTCGGCGATAACTCGAGCGACTGAGACGTTGCCGCGACCAACCGCGTGCTGCACTTCCGTGCCTTCAGGGTTGGACGTGAGGGCGAGCACAAAGACGCCCTTTCCGGAGTGCTCTGCAAGCTCAAAGGCCGGGCGCAATGAGCCAAAGCCGAGATACGGCGACACCGTGATGGCGTCGGCCTCCAACGGCGCACCGTGAGCAAGGTACGCGTCCGCGTAGCCCTCCATCGTGGAGCCGATGTCGCCGCGCTTCACATCGAGGATCGTGAGCAGACTGAGTTCCTTCGCCCGCTTCAGCGTGTGCTCAAGCGCGGCGATGCCGCGGGCCCCGTGACGCTCAAAAAAGGCCGAGTTGGGTTTCACCGCAGCAACGGCGCCGACGGACGCTTCGAGGATCGCGTCGGAAAAGGCAACGAGCGACTCGGCGCTATCGGTCAGGCCCCACCGTGCAAGGAACTCTGGGTGTGGGTCAATGCCGACGCACAAAGGACCGTGATCCCGCATCGCCGTTGCTAACCGGGCGCCGAACGCCATGGTCTCTCCTTGCCGAAGGTGGGCCGTGCTGGGCCTCGCCCCCATGGTAACCGGGGTGTGTTGCCTATGCCTGGGAAGTACCTGCTTCTTGAAGACTCATGACCTCGAATCCGCGACCTTGGAGCGCTTCAATTGCTTGAACCGCGGCGGCCAACTGCGGGGTCGTCGTCACAATGGCGACGTCGGCAGCCGTTGCAGCGGCACGAATCTCGTAACCGTCAGCACGCGAACCTTGACCCGAGGGTGTGTTCACTACCATGTCGACCTCACCGTTGTTGATGAGATCGACGATTGTTGGTTCGCCGTCCGCAGAGGCGCCTTGAGAGTGCTTGCGCACCACTCGCGAAGGAATGCCAAAGCGGCTCAGCACCCGAGCGGTGCCTTCGGTCGCAAGAATGGTGAATCCGAGTTGGTGCAAACGGGCCACGGGGAACGAGATTGACCGCTTGTCACGATCCGCCGTCGATACGAACACGGTGCCGCTGAGGGGCAGGCCCCCAAATGCACCCGCCTGCGACTTCGCGAAGGCAAGCGGAAAGTTCTCATCGAAGCCCATCACTTCGCCGGTCGAGCGCATCTCAGGGCCAAGGACCGAGTCGACGGCCTTACCTTCCGCGGTGCGGAAACGCTTGAACGGCAACACCGCTTCCTTGACGGCGATGCGTTGACCCTCGATGAAGGTGGCGGCGTCGTTCTCAGGAAGAAGGCCCTCCTGCTTGAGGTCCGCGATCGACGCGCCAAGCATGACGCGTGAGGCGGCCCGTGCAAGCGGCACGCCGGTTGCTTTCGCGACAAAAGGCACGGTGCGTGAGGCGCGGGGGTTGGCCTCGAGCACGTAGAGGACGTCAGACGCAAGTGCGTACTGCACATTCATGAGTCCCCTCACGCCGATTCCGTGCGCGAGTTTCTCTGTAGACGTGCGGATGCGCTGCAGGTCCGCTTCCGACAACGTGACGGGCGGAAGCACACAAGCAGAGTCGCCTGAGTGAATCCCGGCTTCTTCGATGTGCTCCATCACGCCGCCGAGGAACAGATCATTGCCGTCATACAGCGCGTCGACGTCAATCTCGATCGCGTCATCAAGGAACTTGTCAATAAGCAACGGCGCGCTCGTCGCATGGTCACCAACATCGCCCATGCGAGTGCCATAGTCCTCAAGATGCGCCTTGCTGTAGACGATCTCCATGCCGCGCCCGCCGAGTACGTATGACGGGCGGACGAGCACGGGATAGCCGATACGCTCGGCGATCTCGATCGCCTCGTCGATGCCGTGAGCCGTGCCGTATTGCGGAGCGGGCAAGCCGGCTGCCTCCAGAACAGCACCGAAGGCGCGGCGATCCTCAGCGTTGTCGATCGCCTCGGGGCTCGTGCCGAGGATCGGCACGCCAGCGTCGGCAAGACGCTGCGCCAAACTCAGCGGAGTCTGGCCACCAAGCTGGACCAGCATGCCCTTGACGGGGCCCACCTTCTTCTCGGCTTCGTACACCGCCATCACGTCCTCGAACGTGAGCGGCTCAAAGTAGAGACGGTCCGACGTGTCATAGTCCGTCGACACGGTCTCCGGGTTGCAGTTGATCATGATCGTTTCGTAACGATCCTTGAGCGTGAGCGCCGCATGCACGCACGAATAATCAAACTCGATGCCCTGGCCAATACGGTTCGGGCCAGAACCGAGGATGATCACCGCTTCCCGGTCACGAGGCTGAACCTCGTTCTCAACGTCGTAGCTGCTGTAGTGATACGGCGTACGGGCCTCGAACTCGGCTGCACACGTGTCGACCGTCTTGAAGATCGGCACAACGCCGTTGGCCACGCGCGTTGCGGCGACCTCGGACTCATCGATGTGGCGCAAAGCGGCAATCTGGACGTCTGAGAAGCCGTGTTGCTTCGCGCGCCGCAGAATGACCTCATCGAGTTCGGGTGCGCCCGAGACTTCGAGCGCGATCTCGTTAATGAGGAGGATCTGATCGAGGAACCAGGGATCGATACCGGTCGCGTTGTAGACGCGCTCAACGACCGTGGGATCAACGATCGCGGCACGCAACGCCTGCTGGACCTGGATGAGGCGTTCCTCGGTGGGGATCCGAGTGCGTTCGATGAGAGCGTCGAGTTCCTC
>JAEYUX010000003.1 GCA_023432235.1 Actinomycetes bacterium
TCAAGCGCAATGACCTCGTCAAGGGCCATCTGCATGTGAGGGTGTCGCGGGACATCGCGAATCACCTCAAAGGAGTGATCGTGCCAACTCGTCGCATGACCGAGCGCGCGCCGCACCGCGATCGCCACGGACTCGGGGCTGAACCCGATGAACTCGGCGTCGCCCGCGGCGCTGGCCACCACATCGGCAAGGCGGTCCACGGGCGTTGAGGCTGGAAGCCCCGTGAGGGCGCCGTTGATGGCGAGGAGCGCCTCAGCGGGTTCAAGAAAAAAGTCTCCGGACAGGACGACGCTCGACAACGTACGTGCGTCACCATCCCCGGCCGTTTCGACGTCCGCGACAACGAGTTTGCCGCCGGGAACCTTGTATTCACCGTGCATACGTTCCATTCTCAGCCGGTCCGCATGCGGCAAAGACCGATTCCGCCTACGGCTGAGGCGACACGCCCGCCTTGAGAAGGCCGTAGAGCAGCGCCTCGGTCAGCGATTCCCACGAGGCTTCGATCACGTTGGGGCCAACACCAACGGTGCACCACGTGCGCGCGGTGTCGGTATCGAGCATCGTGATGAGCACGCGCGTCACCGCATCCGTGCCATGGCTCGCATCCATGATGCGCACCTTGAAGTCGACGAGTTCGAACCGGGCGATCTCCGGATACACCGCAAGCAGCGCCTGGCGCAGCGCGTGGTCGAGTGCGTTGACGGGTCCATTACCTTCGCCGACGGTGAGGAACCGCTTCTCCCCTGCCCGGATCTTGACGATCGCTTCAGCGTCGGCGTCCTGGGGGTTGTCCGGGGCCGACGCTACGGCCACGTTCCATCGTTCCACCTGCCAATACGAGGGGGACTTGCCCAACTCGGAACGTAAGAGCAACTCAAACGAAGCGTCGGCCGCGTCGTACGTGTAGCCCGCTGCCTCCGCGTTCTTCACGCGCTCGGTCACCTTGGTGAGGACCTCAGACTGCCCCGTGAGGTCAAACCCAAGCTCCTTGCCCTTCAACTCGATCGAGGCGCGACCTGCCATCTCCGACACGAGCATGCGCATGTCATTGCCCACGTACGCGGGATCGGTGTGCTGGTACAGATCCGGATCGACCTTGATGGCCGAGGCGTGCAGGCCCGCCTTGTGAGCGAAAGCGGATGCGCCCACGTACGGCTGACGGGTGAATGGCGCAATGTTGGTGATCTCCGAGATTGCGTGAGAGATGCGCGTTGACTCCCGCAGCCCGTTCGACTTGAGGGCAATGGCACCGCGCTTCAACTCAAGATTGGCGGCCACTGCCACCAGATCCGCGTTGCCGGTGCGCTCGCCGTATCCGTTGACGCATCCCTGAACGTGGGTCGCACCCGCCGCAACAGCGGCCATTGAGTTCGCGACTGCGCAGCCCGAGTCATTGTGGGCGTGCATGCCAAGCTGCGCGGACGTGCGAGCCCGCACCTCGGCGACCACCGCGGCGACATCGTCGGGAAGCATGCCGCCGTTGGTGTCACACAACACCAAGGTGGACGCACCAGCAGCCTCACCCGCAAGCAGAGCCTTGATTGCGTACTCGGCAGCAAAGCGGTAGCCGTCAAAGAAGTGTTCCGCGTCAAGCAACACGCGGCGGCCCTCGCTCACAAGGAACGCGACGGTCTCTTCGATCATGCGGAGGTTCTCATCGCCGCTCACGCGCAAGGCGCGTTCGGCGTGACGGATGTCGGACTTCGCCACCAAGGTGATGAGCGGCGCCTCTGAGTCGAGCAGGGCGCGCACTTGGGGGTCGTTACCCGCACTCGTTCCTGCGCGACGCGTCATGCCAAAGGCCGCGAACTTCGCGTTGGCGAACTCGAGTTCCTTGTTGACGAGATTGAAGAACTCCGTGTCTTTGGGAACGGCGCCAGGCCAGCCACCTTCAATGACACCCACGCCGAGCTCATCGAGGAGGGCCGCAATGGCGAGCTTGTCCGCGACCGACAAGTTCATGCCTTCTTGCTGCGCGCCGTCCCGCAGCGTCGTGTCATAGATCTCAACGGTGAGATCCGCCATGGTGTCCTCCCAGGTCAAACAAGCATTCAGCTCGCCCGTCACCCCAACAAAAAAGCCCCCCTATGGCGTCGGGAGGCTGCGCGTCGGGGGTGAGCCGACGCGCTACAGAATGATGATCGCGGTATGCATCGCGGTTATTGTCGCACAGATAGGGCGATTTGCGCCGCCCCTTTTATGGCGCGGGCGGGGACGAGCCGTTGAGAACGCGCCGCAAGATGCGCCACTCGGGCAGGTATTCGTCCATCACCGCGTAGAACCGTGCGTTGTGGCCTCGCTCGATGAGGTGTGCGAGCTCGTGGACCACCACGTATTCGAGCAGTTCAGGGTCGCGGCGGCCAAGCTCGAGGTTGAACGTGATCCGCTTCGTTTGCGTGTTGCACGATCCCCACCGACTCGTCATACGGCGAAAAGCCAGTGTGGGCATCGGCAGGCCCATCTGCTCGGCCCAATACGCGACGAGCGGCGGCACCGTCTCTTTGAGGTGAGCGCGCATCGCCTCGGCCTCGGGCCCGGCTTGAAGGGGGCGAGGTTGGTTGGCGAGGCGGTCCCGATGTTTCTGAATCCACGCGGCCTTGTCTTTGACGAACGCGGCGATTGCGGCGTCGGGCACGTGGCGCGGAGCGCTCACCACAACATCTCCGTAGGGTGCCTTGACGGTCAAGCGCAGATTCTTGATGCGCTTTCGCGTCAGCGTGTATTCGGGCACCTGATCCATGGTGCGACTAGATTACGCCGCACCGCGTGCGTGGCCTAGGTATCCCCAGGCACTGTGACATGACAGCCGAGGCCCGGCCGCTACACCTGCTGGACGCGCTCCGTGTTGGCCGTCACTTCGCGCAACTGCTCGGCGGTGAGGCGCGCGCCGTAACCGGGCGTATCACGCTCGATCCGCCACGACTCCGAAAGCGGCCCCAAATCCACCGCTTCGAAGCCGAGGGTGTCGAGAAAGCGCGTGACGGCGGCCTTCGCGTCGGCATCGTCACCCGCGATGGTGAGTGCGCGGCGCCCAGGAGAACCAGCCGGCAAACCGTCGGCAGGGATGTCAGCGGCGTTGATGTGGTTGAACACCTTCACCACGTGGCTGCCCGACAGGTGACGCTGCACCAGTTCCGATGTGGTGGACTCGTTGCTGTCGAGATCGGCGATCCGGCCGTCCCGCTGCGGGTAGTAGTTGTTGGCATCGAGCACAATCG
>JAEYUX010000010.1 GCA_023432235.1 Actinomycetes bacterium
CCGTGGCTGTTCCCAAGCGCAAGATGTCGCGCAGCAACACCCGCTCGCGTCGTTCGCAGTGGAAGACGACTGCTGCCGACCTGACGACGTGCCCGCGTTGCAAGGCCCAGCGTCTTTCGCACGCTGCATGCCCCTCGTGTGGTGCCTACAACGGCCGCGAGTACGCAGAGGCTGTGCGCACCGAGCACGAGGGCTAACAAGCCTCGTCGCCACCCGTGAGCATTCAGGTTCACGACGCTGCCGCCGTCCTCACTGGGCGGATCGGCGTTGCCATTGACCCCGAGTTGTTGGTGCTGTCCCTGACGCACCGCTCTTTCGCATACGAAAACGGTGGCCTGCCCACGAACGAGCGTCTCGAGTTTCTCGGCGACGCCGTTCTCGGCATCGTTGTCACCGACAAGCTGTACCGGGATCACCCCGAGCTTCCCGAGGGTGCCCTGGCCAAAATGCGCGCATCATGCGTGTCTCAACGCGCCCTTGCCATCGTCGCTCGCGACCTCGGCCTGGGTGCGTTTGTGCTCCTCGGCAAGGGCGAGCAGACCACGGGCGGCGCGGATAAAGACTCGATCCTCTGCGACAGCCTCGAGGCTCTCTTTGGTGCGGTCTACTTAAGCCACGGCATCGACGTTGCCCGCGAGGTCATCCTCAAGCTCGTCGGCCCGTCGTTAGTACGCGCCGCCACGGCCGGGGACGCCCTCGACTGGAAGACGGCTCTCCAAGAAGCCTGCGCGGCGCAAGGCCTGCCAGCGCCCATCTATGACGTGGTGGGAGAGGGCCCCGACCACGCCCGCACCTTCACCGCCACTGTGCTGATCGATGGCGAGGCCCGCGGCACCGGCGTCGGCTCCGCAAAGAAGATCGCCGAACAGGAAGCTGCTCAGCACGCTCACGCGGCGTTGACTGCCAATGCCTGAACTTCCTGAAGTCGAGGTTGTCCGCTCCGGTCTTGAGACGCTCGTGCGCGGCGCCACCATTACCGACGCTGAGATTTTTCGTGACTCCTGCGTGCGCCTCACCCCAGGCGGTGCGGGACAGTTCGCCGACGCTGTCATTGGTGGGCGAATCGACGAGGTCGCGCGCCGGGGCAAGTTCTTGTGGCTTCCCCTCGTAGGGGACGACGTTGGTGACGCTGTCTCGCTCAGCGCTCACCTCGGGATGTCGGGCCAGTTCCGCATCTTCGAAGGGGAGCCTCCCGAGCGCCACAAGCACTGCCGGGCGCGATTTGCTCTCGAGCGCGACTCGATGCGGCTCACTCTTGACTTCCTTGACCAGCGCACCTTTGGTTACGTCCACGCGGAGGAACTGACGCGCACGGCCGATGGTCTGCCTGGCGGACAGGGCACGATGCGGCCATCGGTGCCCGTCTCCGTCGCGAACATCGGACGGGACGCTCTCGACCCACATCTTGACCTCATGGCAGCCACACGGCGCCTCCGAGCGGGAATCCGGGGCATCAAGCAAGTGCTCCTCGATCAGACCGTCATCAGTGGTGTGGGCAATATCTACGCCGATGAGGCGCTGTGGCGCGCGAGGCTCCATCCGCAGCGCCCGGCGCACACGATGAGCGCCGCGGCCGCGCGAGGACTGATCGAGCATGTGCAAGAGGTGATGACCGCTGCACTGGCGCAAGGCGGCACGAGCTTTGATGCGCTGTACGTCAACGTAAACGGGGAGTCGGGCTACTTCTCACGCAGCCTCGATGCGTATGGCCGTGAAGGTGAGCCGTGCGCACGGTGCGGCACCGCGATTCGTCGCGCCATGGTCGGCGGACGTTCCACCCACTGGTGTCACCGCTGCCAAAAGGCCTATCGCGCGCGCGTGACCCGGGACTAGGACTCCCGGACGTGAGGCCCACGGACGTTAAGCACAAGGTCAGCGCCGCGCCCGCTCAACAAGGGGCAGGACCCGGGACCTTCGCCCCGCGCGAGCCCGGGACCCCGGGCTAGCCTTATGGACATGAGCAATGTCAGGGTTCTAGTGCTGGATGACCACGAGGTAGTACGCCGAGGCATCTGCGACATCCTCGACCGCGCCGACGGCATTGAAGTCGTCGCCGAGGCCGGGACTGTCGCACAGGCCGTTCGTCGTGCTGACGCGGTGCGTCCCGATGTGGTGCTGTCCGATCTGCGTTTGCCGGACGGCACCGGTCTTGAGTTGATCGCACACGTGCGCCGCACGCTGCCCGACTCTCACATCGTTGTTCTCACGTCCTATGACGACGATGAGGCGCGATCCGCAGCCCGTACCGCAGGCGCCGACATGTTCCTGCCGAAGACCGCTGGCTCACAGCAAGTGGTCGAGGCGGTCCGCTTGGCAGCCTCCGGCAAGGAACACGGTCAACACATTCGCGTCCGTGACGATGAGGTGCTGAGCCGCCTCACGCCCATGGAACGCCGGGTGGTTGAGCTTGTGGGCCAGGGCCTCGCGAACCGGGAAATCGGTGATGAGCTCGGCATCGCTGAGAAGACGGTCAAGAACCACGTGACGAGCGTGCTGTCCAAGATGGGACTGCAACGCCGTACCCAAGTAGTGGCGTGGGCGACCCGCCGGCACGCCTCTTCGTTCCGCGGCTAGCATCCATACCCTCCTGCCTGCGGCAGTGGAACGAGCGTTGTGAAGAGCCGGAGTAACGGACCGCGCCTGCTCAACGCACACCGGCAGTACAGGGGCCCCGCGAGGGGCCCCTGTTGTCGTTTGTGCGAGTAACGCGTCCTACTGCTGGGCGCCGACGGCGACGTTCCACACAGCGCGGGTACCAGGCGGGTTGGCATCGGGGCTACGCGGCTCAAGCTTGAAAGAGCCCCGACGCCGTAGCGCACGGTTGGCAAGGTTCGACGTGCCGGAGTACCGCGACATCTCAGGCGGGGGGCCGATGCCGTCGTCCTCGATGCTGAGGGCGAGGCGTCCATCGCGAATGTAGATCGACACCGAGGCGCTCGAGGCATTCGCGTGGCGCGCCGTATTGGACAGCGATTCGCGCAGCACCGCGATGATGTCGTCGGACAGAGTCGGGTCCACCTCAACCGCCTCTGAGGCTGCCGCCCAGTCATTCACCGTGAGTGAGGGGACAAAGCCGAGCGAGTCCTGCGCAAGGACAAGTTCACGGCGCACCCGCTCACCGAGCGGCTCAGACGTCCGCTCGCCTTGGAGCTGCCCCATCACTCCGCGCACTTCGCGTTGAGCGCGCTTCACGTGCTCCAGAGTCGACATGAGGCGGTCGCGCACATCCGGCGGGGCCTCGTTGGAGATCGACTCAATCTGCATCGCCGTTGCAAAGAGCTCCTGCGACACAAAGTCGTGAAGATCGTCAGCGATGCGCTCGCGCTCTTCGAGGAGCGTTGACACATTGCGCACGTGCGCCAGCTCGGCAAACTGCAATCCAAGCGCGGCCTGGTTGGAGAAGCGCTGTGCCGTGGCGAGATCGTGTTCGTCGAACGTGGTCTGCTGCTTGCGGCGCCACAACATGAGCAAGCCAAGAGTGCGGGCGCCCGCAAGCAAAGGCGCGTAAAGCGTCGGACCGAAATCTTTGACGGGCTCCAAGATGGTGGGGCCTGGCGGCTGGTCCGCGATGGTGCCCATTCCGGAACGAATAACGGACATCGCGAAGCCGTCCTCCGGAAGCGCGAGCCCGAGCAGGGCGTCGGCGTTGACGCCGTCGGTGAACTCCATAATCCACTCATCGTCGAGGCCCGGCAGGACGAGTGCGGCGGCGGCAGCGTCGGACAATTCGCGGGCGGAGGCGACGATGCGGGCGATGACGGCCTCGTCACCGGGATTGGCCAAGAACGCCATGGTGATCGCCTGGGACGCAGCAAGCCAGTTCTCGCGCTCGATGGATTCCTCGAACAACTGCGCGTTGTCGATCGCAACGGATGCGGCGGAGGCGAGAGCAGACACGGCAGCGACGTCGAGCTCGGTGAAGCCGCCCTCTTTCGACGCGAGGTAGAGGTTTCCGAACACTGAGCCGCGCGCGCGGAGCGAGCACCCGAGGAACGAGCCCATCGGCGGGTGGCCCTTGGGGAGACCGACAAATGCGGGGTGCTCGGTCAGCTCGTCAATGACGAGCGCTCCCTCCACCGGGATCTGCCCCAACG
>JAEYUX010000016.1 GCA_023432235.1 Actinomycetes bacterium
AGCACCAGATGTGGGCGAGCCAGTTCATCACGTACGAGCACCCCAACACGTGGATCAACTCGGGCGGCCTTGGCACGATGGGCTTCTCGGTGCCCGCCGCGATGGGCGCCAAGGTGGGCGAGCCGGACAAGACGGTGTGGGCGATCGACGGCGATGGCTGCTTCCAGATGACCAACCAAGAGTTGGTGACCTGCGCGATCAACGACATCCCCATCAAGGTGGCGATCATCAACAACTCGTCGCTTGGCATGGTGCGCCAGTGGCAGACGCTGTTCTACAACGAGCGCTACTCCAACACTGATCTGCACACGGGTCATGGCACACGCCGCACTCCCGATTTTGTGAAGCTCGCGGAGGCGATGGGGTGCGTGGGACTTCGGTGTGAGTCCGACGCTGACGTGGACGCCACGATCAAGCGCGCCAATGAGATTGACGACCAGCCAGTGGTGGTTGACTTCACCGTGTCAAAGGACGCGATGGTGTGGCCAATGGTGGCGTCTGGTGTGAGCAATGACGAGATTCAGTACGCCCGGGGCGTGGCCCCCGAGTGGGACCGGGAGGACTAAGACATGACGAAGCACACGCTGTCGGTCCTGGTTGAGAACAAGCCTGGCGTGCTTGCACGTGTGGCGGGATTGTTCTCTCGCCGGGCCTTCAACATTCACTCGCTTGCGGTGGGCCAGACGGAGCACCCGGAGATCTCCCGCATCACGGTGGTCGTGGACGTGGATGAGCTACCTCTCGAGCAGGTGACGAAGCAACTGAACAAGCTTGTTCACGTGCTGAAGATCGTCGAACTTGACCCTGAGAAGTCAGTTCAGCGGGACATGCTCCTCATCAAGGTGCGGTGCGATGCGCGTCAGCGCGTTGACGTCCTGCAAATCGTTGAGCTCTTCCGCGCTCACGTTGTCGACGTGGCGCCTGACTCGCTCATCATCGAAGCGGTGGGCAACCCCGGCAAGCTCCAGGCGATCCTGGCCGCACTTGCTCCGCACGACGTGCGCGAGATTGTGCAATCGGGGACCGTGGCCATTGGCCGAGGCTCCCGGTCCATCACCGAACGCGCTCTCGACCGCCTGACGGCCTGAGCACAGACGTACAAGAACTAAAGACGCAGGCGCCTAACCGGGCACCGCAACATCAAGGAGAGACACAGCACATGGCTGAGATGTTCTACGACGACGACGCAGACCTGTCGATCATCCAAGGCAAGAAGGTCGCGATCGTTGGCTACGGCTCACAGGGCCACGCTCACGCGCAGAACCTGCGCGACTCGGGCGTTGAGGTCCGCGTGGCACTGCGCACCGGCTCAAGCTCGACCGACAAGGCGCAGAACGACGGATTCACCGTCTCGACGGTCGCTGAGGCCGCTCAGTGGGCCGATCTCATCATGATCCTTGCGCCCGACCAGCACCAGCGCACCATCTACGCCGAGGACATCGAGCCCTATCTCGCTCCGGGCAAGACCCTCGCTTTCGCCCACGGCTTCAACATCCGCTTTGGCTACATCACCCCGCCTGAGGGCGTCGACGTCATCCTCGTTGCCCCTAAGGCCCCCGGTCACACGGTGCGCCGCGAGTACGTCGCGGGTCGCGGCATCCCGGACATCATCGCCGTTGAGTCCGACGCTTCGGGCCAGGCATGGGAGATCGCCAAGTCTTACGCCAAGGGCATCGGCGGCACCCGTGCCGGCGTCATCAAGACGACCTTTACCGAGGAGACCGAGACCGACCTCTTTGGTGAGCAGACCGTGCTGTGCGGTGGCACGTCCAAGCTGATCCAGTACGGCTTCGAGGTGCTCACCGAGGCCGGCTACCAGCCTGAGATCGCGTACTTCGAGGTGCTGCACGAGCTCAAGCTCATCGTTGACCTCATCCACGAGGGCGGCATCACCAAGCAGCGTTGGTCCGTGTCTGACACGGCCGAGTACGGCGACTACGTCTCCGGCCCGCGCATCATCACTCCTGAGGTGAAGGAGAACATGAAGGCGGTGCTCGCAGACATCCAGTCGGGGGCCTTCGCCAAGCGCTTCATCGACGATCAGGACGCTGGTGGCGTCGAGTTCAAGCAGCTGCGTGAGGCTGGCGAGACGCACCCGATCGAGACGACGGGCCGCGAGTTGCGCAAGCTCTTCGCCTGGTCCGCATCGGGCACCGACTCGGACTACGTCGACGGCCGTACGGCCCGCTAAGGGGATTGTCACTGTGACGACGTACAAGCTCGCCGTCGTTGCAGGCGATGGAATTGGTCCGGAGGTGGTGGCGGAGGGGCTGAAGTGCCTCGCCGCCGCCACCGAAGGGACCGACATCGCCTTCGACATCACGGAGTTCGACCTGGGTGCCAAGCGTTGGCACGCCACGGGCGAGACCCTCACCGACGCTGACCTCGACGCGATCCGCGGCCACGACGTCATCCTGCTTGGCGCCATCGGTGACCCGAGCGTGCCGTCGGGCGTGCTCGAGCGCGGTGTGCTCTTGCCGTTGCGCTTCGCACTTGACCAGTACGTGAACCTGCGCCCGTCCAAGCTCTACCCGGGCGAGGTGTCGCCGCTGAGCAACCCCGGCGAGATCGACTTTGTGGTGGTCCGCGAAGGCACCGAGGGCCCATACGTGGGCAACGGCGGTGCGCTGCGGGTCAACACTCCGCACGAGATCGCCACCGAGGTGTCGGTCAACACACGCCACGGCGTCGAGCGCGTGGTGCGCTACGCCTTTGGTGTGGCCGCCGGACGTGCCCGCAAGAAGCTCACGCTGGTCCACAAGCACAACGTGCTGGTCCACGCGGGCCATTTGTGGCGTCGGACGGTGGAAGAAGTGGCGCCAGAGTTCCCGGACGTCACGTGGGACTACCTCCACGTGGATGCGGCGACCATCAAGATGGTGACGGACCCGGCGTCCTTCGATGTGATCGTGACGGACAACCTCTTTGGCGACATCCTCACGGACGAGGCTGCCGCGATCTCGGGAGGCATCGGCCTGGCAGCGTCGGGCAATGTCAACCCGGACCGCACCGCGCCGTCCATGTTCGAACCCGTGCACGGCTCTGCGCCGGACATCGCGGGCAAGGGCATCGCGGACCCGTCCGCGACGGTCCTGTCGGTGGCCATGCTGCTCGACTTCCTCGGTTACGGGGAGCGCGCGGCTCGCGTGGAAAACGCCGTAGCGGCCGACGCTGCGGCGAAGGGAGACGCACAACGGTCCACCTCTGAGGTGGGCGACGCCCTCGCGGCTCGTATCAAGGGTTAGCTACACAACAACACGGAAGGTTCATTTCGATGGTTGACATCACCGCGCTAGACGCACCGTCGGACGCCGGAGCCTTCCGTGTTGTCCCTAACCCGGCCCCAGCGTCGGACGCCGAACGTGCGGCGGCGCTCGCGGACCTGAAGTTTGGCACCCAGTTCACCGACCACATGGCCCGCATGCAGTGGACCGTGGACGGCGGCTGGGGTGACCGGCGGGTTGAGCCGTATGGGCCGCTGACGTTGGACCCGGCTGCGGCCGTGCTCCACTACGGCCAGGAGATCTTTGAAGGGCTCAAGGCGTATCGCTGGGCCGATGGTTCGGTGTGGCTGTTCCGCCCGCTCGCGAACGCTGAGCGACTCAACCGGTCCGCGTACCGCCTTGCGCTGCCCGAGTTGCCGGTCGAGGACTTCATGGAATCCGTGCGGGCGCTGCTCGCTCTCGACGGCGCGTGGGTGCCGGATGTCGAGGAGTCGAGCCTTTACCTGCGGCCGTTCATGTTCGCCTCCGAAGCATTCCTTGGTGTGCGGCCGGCGAACGTGGTCGACTACCTCCTCATCGCGTCGCCCGTGGGTCCGTACTTCCCCGGCGGCGTGAAGCCGGTGTCGATCTGGGTGGCGCAGGGCTTCCACCGCGCTGGACCGGGTGGAACCGGTGCTGCGAAGTGTGGCGGCAACTACGCCGCGTCGCTCCTGCCGCAGCAGCAGGCGTACGAGAAGGGCTGCCAGCAGGTGCTCTTCCTCGATGCGCGCGAGGACAGGTACCTCGAAGAGCTGGGCGGCATGAA
>JAEYUX010000019.1 GCA_023432235.1 Actinomycetes bacterium
CCGTTTGCTCTGCTCGGTGGCGCCGTCACTCTCGCGCTGTTCCTCAGCCACGGGGCGATCTTCTTGTCGCTCAAGACGGGCGGAGCTGTGCAAGAGCGGGCTGCCCGATGGGCGCGGGGCGCGTCGGTTGCCGCTCTTCTCGTTGGCGCGGTGTGGGCCCTGTGGCTCCAGCTTGCGTACTCGAACAACGCGTGGACCTGGGGTGCGCTTGCGCTCGCTGCGATCGGTCTCGCCGGGGCAACGTTCTTTAGCTTCATTCAGCGCCACGGCTGGGCGTTCATCGCGAACGCCCTCGCCATCGTTGGCGCCGTGACGCTGATCTTTGGCGCAATCTTCCCCAACGTGATGCCGTCCACCACGGACCCCGCGTACAGCCTTGTGGTTCACGGCGACACCGGACTCGTTGCCGCGTCCTCTCACACCACCCTTGTAGTGATGACGTGGGTGGCTGCGATCTTCACCCCCGTAGTCCTTGCGTACCAGGCGTGGACCTACTGGGTGTTCCGCCGCCGTCTCACCGAGGATCACATGCCGGAGCACAATGAACTGACGTTCACCAAGCAATCCGCATAGGGGATCCATGAAACCCATCGACCCGCGCCTCATCGCGCGGATCGGTCCAGCCCGCCGTTACGTCATCGTGACGGCGGTGCTTGGTTTTGTGACGGCCGGCACGCTGCTCGTCCAAGCGCTCCTCATTGCGCGGATGCTCGCACCCGTGCTTGCCCCGTCACCGCTTGCCGAGGACGGGCTCGCATACATCGGCTCGCTCGTGCCGACGAGTACTCGCGCGCTCAGCGTCGGCCTCCCGCTGCTCGCGGCTGTCATCGCCGCGCGCGTGGCGCTGGTATGGCTGCAGGAACGGCTTGCCCACCGCGCGGGCACCCGTGTGATCTCGCACTTGCGCGAAGCGGTGGTCGAGCACGCAGCCACCCTTGGTCCGCGGTGGATTGCCTCTGGCAAGGGAGCCGAAGTGGTGACAACTGTCACCCGCGGCCTCGACGGACTCCTTCCATACTTTGTGCGGTACGTGCCGCAACTGATCCTTGCCTGCACGGTCACTCCCCTCATGCTGGTCGTCGTGCTCGGGGTCGACTGGCTCTCCGGACTCATCGTCGTACTCACGCTGCCGCTCGTGCCGATCTTCATGGTGCTCGTCGGCCTCCTCACCTCCGCTCGCTCTGCCGCTCACATGGAGGCAATGGAGCGCCTCGGTGCACGCGTGCTCGACCTCATCGCGGGCGTGCCGACGCTGCGCGCACTTGGTCGCGAGCGCGGGCCCGTGGCGCGGGTACGGGAACTCGGTGACGCGGCGCGCAAGGCGACGATGGGTTCGCTGCGCATTGCCTTCTTGTCCGGGCTGGTGCTCGAACTGCTCACCACGCTCTCGGTCGCGATTGTCGCGGTGACCCTTGGCTTCCGGCTCATTGACGGCCATGTGTCGATTGAGACGGCACTTGCCGTGCTCATCCTCGCTCCCGAGATCTACCTGCCTCTACGCAACGTGGGCACCCACTTTCACGCCTCTGCCGATGGCCTCGCTGCCGCCGAGGGCGCTTTCTCGGTGCTCGCGCTTGCCCCGATGGTGGTTGGCACACCGGGCGGCGCACGCCCAGATCTTGCGGGGGCGTCATTGCGCCTTGACAACGTGTCGATCGCCACGCCCGACGGCGCCCGGCATGCGCCGAGCAAACTGAGCCTCACGGCCCGCCCCGGGGAGCTGACCGTCCTCTACGGCGCCAATGGCGAGGGCAAGTCGACAGCCCTCCTCGCTCTCGGCGGGCTTATTGCGGTGGACGATGGTCACGTCGCGGCCCTCACGGGTGCGGGCGAGGTCGACATCGCCAACGCCGACGCCGACGCCTGGCTGAGTCACATCGCGTGGGTTCCGCAGCGTCCGGAGTTGGGACCGGCGGGGCGGACCCTCAGTCTGGGACAACGACACCTCGTCGCCTACGAGCGCGCCCTCACGTCGGGGCGCCCCGTGTTGCTGTTTGACGAGCCGACCGCACACCTTGACGGCAAGGCACGCGAGGAACTCATCGCACGCATCGCAGCGGCCGCCCACGCTGGAGCGACCGTTGTCGCCGCCAGCCACGATCCGCTCCTTATCGCTGCCGCCGATCGCACGGTCGAGGTGACGGCGGCGACCGTGAAGGTGGCCGCCCCGTGACCGCCGCTCGCACACCTCAGCGCACTCCCGTTCCCGTGCGCGCGCTCCTGCGTGATGCGGACGTCACCATGGCGCGCATTATTGGCTCGATCGCGTGGGGCACTCTCGCGCTCGGTTCCGCCGTGGGGCTCGCCGCAGTTGCCGCATGGATGATCGCGAGAGCAGCACAGATGCCCTCCCCTGCCGATCTCGCCATCGCCTCCGTTGCGGTCCGGTTCTTTGGGATCGGCCGTGGCCTGTTCCGTTACCTCGAACGGCTCGTGAGCCATGAGACGGCGCTGCGCGGCGTCGTGTCCCTCCGCACGAGGACCTACGAGAGAGTTGCTGCCACCGGAGCCGAGCGCGTCCTCTCGCTCAAGCGCGGCGATGTGGTGGCCCGCATCGGTGGCGATATCGATGCGATGGGCGACGCGGTGGTGCGCTCGATGGTTCCGCTTGGAGTTGCCGGCACGGTGAGCCTCGCGGCGGTCATCATCACTGCCGCGTTGCTGCCGTGGGCGGGGCTATCCCTCGCGGTGTGCCTCATCATCGCTGCGGTCCTGTCCTCAGTGGGGACATGGCGTTCGACCCGTGCGGCCGCCGAACGCGGCACCGAGGCAGCCGCGCGCGTGTCAACCGCCACCCTTGAGGCGATCGACGGCGCCGTGGAGCACCGCGTCTGGGGCACGAGCGCGCAAGCGGCTGAGGAACTGCGGGCCGCCAACCAGGAGGCCGAGGCGGCGGCTGAGCATGCCGCACGTCCGTCCGCGTGGGCAGCAGCGGCGTTGCAGGGGGCACAGGGGCTCGCTCTCATCACCGCCCTCAGCCTCGCGGTCATCGCCGCACGCGATCACGGGCTCAGCCCAATGAGCGCGGCCATCATCGCGCTCCTGCCTCTCAGCGCCTTCGAAGCCGTGTCAGCGGTGCCAGGAGCCACGATGCAGGCATTCCGCTCTGCTGCGGCGGCACGCCGAGTCCTCGCGACATCAGAC
>JAEYUX010000024.1 GCA_023432235.1 Actinomycetes bacterium
CGCCCACCGGCTTGAGTAGCGGGTGGTCACAGAAGCGGGGGATGTCGATGCCCACCTGTTCCGCGGCGCGGATGATGAGAGTGTCCTTTTCCACCTGCGTCTCGATGCCGTCAATCGTGACGGTGACGAGGTTGGTGGTGGCGGGCGCGTTGTCCGCGGTGGCGGTCATGCGTGGGCCTCCTCGGGAGACGACGTGAAGTCAAAGAGGGCCGACGCTGCGTGGTCGAAAGGACAAGCGCCCAATTCCACGTGCTTCTCGTACTCCTCACGGAACAACTGAATCGATGACGTCACGGACGAGGTCGCACCATCACCCAGCGCACAGAAGGCGCGGCCGAGGATCGAGTCGCACGTGGCGATCAGCTGGTCGATATCGGCGTAGGTGCCCTGGCCCGCTTCGAGGCGGTGAAGGATGAGCGTGAGCCAGTACGTGCCTTCACGGCACGGGGTGCACTTGCCACACGACTCATGCTTGTAGAACTCGGCCCACCGCTCCACGGCGCGAACTACGCATGTCGTGTCATCAAAGATCTGCAAAGCGCGGGTACCGAGCATCGAGCCTGCGGCGCCCACGCTCTCGTAGTCGAGGGGGGTGTCGAGGTGCTCAGCCGTAAACAGCGGCGTTGATGAGCCACCCGGCGTCCAGAACTTCAGTTCGTGGCCCTCGCGCATCCCGCCGGCCATTTCAAGCAGTTCGCGCAACGTGATGCCGAGCGGCGCCTCGTACTGTCCGGGCTTCTTCACGTGGCCCGAAAGCGAGAACAGGCCCATCCCCTTCGAGCGCTCGGTTCCCATCCCGGCAAACCAATCAACGCCATTGGCGATGATCGACGGCACGGACGCGATCGACTCGACGTTGTTAACAACGGTGGGACGTGCGTACAGGCCCGCCACTGCAGGGAATGGCGGCTTGAGGCGCGGCTGGCCGCGGCGGCCCTCCAATGAGTCGAGCAGTGCGGTCTCTTCACCACAGATGTACGCACCGGCGCCCGCGTGGACGGTGATGTCGAGGTCAAAACCGGAGCCCTGGATGTTCTTCCCAAGCCAGCCATTGTCATACGCCTCTTGAACAGCCTTAAGGAGGCGGCGGTACACGTGGACCACTTCGCCGCGCACGTAAATGAAGGCGTGGTTGCATCCAATGGCGAAGGAGGTGATGAGCGCGCCCTCGATCAGCACATGGGGCGCGGCAAGCATCGTGGGAATGTCCTTGCACGTGCCGGGCTCCGACTCATCGGCGTTGACAACGAGGTAGCGCGGACCGCCGTCGGGCGCCGGCAAGAATCCCCATTTCATCCCGGTGGGGAAGCCAGCGCCGCCACGGCCCCGCAGACCCGAGTCTTTCACCGCCTGGATGATCGCCTCGGGCGTCATGGAGAACGCCGTCTTGGCAGCGTCGTACCCACCCTGGCCAACGTAGGTGTCGAAGTTCCACGAGCGCTCAAGGCCCCACGTGGCACTGAGAACGGGGGTCAGATCAGTCACGAGTCCTGTCCCTTCCATCCCTGTTCTTTGGCGACCTCGATTCCGGCAAGCGATGGCGCGCCAGCGGACGGGCCCTCATCGGCGCGCCCGTCAGGGAATCCAGCAAGGACGCGCGACACCTCCTTGAACGTTGCGACCGTGTCCGCACCACGCGTGGGCTTCACCGGCTTCCCGTCCAAGATGTCGTTAACGAGCTCCAATGCCGTCTCCGGCGTCATGTTGTCGAAGAACTCCCAGTTGACCATCATGACGGGCGCAAAGTCGCAGGCCGCGTTGCACTCAAGGCGCTCGAGCGAGATCTTGCCGTCCGCCGTCGTCTCGTCGTGCCCAACGCCGCAGTGTTCGCTCACGCGCCGCCAGATCTCGTCGCCGCCCATGATGGCGCACAACGTGTTCGTGCACACGCCCACCTGGTACTCGCCGTTGGGACGACGCTTGTACTGGGTGTAGAACGTGGCCACGGCAGAGACCTCGGGCGCCGTCAGGCCCAACTGGTCAGCGCAGAACTGAATACCGTCCGGCGAGATGTAACCGTCGATCGACTGCACGAGGTGCAGCATCGGCAACAACGCAGAGCGCTCCACGGGGTAGCGGCTCTTGATCTCGGCGGCGTCCTTGGTGAGCGCCGCGAGGGTGGACTCGTCGTAGGTCATCGGTCGACGCCTCCCAGGACCATGTCGATCGTGGCGATCGCCACCACCACGTCGGCCACCTGGCCGCCTTCGGTGAGCGCGGACAGCGCCTGTAGGTTGTTGAAACCGGGATCGCGGAAGTGTGCGCGCCACGGCTTGGTACCGCCGTCGGAGACCACGTGGACGCCGAGGAAACCCTTGGGGTTCTCGACAGCCGCGTAGGCCTGACCGGCCGGCACGGGGAAGCCTTCGGTCACCAACTTGAAGTGGTGGATGAGTGCTTCCATTGACTCGCCCATGATGTGGCGAATGTGCTCAAACGAGTTGCCCTGGCCGTCCGATCCAACGGACAACTGCGAAGGCAACGCGATCTTCTTGTCGGCCACCATGACGGGTGCGCCCTCAAGCTGCTCAAGGCGATCCGCACACTGCTCAACGATCTTGAGCGACTCGTAGCACTCCTCAAGGCGAAGCACGACGCGGCTATAGGCGTCGGCATCCGTTGACGTCGGCACGGCAAAGTCGTAGGTCTCGTAACCCGCGTATGGCTCGGACTTGCGAAGGTCGTACGGCACGCCTGCTGAACGAAGGATGGGGCCGGTGATCCCGAGCGCCATGCAGGCAGCGAGATCGAGAGTTGCCACACCCTGAAGGCGGCCCTTGAAGATCGGGTTCTCGAGCTGGAGAAGTGCAAGCTCATCAAGTCGCTGACGCACCTGCGGGATCATGTCGCGGATCATCTTCACCGCGCCCTCAGGGGTGTCGATCGCAACGCCGCCGGGACGGATGTAGGCGTTGTTGACGCGCAGGCCCGTAATCGCCTCAATCACCTTGAAGGTTTCTTCACGGCCGATGAAGGCTGTGGTCATGACGGTGGTCGCGCCCATCTCGTTTCCACCGGTGCCGATGGCAACGAGGTGCGAGCCGATGCGGGTCAGTTCCATCATGAGGACGCGCAACACATTGGCGCGCTCGGGGATGTCGTCAGTGATGCCAAGGAGCTTCTCGGCACCCATGCAGAACACGGCCTCGTTGAACATCGGAGCCACGTAGTCCATGCGCGTGCAGAACGTGACGCCCTGCGTCCACGTCCGATACTCCATGTTCTTCTCGATGCCCGTGTGGAGGTAGCCGATGCCGGCGCGGCACTCGGTGACGGTCTCGCCTTCGACCTCGAGCATGATGCGCAGCACGCCGTGGGTGGACGGGTGCTGCGGACCCATGTTGAAGACGAGTCGCTGCTCGCCAAGGCGGGTGGCCTCTTCTGCGATCTCGGACCAGTCGCCGCCAAAGACGGTGAACTCGGGCGCAGTACCGTCGTCCTCGCCAAGGCCGGCCGTGGCCTGGGGAGCGGTGTAGTCAGTCGTCATCGCGGCCTCCTACCTGTACTGCCGACGCTGGTCGGGGGACGGAATCTCCGCACCCTTGTACTCAATCGGGATGCCGCCGAGCGGGTAGTCCTTGCGCTGGGGGTGGCCTACCCAGTCGTCGGGCATCTCAATGCGCGCGAGGCCGGGGTGGCCATCAAAAATGATGCCGAAGAAGTCCCACGTTTCCCGCTCGTGCCAGTTGTTTGCCGGGTACACGGAAGTGACTGACGGGATGTGCGGGTCCGCATCGCTCACCGACACCTCAAGGCGAATGCGGCGGTTGTGGGTGATCGACTGGATCGGGTACACCGCGTGGAGTTCGCGGCCGGTGTGGGCCGGGTAGTGGACGCCGCTCACACCGAGGCAGAACTCGAAGCGAAGGTCCTGGTCATCACGCAGGTGCTGGCACACCTCAAGGAGGTGCTCGCGCGCGATGTGAAGCGTCAGCTCGCCGCGATCGACGACCACCGACTCGATCGCAGCCTCCGCCTTGTCTCCAAGGAGTTCCTCGAGAACGTCAACAACCTCGTCAAACCACCCGCCGTAGGGGCGCTGCGCGGTGACCGGCTCATAGACAAAGCGCGTGAGACCGTCGTAACCAGAGGTGTCGCCGCGTGCAGCGAACATGCCTTGGCGCACGTTAATGAGGGTGCGACCACCGGGACTGACAGGGCCGACCTCGGCGCCGTCAACGGGACGATTATCGATGGCGTCGCTCACCGGAGCAGGCCCTTCATGTCGGAGGTGGGAGTCGCTTCGAGTGCCGCCGCCTCAGCCGCTGCGGCCACCTGCTTGCGGTGGCCGAGCATCGGCTTGTCCTTGGCGAGTTCGTGCACCTTGAGGAGAGCGTTGATCAGCATCTCGGGACGGGGTGGGCAACCGGGCAGGTAGATGTCCACCGGCACCACGTGGTCGACACCCTGAACGATTGCGTAGTTGTTGAACATGCCGCCAGACGAGGCGCACACGCCCATCGCGAGCACCCACTTGGGCTCGGCCATCTGGTCGTATACGCGGCGCACAATGGGCGCCATCTTCTGGGACACGCGACCCGCAACGATCATGATGTCGGCCTGACGCGGTGAACCGCGGAAGACCTCCATACCAAAGCGGGCAAGGTCGAAGCGGGGCGTGCCCGTGCTCATCATCTCGATGGCGCAACATGCCAAACCGAAGGTGGCAGGCCACATCGAGCCCGCGCGCGCCCATCCGGCAAAGTCTTCGAGCTTGCCAATGATGAACGGAGGTGCGTCTGTGTGGTCACTCATCGCGTCACTCCCAGTCGAATCCGCCGCGGCGCCACTCATACACAAAGGGGATTGTGATGAGCACGAGGAAGGTCAAGATCGCCAGGAAGCCGAACAATGCCAGCTGTCCGTACGCAACCGCCCACGGATAGAGGAACACCACCTCGATGTCGAAGATGATGAAGGTCATCGCAACGAGGTAGTACTTAATGGGGATACGCCCGCCGCCGATGGCCCCGGGGGTGGGCGTAAGGCCCGACTCGTACTGGTCGAGCTTTGCGGCGTTGTACCGCTTGGGTCCAATAACGGCACTCGCCGCGAGACCCGCTCCGGCAAGGAGTGCCGCGATCACGATCATCACGACGATCGGCACGTATGGATTCACGGTCGTGTCCTTCCCGTCGCTATGCCGCCGGCGCGATCTTCACGAGGGCGGCGAGGAGCTTGTCAGCCCACGTGCCGCCACGCGGCTCGTAGACGTCTGCCAGCAGTCTAGAGACAAATTTCATGATGAGCGGACGGGGCAGACCGTACCGTGTGCACACCTTCATCACGCTCGGATGTTCGATCAAGTTCGCAAACACACGCCCGAGTGAGTAGTACCCACCCAAGTCGTCCTTCATCATCCTCGCATAGGAAGCGAGAGCCTTCTCCTTGGCGGCGTCGTCACCTGCTTCTCGCCACGCCACCATGGCCTCCGAAGCACGCCGCGCCGCTTGCATCGCATACGCGATTCCCTCGCCATTGAATGGGTTGACCATGCCGCCCGAGTCCCCCACGAGCATCATGCCCGGAACGTAGAGCGGCTGGCGGTTGAAGGCCATGGGAATTGCCGCACC
>JAEYUX010000030.1 GCA_023432235.1 Actinomycetes bacterium
GTACGCCGGGGCGCCGTTGTGGAGCAGATGGCCAGCGCTATAACCACCTGGCTTTGCGGAAAACAGCCCACAATGCGACCCCAAGTCCGGCCATAAGTCCTAGTGCGGCGGGGTATCCGAGTAGCCAATGGAGTTCTGGCATGTGCCGAAAGTTCATGCCATAGATCGATCCGACGAGCGACGGCGCGTACAAGACGGCCGCCCATGCCGAGATCTTCTTGGTCTGATCGTTTTGCTTGATGCTGATGTCGGTTTGGCGCTGAGTCACTATTGCGAGGTGCGTGTTGAGGGCGTTGTCGAGAATTGATCGGTAGGTGTCGACACGCTCGGCGGTGCGGAGTGCGTGGTCGTGGACGGTGCGGTACAGACGAAGAAGTTCAGCATCGAGATCGTGTTCGCGTGCCCGGACGCGTATCTGGTCGAGGACGTCAACGAGCGGGCGCGCGGCACGTTCAACGGCGATCACCTCGCGGTGGAGCTCATAAATCCGCTGGGCGATTGTGGCGCGAGCGTCCTCGGCGAACACCTCGTCCTCAATCTGGGCGATGTCCTCCTCAAGTGCGCGGGTGACGGGCGCATACGTGTCAACGAGTTCGTCGAGAACGACGTAAAGGGCGGCATCGGGACCAAGGCGCACCACGTCCGAATCGTCACCAAGACGCGCATTGACCTTGTCCATGTCGGGGGCGTCGTCAAAGGTGAGCGCAATGAGCGCGGTGGTGGTCTGGAAGATGTGAACGTCGCTGAACACCACCTCCTCGGTGTCGGCGTCGTACCGGACCGCGCGAGCAACGCAGGCCAACCCGTCGTCGTAACGCTCGACTTTCGACCGCTGGTCTCGCTCGAGCGCGTCCTCAATGGCGAGTACGTGGATTCCGAAGGCGTCTTGTAGGCGGCGGAGATCCTCGTCGGTAGGGGCGTGCATGTGGATCCACGCGAAGCTCTTGCCAGTTCTGAGCTTGACAGCGATGTTGTCGACCGCGTCGATGTTGGCGGTGTGTTTACCGCCGACATAGACGGCACCCTTGACGCTGCTCACATTGCCTCCTCGCGGCGCGATATGCGTGCTCAACACATCCCAGCATGAACCGAAAGACTCGGCGATGCGCGCTGGCGCGCGGGGTGTGCGGGGGTTGTACGGGGGGCGCACGGGGGGGCGCACGGGGGTGATGCGTCGGCCTTGAGTCGACCGTGGGAGCAGGCGCGTGCCTATCATCGAGCTAGTCGTGCGACCGTCAGCATCCGTCAATCATGTCTCTCCCCGCAGCACCCCCCACCGCCCACACTTCCTGCCCCAAGCCCGCATCACCTGCCCGCACCACGGCCCCCAGGCCCAAGCCCCCACTGCCCCAAGCCCGCATCACCTGCCCGCACCACGGCCCCCAGGCCCAAGACCCTTTCGGAGGTTCCTCGTGACAGAGCAAATCGACGCGCCCGACGCCGGATCCGACCCGCCCGTCGGCCCCAGCGTCGTCTTCTTGTGCGTCCACAACGCTGGAAAGTCGCAGATGGCGCTTGGTTTCTTTCGCCATTTGGCGGGCGATCAGGCGACTGGTTGGTCCGGCGGATCGGAGCCGGCCGACGCCCTCAACCCCTTCGCGGTGGAGGCGATGGCGGAGATCGGCATCGACATTGCGGGCGAGCGCCCAAAGCAATGGGTTGATGACCAGCTTCGTGCCGCCGACGCTGTGGTGACGATGGGTTGCGGCGACACCTGCCCCTATTACGAAGGACCGCGTTACCTCGACTGGGATTTCGACGCACCTCCTGGCAAGAGTCTCGAGGCGGTGCGGCCCGTCCGCGACGCGATCGAGGAGCGAGTTCGCGATCTGCTCACCGAGTTGGGCGTCAACGTCGATCCGACGCCAATCCCGCGTCCGCAGTAATCGAGCCGCGGGTAGGACGAGCGTCTGCCGCGCCGCGTGCGTGCGTACGGCAAGATGACAAGCAAAGGAGGTCGCGTGACCAACGATTGGCAACGCCGCAAGAACGAGCGTCCCCGCGAGGATCCGACGCGGAGCGAGCTTGAGAAGATGCGTGCGGATGACTGGTTCAAGTACCGCGCAGGCCCCGAGTTGGTCGAGTTGCAGCGGGTGACGTTGGCGGTGTGCCGTGAAGTGAGCGTGCGGTATCACGAGGACCCCGACGAGCACACTGCGGCGTTCGCGGCAATGCTCGATGCGTGCGGTCCGGGCCTCGACATCCGCCCTCCGATCTCTATCGAATACGCGGAACGCGTCTCGATCGGGGCGAACGTCTTCATTAATGCGGATTTTCAAGCGATCGGTTCGGGACGGATCACCATCGGCAATAACGTGCTGATTGGGCCGGGCGCGCGTTTCTACACGCCTAACCACTCCCTCGATGTCGAGTTACGACGTGAGGGGTGGGAGATCGGCTTGCCGATCACGGTTGAGGACGATGTGTGGTTTGGCGGTTCGGTCGTCGTGTGTCCGGGCGTGACGATCGGCCGGGGTGCCGTGATTGGCGCAGGGTCGGTGGTGACAAAGGATGTTCCTCCGGGCGTGGTGGTGGCGGGGAATCCCGCACGCGTGATCCGCGAGGTGTAGGCGACGCGATTAGTTCGCGTCTTCGGAGCTGCTTTGGCGGCGGCGGCGGATCGGTTGCGATCCGATCCAGGCGGCGACAAAGGCACCGATCACGATGAGGATGTCCCCCACGCTGAACGTGTTGGCGAAAGGCAGCGGCTCGGGCCACGCCCAGTAGTCACCGAGCCACAGCAAGACGGGATCGTCGAGCACGGCCGTGTTGGCGAAGTCGAGTCCGTGGTCCACGCCGGCGGCTTCGGCAGCCTCGCGACGGGCAGGGAGGGTCCCGCCATTGAGAGCAATGACGACGCCGTTGACGAGCGCCCCCGCCCCGACAAACCACACGCCCGCGATGGTGCGATTCACCCACAGAAAGGCTGCGGCGGCCACATAGGTGAGGACATGGAGAACCGGTCCCACACCATCGGGAAGGTCGAGCTTGAATACGAGCGCCTGGAAAACGAGCACCGCCCACACGAGCGCAGGCCATCGCCACCTATGCGTTAGCAAGCCGGCGGGCCACCGCCCGATGACGAGGGGCGAGGCAAGCCCAATGAGGCACCACACGACAACGAGCACTGTTATGCGTCCTTGACGGTGGTAGCCGCATGGAGTTCCTCGGTGAGGCGACTGGTCAACTCATCGACGCTGAGAGGGCGACCCAGATGGTAACCCTGCCCGATCACGCCGGAATGATCACGGAGGATCTCGGCGGTTTCTGCGTCTTCAATCCCCTCAGCGACCACACGGAGCCCAAGTTCGAGCGCGAGCGCGATCGTGGAGCGAACGATGATCCGGTCATGCTCGTCCGAACGGACATTGCTGACAAAGGAGCGGTCGATCTTGAGTTCGTCAATGGCGAGGCGCTTGAGGTAACTGAGCGAGGCGTTACCCGTCCCGTAGTCGTCGATCGATACTTCGACACCCAGTTCGCGAAGCGATCGGATGACGGTGTCGGCGCGCGCGGGGTCCGAGAGGATTCCTGTTTCGGTCACTTCGAGCACGAGCCGGTCGAGCGGCACGCCGTGTCGGATAGCCGCGTCCCACACATTGTCGGGGAGGGCGAGGTCGGAAAGGTGGCGCGCTGAGAGGTTGACTGCGATCCGAATATCGTGGCCGGCGTCGCGCCAGATGCGGGTTTGGCGGAGCGCAGAGTTCAGGACGTAGGCAGTGAGATGGAAGATCACACCTGAGTTCTCGGCAAGAGGGATGAACTCATCGGGCGGCACCAGTCCGCGTTCAGGGTGATGCCATCGGACAAGCGCTTCGATACCAACGGTGCGGTTCGTGGTGAGGTCAACTTGCGGCTGATAAACGAGTTGGAGTTGGTCGTCATCAATGGCGGCGCGGAGTTCGGCGAGGATCTTCAGCTTCTCCACGGAATTGACGTCCAGGTCGCGCGTGAAGGTGGTGACCCGATCGCGCTCGACCTTCGCTTGATACAACGCGATGTCGGCATTCTTCATGAGTGTGGCGACGTCGGTGCCGTGATCCGGCGCGAGGGCGATGCCGACGCTCGCCCGCACAAGGAGCTCAAGGTGGTCGACGGGCATCGGGCTGTCAAAGGTCATCGCGAGGTCATGAGCGGCTTGGCGGACCTCGCCGAGGCTTCCTTGGATTACGACGGCGAACTCGTCGCCGCCGAGCCGGTGGATCGAGGCTTCCTCGGGAGCGGCCGCCGTGAGGCGTTCGGCTACAACACAGAGGATCTTGTCGCC
>JAEYUX010000084.1 GCA_023432235.1 Actinomycetes bacterium
AGTGCGCGAAGAGCGCGGGGGTCACTTGATTGACCCGCACGTCGGTGCACTGGGCGCTCAGCACGGTGGCGACGAGCAACTGGAAAGGCGTCTCGAAGTCGAGCTCGCACGTCGCCTCCGGGTAGACGAGCGCAAGTTCGCGGTTGATGCGTCGGGCACGGCGCACGAGCGCGACGGACGGTTCTTCACCCTCAACAGCGACCGGGAGGGCGGAGCGAGCAGCCATGCGCCCCACTGTAGGCGGCGCCACGCCTCGCTTGAGTCTCAAGGTGGCCCATGCGCGAGCCGATACAGCAGGCGGACAGACGGCAGCCGAGACGGAGGGTGGTGCGCCAGATGACGATGCTCGACGTACGCCTCGCGCAGTTGCGCCACCAGCGTCGGGAAATGCGCCGCGAACTTGCCCGCATCCGTTGGTGGGCACGGCTCCTGCAAGCGCGCCGCGACCTGCTCGTTGCACGAATTGCCTTCCCCGGGGAAACCGGTGCGGTGGACTTGGACGCCGCTTGGGAGGCGCTCGCGGCCGACGCTCCGACATCAGCAGAGCTTTCGGCGGCGGTGTGGGACGTCCACGAGGAAGGTATTCCAGGTAGCATCGAGCGCATCGATGCACTTGCCGCGCGCCTTGCTTCATATGAGGCCCGGGTAAGTGACAACCTGGAGACTGTGACGGCAGACGTGGTGAGAGCAATGGGAGAGGCGCATCGCGCGTCCGTGAGGCCGAAGGTGAGCCATGGCTGAGAATCCTCGTGAAGAACAGCTGCTGCGCTCCGCGCCGCTTTTTGGCGGGATGGACGCCGAGAACGCGCGTTCGCTCATCGCCACCATGACGCGGCGCGAGGTGTCCCGCGGCGAGACGATCTTTCGCGAGGGCGACGACGGTCACGCGATGTATGTCATCGTGCGCGGCAAAGTGAAGCTGGCCCGGACAGCCCGCGACGGCCGCGAGAACCTCTTGGCTCTCCTTGGTGTGGGCGACATGTTTGGGGAACTGAGTGTTTTTGACCCGGGGCCGCGCATGTCGCGCGCTCACGCGGTTGAAGACTCGGTGGTGTACGAACTTCCCAAGGACACCTTGGATGAGTGGCTCGACAGTCACCTCGATATGAGCCGGCACATGCTCCGGGCACTGGCCCAGCGCATCCGCCGCACGTCCAACACGATGGCGGACCTCATCTTCTCCGACGTGCCTGGCCGTGTTGCCAAGGCGATTCTCGACCTCGGTCACCGCTTTGGACGCATGGAGCGCGGACACGTCACGGTGCGCCACGGCCTTACTCAGGAAGAGCTGGCGCAGTTGGTTGGCGCCTCGCGCGAGACCGTGAACAAGGCGCTTGCAGACTTCGCGTCACGTGGGTGGATCGACGTGCACATCGGAGCTGTCGAGGTGTACGAGCCTGAAAGGCTCCGTGCGCGCTCGCGCTAAGAGCGCCCCCTTGCGCGCCGAGTTTGTTACGCGCGCACCGCGACGGTGAGTTCGACCTCCACTGGCGCACCCAGCGGTAGCGATGACACGCCCACGGCGGAACGTACGTGGATGCCCGCGTCGCCGAAGATCTCCGTCATCAGCGTTGACGCGGCGTTCATCACCGCCGGCTGACCACCAAAACCTGGGCCCGACGCGACGTAGCCCACCACGCGAACAACTGACTCGATGTTGTCGAGGCCGCCTGCAGCGTCGGCCGCGGCGGCGACAGCGTTGAGAGCGGCCTGACGCGCGCAGTTTGCGGCGATCTCGGGCGCGACTGTCTCGCCCACAATGCCGGTCGCAATGAGGACGCCTTCGACAAAGGGCAGCTGCCCCGAGGTCGAGACGAGGTTCCCATAGCGCAGAGCCGGAACATACGAGCCCACCGGAACCGCGACCTCCGGCAACGTGATCCCCGCAGCGGCGATGCGCTCGGAGTGGCTCACGGGAGCGCTCGCTTCAAATAAGCAACGAGTCCACCAGTGGGCCCAGTAATCACTGTCACCAATTCCCAGCCATCTGAGCCCCACTGATCCAAAATCTGCTTGGTCGCGTGCTCGATGAGCGGAACAGTTGCGTACTCCCATTTGGTCATGGCATGAGAGTAACCCGCCGGAACCGTGAGCGCCGCTCACACGTTGGCAGGACGGTCCGGGCCGCTCACCACGTAAGGTTCTCCCATGGGTTTGTTTACTGCCGACCGCGCGCGACGCGACGGGCGGGTCACCTTGCTGCAGCTTGTGACGTCGCTCTTGGGCTTCATGTTGTTCTCGGTGATGGGTGGTGTGCTCATCGCAGGACTGGCGCTGCCAGCCGTGACGGTTGCTGGCCAGGCGGTCAACGGCACCGCCGAACTCTTTGAGGCGCTCCCGGAGGAGTT
Organism: Actinomycetes bacterium; assembly: GCA_023432235.1. GTDB lineage: Bacteria > Actinomycetota > Actinomycetes > Actinomycetales > Demequinaceae > Demequina. The sequence goes on from JAEYUX010000084.1 coordinate 2,349, forward strand.
CAACCAGACCACCCTGCCCCAGGCATCGTCCATCTACGCGAGCGACGGCACCACCTTGCTTGCGACGTTCTACAACCAGAACCGCGAAGTGGTCCCGCTTGAGGAGATCTCGCCATGGATGCAGAAGGCGCAGATTGACGTCGAGGACAAGCGCTTCTGGCTGCATCACGGCGTTGACGGCGAGGGCTTGCTCGCCGCCGCAAAGGACAACCTTGGCTCCGACTCGACGCGTGGTGCGTCCACCATTACTCAGCAGTTGGTGAAGAACACGCTGATCCAATCGGCGGAGAACATCGAGGATGAGGCCGAGCGGCAAAAGGCAATCGAAGAGGCGACTGAGCCAACGCTGCCCCGCAAGATTCGCGAGTGGCGCATGGCGATGGCCTACGAGGAGAAGCTGAACGCGGAGTACGGCACCGAGTGCTCTGGGGACAACCCCGGGGTCGACTGCGGCAAGGAGCAGGTGCTTGAGCAGTACCTCAACATCGCGCAGTACGGTCCGCGCGTGTACGGCGTCGAGGCCGCTGCCCAGCTGTACTTTGGCGTGTCCGCTAAGGAACTCGACGCGATTCAGTCCGCAACCATCGCGGGCATCACGCAGAACCCGAGCCGTTGGGACCCGTTGCGCTTCCCGGAGCAGGCCGAAGAGCGTCGGAACATTGTTCTGCAGCGTATGTA
>JAEYUX010000136.1 GCA_023432235.1 Actinomycetes bacterium
GGTCGCTCAAGTTGTGAGCGAGCAAGCGTGGGCGGCAAACCGCCGCCTCAAATGTCGTTGCGACAACAGTCGCTCAAGGAGGAATCCCTATGTCCCGTTCAGTCGGAATCGACCTGGGTACCACCAACTCTGTGGTCTCGGTGCTCGAAGGCGGCGAGCCCGTTGTCATCGCGAACGCCGAAGGCGCCCGTACGACCCCGTCAGTGGTCGCGTTCTCAAAGACCGGCGAGGTGCTCGTTGGCGAGATCGCAAAGCGTCAGGCCGTCACCAACGTGGACCGCACCATCGCATCGGTGAAGCGTCACATGGGCACGGACTGGACCACCGAGATCGACGACAAGAAGTACACGTCGCAAGAAATCTCCGCGCGCATCTTGGGCAAACTCAAGCGCGACGCCGAGGAGTACCTGGGCGAGAAGGTGACCGACGCCGTCATCACCGTCCCCGCGTACTTCAACGACGCCGAACGTCAGGCCACAAAGGACGCTGGCGAGATCGCCGGCCTCAACGTCCTTCGCATCGTCAACGAGCCGACCGCCGCAGCGCTCGCATACGGCCTCGACAAGGGCAAGGAAGACGAGCTCATCCTCGTGTTCGACCTCGGTGGAGGTACGTTCGACGTGTCACTGCTCGAGGTGGGCAAGGACGAGGACGACTTCTCGACCATCCAGGTGCGCGCCACCGCCGGCGACAACCGCCTTGGTGGCGACGACTGGGACCAGCGCATCGTTGAGCACCTCATCAAGGAAGTGAAGAACGCCGAGGGAGTCGACCTGTCCAAGGACAAGGCCGCCGTCCAGCGTCTGCGCGAAGCTTCCGAGCAGGCAAAGAAGGAACTGAGCTCGGCGCAGCAGACCACGATCTCGCTGCAGTACCTGTCGATCGGCGAGAACGGCCCCGTTCACCTCGACACCAAGTTGACGCGTGCCCAGTTCCAGCAGATGACCGCCGACCTCATTGAGCGCACCAAGGCTCCGTTCCAGCAGGTGATCAAGGACGCGGGCATCAAGCTCGCTGACATTGACCACGTGGTGCTCGTTGGCGGCTCAACGCGTATGCCCGCCGTTACCGATGTGGTGAAGGAACTGACCGGTGGGCGCGAGCCCAACAAGGGCGTCAACCCGGACGAGGTGGTCGCCGTTGGCGCCGCGCTCCAGGCCGGTGTCATCAAGGGCGAGCGCAAGGACGTGCTCCTCATCGACGTCACTCCCTTGAGCCTCGGTATCGAGACCAAGGGTGGTGTGATGACCACGCTCATCGAGCGCAACACCGCCATCCCCACGAAATCCTCCGAGGTGTTCTCCACCGCAGAGGACAACCAGCCCTCGGTGCTCATCCAGGTGTACCAAGGTGAGCGTCAGTTCGCCCGTGACAACAAGCTGCTCGGCACGTTCGAGCTCTCCGGCATCGCTCCCGCCCCGCGCGGCATGCCCCAGGTCGAGGTGACGTTCGACATCGACGCCAACGGCATCGTCCACGTCCACGCGAAGGACCGCGGTACCGGCAAGGAACAGTCGATCACCGTGACCGGCGGCTCCGCTCTCAGCAAGGACGACATCGAGCGGATGATCAAGGACGCCGAGGAGCACGCGGCCGAGGACGCCAAGCGTCGTGAGGACGCGGAGACCCGCAACAACGCGGAGAACTTCGCCTACTCGACCGAGAAGATCCTGTCGGAGAACGAGGACAAGGTTCCCGCCGAGGTCGCGGACGATGTGAAGGAGGCGATCGCTGAGGTCCGCAAGGCCCTCGAAGGCGAGGACACCGCAGCGGTCAAGACCGCTCACGACGCCCTCGTCGAGAAGGCTCAGCGCATCGGCGAGGCGATCTACAAGGCCGAGCAGGAGAGCTCAGCATCCGGCGATGCGGCAGGCGACGCCTCGGGCGGCTCAGGCCAGGATGACGATGTGGTCGACGCCGAGATCGTCGACGACGAGGACGAGACCAAGTAGCGTGACGCGGGGGGGGGGGGGGGGTCCCGCCCCCCCCCCCCCCGCCGCATGCAGGGACGCCCGTCATGAACCACACGACCGGATTCAGCTCCCCCGATGACGACGGCGCAGACGACGCGCTCGAGCAGGCCGAGGAGATTGTCAACCAAGCCGCGAGCGACGACGCGCTCGATCTTGGTGACCAGGCCGCCGATGAACAAGCAGCAGGCGACGCACTCACTCAAGCGGAAGCAAAAGCCGCTGAACACCTTGGCGACTTGCAGCGCCTCCAGGCGGAGTACGTCAACTACCGCAAACGCGTGGATCGCGACCGCGCCCTCATTACTGAAACGGCCCACGCGTCGTTCGTTGAGGCGCTCTTGCCCGTGCTCGACGACCTCGCCGCGGCCCGCCAGCATGGCGACCTGTCCGAAGGACCCTTTGCCGCGATCGCCGAGAAGTTCGAAGAGACTCTCGGTCGATTCGGGTGGACAAGCTTTGGTGAGAAGGGCGAAGCCTTCGACCCAACGGTCCATGAGGCCCTCATGAGTCAGACGAGCGCCGAGGTTGATGGCCCCACCGTCACTGATGTGGTGCAACGTGGCCACCGCATTGGCGAGCGCGTGGTGCGCCCCGCACGCGTCATCGTTGCGCAACCCGAGGGTTGATGTCCCACCCCGTCAATGAAAGGAGGTGCCCGTGACAAGCCAGGACTGGTTCAGCAAGGACTTCTACGCAATCCTCGGCGTGCCGAAGGGTGCCTCTGAGTCCGACATCAAGAAGGCCTACCGCAAACTCGCGCGCGACCTTCACCCGGACCGCAACCCGAGTGACGCGTCGGCCGAGCAGCGCTTCAAAGAAGTAGGCGAGGCCTACGCGGTCCTTGGCGATGCAGAACAGCGCCAGCAGTACGACGCTGTGCGTGCGATGGGCGGCGGCGGGGCCCGTTTCCAAGCGGGCAGCGGCGGTGCTGGAGGCTTTGAGGACGTCTTTGGCGGGATGTTCGGCGGCGGTCAGACGCGAGGTCAGGGTTTCGAGGACATCCTCGGCGGGCTCTTTGGCGGCTTTGGTCGTGGTGGCCCGCAAAAGGGCAATGACATTGCCGCCGCGACCGAAGTGACGTTCCGGCAAGCGGCAAGTGGCGCCACGGTGGGCCTCACGCTCGACGGCAACAAGATTTCGACCCGCCTGCCCGCGGGCGTCACGGATGGACAGAAGATCCGCATCCGCGGCAAAGGGCGTGCTGGAGTGCAGGGCGGACCGCCGGGAGACCTCATTCTCACGGTGCATGTGGGTAAGCACCCGGTGTTCACATCCGAGGGCTCCAATCTGCGCATGAACTTGCCGGTCTCGTACGACGAGGCCGTCTTTGGCGCCACAGTGGAGGTGCCGACGCTGTCGGGAGAACGCGTCAAGGTGAAGGTGCCGCCCGGGACGTCATCGGGCACCACGTTGCGCGTCAAAGGCAAAGGGATCGCGGCGAAAAGCGGCACAGGTGACCTGTTGGTGCGCGTCGATGTCCACGTTCCCACCAAGCTCAACAAGGCGGCTCGCGAGGCACTGCAGGCGTTCGCACTTGAGACCGCCAAAGAGGATCCCCGCGAGAAGTTCTACGAGGACGCGGCGCGCTGACCATAGGGCCCGCCGCGCCGTCACCCTAGGCTGATCGCAACGGCCGGAAGGAGGAGGCATGCAACAGCCCGATGTGGACGAGCCTGTGTTTCTCATCTCCGCCGCAGCGGAACTGGCCGGCATGCACGCCCAGACTCTGCGTCAATACGACCGGCTCGGCCTTGTTGTCCCGCGTCGGCGTCCCGGCGGGGGCCGCCGCTATTCGCTGCGGGATGTCGCCACGCTGCGCGAGGTACAGCGGATGAGCCAAGAAGAAGGCATCAACCTTGCCGGCATTGCGCGCATCCTCACCCTCAGCAAGAAGGTCGAGCGGCTTGAGAAGGAAGTCGAGCGCCTGCGGCCTCGCGCGGACTACGGCTCTCGCGTGTTCACCTCGGCCCCTTCAGGCAGCGTTGTCATCGTGGAACGTGGACGTCGCACGCCCCGTGACGAGGGCCGCGCCCTCGTCGTGTGGCGCGAGAGCCACTGACCAGGGACCCCCGAAGCGCTCCCTGGTACCCTGCCCGCATGAAGCGCGCGGGGGTTTGGCTGACATGGAGCGGCGCAGCAATCATGCTGTTGTCGCTCATCGCTTTCGTCGTCTTGCTGATTGGCGGGATTCGCGCCGCCGGTGGCGGTGAAGACAACGTCCGCGTCTCGGGGCCGGACCACTCAGCGAGGGTCTACTTCGAGGCTGGCGACGAGGCGATGCTCTGGGCCACTCGCCCTGCCGGCATCAGCCTGATCGAAACCCCCACGTGCGAGGTCGACGGACCGGCCGAGGTCCAACCCGGCCCAAACGTCAGAAGCTCGACCACGGTTCTCAACACCACGAAAGAATCGTTCGCGTCTCTTCGATTCGTCGAAACTGGTTGGTACACGTTCACCTGCGACAGCGCCGGAGTTGAGGTGGGCC
>JAEYUX010000088.1 GCA_023432235.1 Actinomycetes bacterium
GACGCCGCGCGACCAGTTGAACGTCATGTGCGTCTGGTAGGCGTGCCAGACGTTGATCATCGAGTTCATCTCGCCGTCAGGCGTCGAGACCTGCAGCGGCGCGAGGAAGTCGCGCCACTCGTCGCGAATCGCTGCGAGCTCACGCTCAACCGCCTCGGGGGTCCCAAACTCGGCGACGATGTCCCGGCCGGGACGCACCACGGTTCCGTCAAGATCGGTCCATTCGGCGTCGGGCGCGCCTACGCCCATCATGTAAATGACGTGGCGCGTCTCACCCGGCGCGAGCTCGAGGCGGCCGTGCAGCGAGGAGCAGGCGTTGTCGCCCGTGGTCTCGCTGCCGGAACACTCCCCGCGCTCCACCGCAAGCGGCGCCGACTGCGTCCGGTACGCACCAAGGAATACGTCCCGGTCCGTGTCAAAGCCCGCGACCTCCGCGCCTGCCATCCCGAACCACAGGTCTGAGCTGTGCGTGCGCGTCGAGTTGTAACGGTGAATCATGCCGTCCTTGACCCGACACACCACCACATACTGCGAGTACTGGAGGTTCTCGAGGTCCTGCCGGTAATTCCACTCGTTGGACAGCTCCGCGTAGGAGAACACGGAGATGGTGCGCGGCTCGTCGGTCGTATTGGTGACCTTCACCGACCAGTACTCGAACGCCTGGCCCTGCGGAATGAAGAACGTCGCCTCCGAGTCGATGCCCCGGTAGGACGAGTGGAAAATTGAGTAGCCCAGGCCATGGCGCACGGACGACGCTTGGGTGGGCTGGCCGTCGGCCGTCGCCTCCTCGCCCTCGCCGCTGTCCCTCCCGCGCAGGGGCTTGCCCACCGGCTGCCAGGACGCGGACCAGAAGTCGCCATCAGCGTCGTCCCGCAGGTAGATAAAGCGGCCGGGCTCGTCCTGCGGGACACCGTTGAAGCGGAAGCGCGTGACACGGCCCGTGCCGCCGGACTTGTAGAACGAGTAACCGCCGGCGCCCTGCGTGATGATGCCGCCATAGAGGCGTGAGCCCAGGTAGTTGGACCAGCTGCGCGGCGTGTCCGGGCGGGTGATGACGTATTCGCGGGCCGCGTCGTCGAAGTGGCCGTACTGCATGGAAAGCCTCCCGGGCGGGTTGTCTGACGTGTCCCGTCACCAGCCGGCGCCGACGCGGGAGAGCGCTCCCAGCGTACCCGCGCTTGAGTGGGACTTTGGCTCGGGCGTTGTGTTGGGGGACGGCGCTAGTCCAGCGAGTATGTCGACGCGTCCGCCGGTCCAATCACCTTTGCTTCAGGGTTGAGATTGGGTTCGAAGGGCGGGTCAAAGTATCCGCGGTGAATCTCGGCCTCATCGCACTCGGCCTGGTATTCCTCCCACGTCTCCGTCGCGCTCGCCGGAACGGGGCCAGCCGAGGTAGCGACGCGATAACGTCCCGCCTCGTTTCGCGTGACACGGAGTGTTTCCACGGTGCGGAAATCAGGATTCTCGTCAGGAATCGAGGTGCACAGCACCACATCCGCTTCGGTGTCAGAGAGCTCGAAGACGTCGAGCACCGCGCGCCCTTGAGGCCCGTCAAGACGGGAACTATGAGCGAACCGCGCGTCCCCACCGGCGGCAAACCGGTCACGTGTGGAGGCCATCTGATCGGTAGCCGCTTCAGCGCTGGCGTAGCCGACTTGCTCCACCAGCGCCGGGTCTGAGTAGTCGAGGTTCGCATCGGCAACTGCCCAGGCGAGGTCGGCGGAACGGATTGCTTGGACCCACTCGGACGCTTCATGAACCCCGCTGGGCTCACCATGCGGCCACACGACGGCGGGCGTCTCGAGAGCGGACGGTTCGCGGGAGTCCGAACACCCCACGAGACTCCCGCCAAGGACGGCGATGGCGGCGGCATGGGTCATGGTCGTCAAGTTGGGGCGCTTCATTTGGCTGCTTCCTGGTACGCCTCGTACACATCCTGGTTGTTGACCGCGAGCGCAGAGAGGTGTGCTTGACCGTACGTGGCCTGGCGGTCACTAATGAATTGATCAACCATCCACTGCGCCTCGCTCGCCGAGGCGTCGGGCGCAATGCCGAGGCTCGCCTTCACGGAACTGTCGCTGGGGTCGAGCATGGCGGCGATGGCAATGCCAAGCGCGTCACGACCAGCAAGATCCGATGACGCGGCGGACGCAAGGGCAGCAGAGTACTGGTCGCCCCAACGCGCCGTGATCGCATCCTTAACTGCGTCTTCCACGACACTTTGCCCGTGGTCGAATGCCCAACCCACGCCGGCCTCGACAACCAGTTCGGAAATGCCGGGAATGTCCTTGAGCCCTGGGATGGGGATGAGGCCAACGACCGTGTCTACTCCATCCACCATCTGCTGGAATTGCTCGTCCGAACGCAACGCTGCGAGCGATTCGGCGCCACCTACTGAGCCTGAATGGAAGCCCTCGATGGTGGCAATTCGGTCGAAGGCCTCACTGAGTCCGGGGCCGCCTTCGGCTCCACTGAAGGCAATCACCTCAAGTTGAGCCGTGTAGTAACTGACCGCCGCATCGAGGTGCGCAAGTCCACCGGGAGTTGAGCCGACGGCCCCCCACACGCGAGAAATGTTGTCGAAGGACGCACCTGGCGCAAGGAGGTGCTCGGTCGACTCAAGGACGTTGGTGTCGATGTAGTCGCCGCCGTTGAACAAACCACTTGGATCCTGCGTGATCGGGGACTCTGCCAGCCGCGGCAGCAGTGTGGCGAGGCTTTGGCCGAGGGACTCTTGAGCGCCGGGTGACAAGGCTTCGGGAATGAAAGAGGAGTCCGCTCGGCCTCCGAGGGCATTAAGGATATGGGTGGATGCCGTCATCTGATCGATCAGTGCCGGTGAATTCCACGCAGCGTTAGGGTCCCGCGCGCCGCCCTCGGCAGACATCGCACCATTCCACAACTGCCCGGCACCACTGAAGCCGTCATCGCGCCATTCGCGTTCACCAAACCAATAAGCGATGCGACCTTCGCCCAGTGAGGGCTGCGCTCCCTCGTCCCATCGCGAGTCCCAGTACGGATCGTCGCCGGAGCCGGAGATCCACTCGAGCGCGGCGTCGGGATACGTGCCGAGCGTTGCGAGCACCCGAGCCATCGGGTCGTTCCCGGCGGTGTCCCACATGCCCATATCCGAGTTCTCGTCAAACATCAGTTGGCCGAGCGCCCGTACCGACGGCATCTCAATGATGACGGGGCCGTTTTGGAACATGCGTTCCGGGTTACGCTCCCACTCGTCGAAGATATCCGCTGTGGCGACGGTCAGTGCTGGCCCCATGGGTGCGCCCTCGGGGTCATTGAACAGATAGCTGATGACCTCCAGGCCGCTCATCGGCCCAGTGTCGACGAAAAGTCCTTGTGCAAAACCGACGGCCTCGGAGTCGTCCCACCCGGCCGAGCCCACGGCAAGCGATTCGCGAAATGCGGCCGCGAACGAGGCAAGGGCCCCGAGTTCATCCAGATCGCCAATTTGTGTCCTCTGTTCTGCCTGGTACAGCACGTCGAACGCCGTCTCACCGCCCACCTTGAGCCAGAACTCACTCGCGAGCGCAGGGTCGTCTGCCAAGCCCTTGAGGTAGTTCTCAAGGCGCGCATAGTCATCGTCAGTTCCCTCACCAGCGGCGATCCGTGCGGCGAGGTCCGCGTACTCATCGAGCTGCTTGTCGCGGACGTTGAAGAAGGTCGACAAGCTCCCACTGAAAGCATCGGAACCGTACAGATCGAGGAGGCGTTGGTACCGGGACCCAATCACTGCTGCGGCATCGAGCGCCGCGCAATACGTGTTGTCGAGGGAGAGGCGGTGGTTCGCGTACTCCTCCAGCGTCGCCTTGTATCCGGCGATATTACGGTCGTGTTCAGCGATCTGATCGGCCGCGCCAGGTGCGTCGTACCCGTAGGTCGCAATGATATTTCGGCTGTGCCGCTCGGAATCCAGTCGGCTCCGGACAAACGCGGCGTTGACGGCAATGTCGTCGACGCCGGCCTTATACGTGCGCGAGGCGCTTTCGATGGTGGCGAGTGAGTTCTTGATGGAAGAAATCTCCGTGAGGATCGAGGAGACCGATGCCCGCCAGGCGTCGCCCGCCATCCCGCCGAACGCTTGAGCGTCGGCGCTGCCGTGAGCCGAGACGAGCGCGGCGCGAATCGTCTCAAGGGCGTCGTGACGGGACCGCACTCGCGCGGCGTACACACCAATCTCGGCCATGTTCCCCGCGCCGGGGTCGTAAGTTGTCCAGTTCACGGGGCATCCTCCGCAGCCGATTTGCCCAGTGTGTTGTCAAGATCGGTGAACATGGCAACTGAGTTCTCGGCGGCGCGGATCGACGCGTCCAGGCTCAAGGCGACCGAGGCCGTGGCAACGCCGCACCACGTCTCGGCATCCGCAATGCCGTTGGCCACACGCCATGAGCCACATCCGCCAGCGTCGGCCTGGACAAAGCTCAGTTCAGCCTTGACGGCGTTAAGCGACGTGGCCGCATCCGAAATGCGGTCTGTGTGGACGGTGAGGCGCTTCATGAAACCCCCTTGTTGACCCACCCTCAACGGTGGCTTGCCTCACTGTAGTAGAGGGCTCCCCGCGTGCGCGGGGTTCACGTGCCGCCTGTGAATTCCTCGGCCATTTCCTTTGCCCGGCGCTCATTGGCGGCGAGGCCGACGGCCACAACGGTCTGGAGGCCAGCGTCGGACATCGCGCCCAGAGCCGCGAGAGTGGTGCCGCCCTTGGAGGACACTCTGGCCCGCAACTCACCGGGGCCCACATCGCTCGACTCGAGCAGGCGGCCCGCCCCGATGAGCGTCTGGGCGGCGAGCTGGGATGCGAGTTCACGGTCGAGGCCGAGCGTGATGCCGGACTCGGTGAGCGCCTCAACGAAGGCAAAGAAGTACGCCGGGCCCGATCCGGACACGGCGCCGACGCCGAGGATCTGCTCTTCGGTCACGCGCACCACCAGGCCGGTTGCGCCGAGCACCTGCTCTGCGAGTGCGAGGTGCTCGTCGGTCGCGTGCGCGCCCGGGGCGATGCCGGTTGCACCCGCACCGATGAGTGCGGGGGTATTGGGCATCGCGCGGACCACGGGCGTGCCGGCCGGAAGGCGGCTCTCATAAAACGACGCGGGCAGGCCTGCCGCGACGGTGAGCAGCAATGTGCCCGGTGCCACGGCGTCGGCAAAGCCTGCAACAGCGTCGGCCGCGTCTTGAGGCTTCACCGCAAAGACGATGACGTCAGCGCCGGAGACTGCCTCGGCCAAGGACGTAAAGGTGGTGACGCCGAGCTCCGCATTGAGCTGCGCGAGGCGCTCGGCGTTCATGTCGGCCACGCGCACCTGCGCGCCGGGCCAGCCCGCAGCGACGGCGCCGGCCGCGATCGCGCCGCCCATCACCCCGCCTCCAAGGACTGCAATGGTGGACGTGGGCTGGTTGCGATCAGTCATGTGACCAGGCTAGACGAGGCGGCCGACGCGCGGGCGGGTTTGGTTTCGCTCGTCGCGCAAGAGGTGGCGTACGGCCAGCACGCGTCAGCGGCGCGAAACCGAGGCGTTGTCTATCGCTACGGGGTGCGGCGGCGGAGGGTGAGCGATCCGAGCAACAACGAGCCGACGATGAAGCCGGTAAGGATGAGCACTTGCGACCAGATCTTGCCCGGCTCACCTGCGAGCACGTGGTTGATGCCGTCAATCGAGTAGCTGACGGGCAGAACGTCCGAGACCCACTCGAGAACCCTCGGCATCGCAGCGCGGTCAATGAAGAGCCCCGCGAGAAGCAGCTGCGGGAGGATCGCCATCGGCATCATCTGAACGGCCTGGAACTCGGTGCGCGCGACCGCCGAGGCAAGGAGTCCGAGCGCCGTGCCCACAAGGGCGTCGAGAATCATGAACAGGCCGAGCTGCCACATGCCGCCAGGGATGCTGAGCCCGAGCGGCCACGCGGACCACGCCGTCATGATGACCGCCTGCAACGTGCCGATGAGGCCAAACGCGAGGGCGTAGCCGAGCACCACATCTGCCTTGCCGGTGGGGCCCACCATGAGCCTCTCGAGAGTGCCGGACTGGCGCTCGCGAAGCATCGTGATCGACGTGACGACAAACATGAGGATGAGCGGAAAGAGGCCCATGATGCGGGGGCCCAGGCTGTCGAAAATGGGGCCCGTGGGCGGGGCGGGCGCTTCCGAGAAGATGTACTGCAGGAGCCAGGTGAGCAGTGCGGGGAGCAACAGGAGCATGGCCACGGTGCGGCGGTCGCGGCGCAGTTGGGTGAGTACGCGCCGTGCGGTGTTCCATGTGAGGGAGGGGCTCATGCCGCCCTCCCTTCCGCCAAAGCGAGAAAGGCTGAGTCGGCATCGCTCGTCTCTGTTGCGGTGAGGATGCTCTCGAGAGTGTCGTCAGCGAGGATCTCGCCGTCGCGAATAAAGACGAGACGGTCGCAACGGGAGGCCTCGTCCATCACGTGTGAGCTGACAAGAAGGGTGCGCCCGGCGTCGCGCAGCTCGCGGAACAGCGCCCACAGGTCGCGGCGAAGTGCAGGGTCGAGGCCAACGGTGGGCTCATCAAGAATGAGGAGCTCTGGATCACCGACGAGCGCAGCACCCAGCGAGACGCGCGAGCGTTGACCGCCGGAAAGCGTCGAGACGGGGCGATCGGCCACGTCCGTCAAGTCCACCTGGGCCAATGTGGTGGCCACGTGCTCGCGTCCCGCGCCCACCATCCGGCCAAAGTAAGCGAGGTTCTCGCGCGCGGTGAGATCGGGGTAAATGGACGGTGCCTGCGTCACGTACCCGATGCGGGTGCGCAGCGCCGGGGCTCCCGCCGGATGGCCCACCACGTCAACGGTGCCCGAGGCGACGATCTGCGCGCCGACGATCGCGCGCATGAGCGTTGTCTTTCCGCCGCCGGATGGTCCAAGCAGGCCGACAATCGCGCCGCGCGGCACATCAAGGTTGATGCGAGGCAACACGACTGTGCCGCCGCGCACCACGTGAAGGTCGCGAATCGATATCGCCGCATCGCTTGCCATATTCCCCATGTGAGGAATCATCCGCCTATCCCCTCGCCGTGTCAACCACAGTGGTCGATCACCTCTTGGCCCAGCCCAAGCGTCGGCCGCTAGTGGTAAATCACCGCGCGTCCGCACCTTCCCGGAGCAGCCGCGTGACAATCGGCCCATACCGGGCAACCAGCGAGTCAAGAGGCTCAGAAGCAAGCGGCTCAAGCGCCGCAACGTAGCGAATCATCGCGAGACCGAACACTTGGCTGGCCGCGGTGGCCGCTGCCTGGACCGGATCAGCAGCCCCCACCCGCCGCGCGACCTTCTCGATCACGCCTTCGATGATGACCTGGTGCACAAACTCGGCAACCTCAGGATGCTCCAACGCGGCGCGCATGAGCGCGATCACCCGTGGCCCTTGGTCCGGGTGTGACCATGCCTCCGCGAAAAACGCCATGACGCGTTCCCCGACACGTTCCGGATCGCCATCCGCGAGTGTGTCGACATGGATATCGAGGTCCACCGGCGGGCGCATCGCCTCAACAAAAAGTTCTTGCTTCGATGCGAAGTAATGGCGGACCAGAGCGGGATCTACACCCGCCTCCCGCGCGACTGCGCGCACCGAACCACGCTCGTATCCCTCACGGACAAAAACGTTGCCAGCGGCCGCGATGATCTCAGCCCTGGTATCTACGCCTCCCGCGCGTG
>JAEYUX010000012.1 GCA_023432235.1 Actinomycetes bacterium
AGCGGATCTAGAAAAGGGTCTGAGCCGCGCGCCGCACTGGAGCGCGCTTGCCGTTGCGGAGAGCCGTGATTGGGCTCTCCCCCAGTTCTTCGTTATGCGCGACAAGCCATTCGGCAATTTCGTCATCCGACAGCCCGGCGTCAGCAAGCACGATGATCGTGCCGCGAACTGTTGACAACACCTCGGGCCCGTCGTCACCGTCGATGAGTTGTCCAGCCGGAAGATACAACGCATTGTTGTCGCCGCGCCGCGCCGCCACGAGATGACGTTCACGCAGCAACTCGCGGACCTGGGAAATCGAGATATCGAGAGCCTCGGCGTATTCAGGCACAGTCATCCAGTCGTTCACGGCGCCAGCCTATCGACCGCTCTTCCAGTTGTGCTCCGGCCGGTCCGGACATAAAGTCTCTTTAGTCCCATTTGTCACATGCGTCCCTTTGTGACCACCTGCCACAGGCTGAGAGGTGCAGATATGAATCGCCATACGCGCGTTGTGCGCATTGTCACGGCAACTGTCGCGGGGATCTCGTTGACGCTGCTTGCCGCCCCGGCACACGCCGGAGACTACGTCGTCCAGCCTGGCGACACGGTGTGGGACCTTGCCCAGCGCCACGGTGTGAGTGTCGATGCAATCGCTTCAGCAAACGGGCTCGCCAACCCGTCTCTTATTCGCATCGGTGCACGGTTGACGATCCCCGCGCCGGCGGCCTCCACACCGGCGCCTTCAACGTCGACGTCGACCACGCATCACACGGTCAAGGCCGGCGACACGCTGTGGGACCTCGCGAAGCAGCACGGCACCACCGTCGATGCGCTCGTCGCGCTCAACTCCCTTGCAAACCCGTCCCTCATCCGCATCGGCCAGCGCATTCTTGTCCCCGGACAGGCAACCGGACTCGTCGGCGACACCTTCCTCGGGCGCACATATCCCGCAGACGTCGTCGCAGCGGCAAACGAGAACAAGGCAGTTCTTGATGCGATGGACGTGCCCTCTCGCGACGAAATGCAGCAACTCGTCATCGACACGGCACATACGATGGGCGTGGACCCCGCTCTTGCCCAAGCCGTTGCGTACCAGGAGTCGGGCTTCAATCAGCGGGCCGTCTCCCCTGCCAACGCCATTGGGTGCATGCAGGTGATTCCCACCTCTGGAGAGTGGGCGTCCGGCATGGTGGGCCGTGACCTCAACCTCCTGGACGCACACGACAACGTCGAAGCGGGGGTGGCGATCTTGCGCCACTTACTCGAGCGCAACGACCTCGAGACGGCCATTGCAAGCTATTACCAGGGCGAACGCTCGGTTCGGACTCGAGGGATGAACGACGACACCGTCCAGTACGTCGATTCAGTGCTTGCCCTCGTGGGCCGTTTCGAGTAGATGCGCTCCGGCGTGGGGCCGCCGCTGTCGGCTCAACCCGCCACCTATGATGTGAGGGTGGCCGAGACGCTCACCGATCCCCTATTGGGCCGTCTGATCGACGGTCGCTATGAGGTGCGCGAACGCATCGCCGCCGGTGGCATGGCAACGGTCTATGTCGCCTTTGATCGCAGGCTCGAGCGCCAAGTCGCAGTCAAGGTGATGCACACGACGCTCGGGTCTGAATCCGAACGTCACGAGTTTGCTTCCCGGTTCCGTCGAGAAGCAAAGGCCGCGGCTCGACTCACCCACCCCGGCATGGTGCGGGTCTATGACCAAGGCACCGACGGCGAGATCTCGTATCTCACGATGGAGTACGTCGACGGCGGCAACCTCCGGGCGTACCTCAATCGCGAAGGCACGCTTCCCGTTGGCGAAGCACTCTCGTTCACTGAGTCGGTTCTCGACGCTCTCGCCGCTGCCCACCGTCAGAACCTTGTTCACCGCGACGTGAAACCCGAAAACGTCCTGCTCGACGAGGACAAGCGTCCGCGTTTGGCAGACTTTGGTTTGGCGCGGGCGGTGACCGAGGTGACCTCGACGTCAACCGGCACTCTTCTCGGTACGGTCGCGTATCTCGCGCCTGAGCTTGTGCAAAACGGGGATGCCGATTCACGCTCTGACATCTACGCCGTGGGCGTTCTCCTTTTTGAGATGTTGACCGGCCGGCAGCCGTTTACCGGTTCCTCGGCCATCGACGTCGCGGCACGACACGTGCACGAAGACGTTCCGGCACCGTCGACTTTTGTCACATGGCTGCCTGCTGAGATTGACGAGCTTGTTGCCCGGCTCACTGCACGCCAGCCCGTGGCCCGACCGTCCGACGCCACCATGGCCCTCAGCATGCTCCGCCAGACACGCGCGATGATTGACGACCCGACTCTCGACCGACGCGCGGAGCCACCATCGGGACAGATCCCTCTCGCATCGGATAAGACGGACGTCATTGACGCCATGCCGACGAGTTCGACAATCGCCCTCCCGATCGGTCTTGGTGAGAGTGGCTTCATCCCCGTCGAAGCCGAGATTGTGCTTGAGGACGATCCAGAAGCGCTCGAGCCGGTCAAGGAGAGGCGTCGTATCGGCCTCTGGATCGGCGCCGTTCTGGGCGCACTGTTGGTGATCGCCGCCTTCGTCGGCTGGTGGTACAACACTCAGGGCCCGGGCGCGTACACGACAGTGCCACCGGTCGCGGGCGAAAGCACCGCTTCTGCCCGGCTGATTCTCGAACAGGCCGGACTCAGCGTCAATGTCCTCTCGGAGTATTCGGACACCGTTCCTGAGGACATTGCCATCCGCACGGACCCCGACGCTCAATCACAGATTCTCAAGGGCGGCGACGTCAATCTCATCATTTCGAAGGGGCCACGCATGAGCGTCGTGCCCTCAGTGACGGGCGTCCTTGAAGAGGACGCCATCAAGATGCTGGAAGACGCTGGCTTTGCGATCGGCACCAAAGAACGGGTCTATTCCGATGTCGCGCCTGTAGGTGAGGTGTTGTCGACAGACCCCGCGGCTGATGCGTCGGTGCGCCACGATTCCGCCATCAATCTCGTCATCTCCGATGGACCACAGCCAATCACGATGCCGGACGTCATTGGCAACACCGAGTCCGAGGCACGCGCAGTTCTCGACGAGTACAAGCTCAATGTCATTGTCGAGAGCGGTCGCTCGGCCGACGTCGAGCGCGGCGAGGTCTATCAAACAGATCCCGCTCCGGGTGACGGCACTACCCGTACCGCGACCGTGACGATTTGGGTGTCAATTGGTAAACCGATCGTCACGGTGCCGCAGTTCTTGCTCGACACGGTGGCCGAAGCGCGTGCGGACGCCATTGCGCTTGGCCTTGAGCCGAAGTTCCGCCCTGCAATCGGTGGAGGAGCTTGCGATGACGACGCTCAGATCCTCAGCCAAGATCCACAAGGTGGCGAACAGGTCGAGATGGGCACAACCGTGTCAATGACCTGCTTCCGCAAATAGGGCGCGGGCTCGGAATTAGTCGTCGAAAGCAAGATCCTCAAGCGGCGGTTGAGCACGCTGCTTGAGAAGTTCTGCCACAAGGAACGCCATTTCGAGCGACTGGTCGTGGTTGAGTCGCGGGTCTACCCGGGTCTCGTAACGCATCGCGAGGCCCTCGTCCGCGATCTCCGCGGTACCACCCATCACCTCAGTGACATCGTCGCCCGTGAGCTCAACGTGGAGACCACCAGGAACGGTGCCGAGTGAATGGTGGACCTCAAAGAAGCCCTTGACCTCATCGAGGATCGTTTCAAAGCGACGCGTCTTGTAGCCGGACTCCGACGTAAAGGTGTTGCCGTGCATTGGGTCCGTGAGCCACGTGACATTGACGCCTGCGTTACGAACACCGTCGACGATGTCCGGCAACACATCGCGGACCTTGCCTGCCCCCATGCGCGAGATGAACGTGAGACGCCCCTCAACGTTGTCGGGGTTGAGCTTCTCGGCAAGCGCGATCGCGTCTGCAGCCGACGTCGTGGGTCCCAGCTTCACACCCAACGGGTTGTGGATCTTTGACAAGAATTCGACGTGAGCGCCATCGAGCTGCCGCGTCCGCTCCCCGATCCACAAGAAGTGTCCAGAGCAGTCGTACGGCAAGCCGGAGCGAGAGTCGATACGCGTAAGCGCGCGCTCGTAATCGAGAAGGAGGGCCTCGTGACTCGAGAAGAACTCAACAGTCTTGAGCGCCTCAAAGTCGCCGCCAGCCGCTTCCATGAAGCGCACTGCGCGGTCGATCTCCCCTGCCATCTCGTCGTACGCCGCGTACGCGGGGCTTGCCGCGAAACCACGGTTCCACTGGTGCACGCGACGCAAGTCTGCGAAACCACCAGTGGTGAACGCACGAATGAGATTAAGCGTGGAAGCGGAGACGTGGTACGCCTCGATCAGCCGTTCAGGATCCGGCGTGCGCGCCTCTTCGGTGAACGCGTATGAATTGACGATGTCGCCGCGGTAGACGGGCAACGTCACCCCATCGCGTGTCTCGTGAGCCGAGGAACGAGGCTTCGCATATTGACCGGCCATGCGACCGATCTTGACGACCGGTGTCGAAGCGCCGTACGTGAGGACGACGGCCATTTGCAGAATGGTCTTGATCTTGTTGCGAATGCGGTCAGCCGTTGCGTCCGAGAAGATCTCCGCGCAGTCGCCGCCTTGCAAGACAAAGGCATCGCCCCGACCGGCAGCCGCCAAGTGGCTTCGCAACACATCGGCTTCACCCGCGAAAACGAGTGGCGGCACCTTCTTAAGACGCTGCGTCGCACGTTCAAGCGCCGCAACATCGGGCCACTCGGGCTGCTGAAGAGCTTCGTGCTGGAGGTAGTCGTCGACGCCTAGGCGCGCAAGGGCCTCATCGGTTGTCTTCATGACTGACCGATGTCGGCCACCATCTCCGTGAACCACGGGGTGGTCACGTCGAAGGGCTTGTGACCCGCGATGCGCGGGAACTCGATTGCCTTGAGGCGGCCGCCGTCTTCCTCATCGTGACCCACCACGCCCGAGACGCCGCGCAACGCCGAATCCACCGCGTAGTCCGTCATCGACTTGATGAGGCGGAGGTCCTGCGCATTTGCCTTGGCCGAGCGCGAGAAGTAGCCCGACTTCTGGACCATCACCTTCTCCGCGCCGAGCCGCTCTGCAAACTGCTTCGCGAACCAGTTGCCGGGGTTGATCGTGTCAAGCTTCACGTGGCCAAAGGGGTCACGCTCGACAGTGCCGCCCGATGCCTCGATCTCCTTGATGATCTCGGGCACACCAGCACCCTCACTGAGGAAGATGTTGACGTTGCCGATCGAGTCCATCACACCCTTGAGGCGCGTCGCCTCAGCGTCAAGGTCGATGGGAGCCTCGGGAACGTACACCGCGTGGATGTCCCAACGCTCCTTGCTGAGGCCAATCTCCGGCACCCACTCCTGAGTGCCAAGCCACTCGCGGTACTTCAACGCGGAAGCGGCGGTGAGCCAACCGCACGCGCGGCCCATCACTTCGTGAACGATGAGCATGCGGGGGCCCGAACGGTGTTCGCCCACAATGTTCTGCGCAAACACCGAGGCCTGCTCAGCAGCCGACCAGGCGCCGAGAGACTGCTGAATCGGCACCACGTCGTTGTCGATGGTCTTCGGAAGCCCAACAACCGTGAGCTCGTAACCATTTTCGTGAAGGTAGGCAGCGAGATCGGCAGCGGTCGTGTTCGTGTCGTCACCACCGATGGTGTGGAGTACATCGACTCCATCCGCCTTCAGTTGCTCCGCCGCAACGTGCAAGGGGTCTTGACCTTCCTTGACGAGCCCGCGCTTCACGCAGTCGGCAACGTTCGTCAACTTGACGCGTGAGTTGCCGATCGGCGAGCCACCGAAGTCATGGAGAATGCCAGCCTTTTCACGCACTGCGTCCGTGATCTCGATCTTCTTGCCGAGCAGCAGGCCCCAGTAGCCGTGCTCATAAGCGATGATCTCCACCTCGGGAGCGATCTCGGTGTACCGCCCGATCAGTCCGCCAACAGCAGACGACAGGCAGGGGGCAAAGCCACCGGCGGTGAGGAGGGCAACGCGACGAACAGACATGCGTAAGGCCTTTCAGGTGAGAAGTTTCCCGCTCATTCTAGGGGTGGGCCCGCGTGCGCTGGACGCCGCAGGTCCCGTCAATGACAACTGAGCGCTACGCGCCTCCGTCTAGTCCGCGTCGGCCGCGTCCGTGGGGGCGCCTGAGCGCTTGAGGCGTTCGAGCTCACGCTTGTATTGCGCACTGTCGCGGTCCGAGTATTCCTGGCCCGACAGTTCCTGAATCGCCTTCATCACCCGGTCAGTCAGTTCGCGCAAGGCGTCACGGTCTTCTTGCCTGCCTTGATAAGACGAAATGTGAATGGGCTCGCCGATGCGGACGCCAATATCCGTCCGCGACGGGACCTTCTTACCCACCGGTTGAGCAACGTCGGTACCGATCATCGCCACCGGAATGATCGGGACGCCTGCCTCAATTGCAAGGCGGGCAACACCTGTCTTGCCCCGATAGAGGCGACCATCTGGGCTGCGCGTGCCTTCCGGATAAATGCCGAGGAGTTCACCGCCGCCAAGCACCTGCAGACCCGTACGCAAGGCTGCTTCGGAAGCGCGGCCGCCGCCGCGGTGCACAGGAATGGTGCCGACGCCCTGCATGAACGCGCGCGTTGCGGCTCCCTTGACACCCTTGCCCGTGAAGTATTCGGACTTACCTAGGAAGACAACTTTTCGCTTCAGCACAAGTGGCAAGAACACGGAGTCCGAAAACGACAAGTGGTTCGACGCCAAGATGGCGCCGCCCGTTTCCGGCACGTTCTCAGCACCTTCCACCCAGGGGTGGTAGTACACCTTGAGTCCGGGGCCGAGCAGGACGTGCTTGAACAGTGTGTAGTACATGCGTCTCCTCGGTACCAGGCTACGACGGGATCGTGCCGAGCGGGACCGCTTCACGAGCGAGAGCTGCTGCGCCCACAATGCCCGCGTCATTACCCATATCAGCTGCAACGATCGGCACCACGGGCCGGTGCCCGCGCGCGGTCAAGTTTTCTACGAAGGCGGCCCGGGCAGGCTCAAGAATGAGATCGCCCGCCGCGATCACTCCGCCTCCGATGACAAAAATCTCAGGATCGAGCACCGCTGACATCTGCGCGCAACCCTCGCCAATCCACCGGCCGAGTTCGGCGAGCAATTCGATCGACAACGGGTCGCCCGACAGCGCCGCCTCGGTCACGTGGGGTCCCGTCACCTCACCGCCATCACGCGCCGCAAGTTCGATCAGTGCGCCGCCGCGGCTCGGATCCGCGATCACTGCTCGGCGCGCCTCGCGGGTGAGTGCCGAGCCCGATGCGTACTGCTCCCAGCATCCCTGGAGGCCGCATCCGCACAGCTCACCGCCGGGGACCATGCGAAGGTGCCCCAACTCGGCAGCGAAACCGTAAGCACCCCGCACCAATTCACCGTCAACGACGATGGCCGAACCAAGGCCCGTGCCAATCGTCAGCATCACCATCGTGCGGCTACCTTTACCGGCCCCGTATGCATACTCAGCCCAACCGGCAGCGTTCGCGTCGTTCTCCACCACGACCACCACGTCGCCATGACCCGAGAGCGCTCTCACCTTGTCGCCAAGCGGATACTCCCGCCACGCGATATTCGGGGCAAATGTCATGTGGTTACGGTCGGAACTCGCGAAGCCCGCTGCCGCGAGCCCAATCGCGCCGATCTCGTACTCGCCCGCAACCTCGGCAACAGCGTCGGCAATTGCTGCATCAATGCTTGCGGGGTCGTCTGGCCGCGTGGGGCGGCGCACCTGGGTGAGAATCCGACCAGACGGGTCGACCACACCGACGGCGATCTTGGTGCCCCCGATGTCCACTCCAACGGCGTCCACTGCTGCCCCTTACGAAAATTGATGGAAAACGTCTTGGACGAGGGTATCGTGACCTCAACCTCACCCCATGCCAATGGAGGCAGCCGTGACATCGTCCTATGCACGCAACATCATGGAGCTCATCTACGCAAGATGGGCACTCGACCCGAGCAAGGTTGTCGCCCGTTTCACGGATGAGAATGACAATTGGATTGATGTGACGGCGGCGGAGTTCCAGTCACGCGTAGAGGCCGTCGCGAAGGGCCTCATCGCACGAGGTATCGAGCCGGGCCAAGCCGTTGGCATCATGTGCCGCACGCGTTTCGAATGGTCGGTGCTCGACCTCGCCATTTGGTCCACTGGTGCGCTTCCGGTGCCCATTTACGACACGTCGTCGGCTTCTCAGATTGACTGGATCACGTCCGACGCTGACATTCACACGATCTTTGTCGAGACAGAAGCTCACGCAGCTCTCGCTCGGGAGGTCGCATCGGATTCTGAATCTCCCCTCACAGCAATCGAGGTCATCGATAACGGCGCGCTCGACGTCCTCGTGAGCGACGGCGCCCGCGTGTCGGACGAAACGCTCGCCCAACGTCGTACAGCGCCAGGTCACGACGACCTCGCGACGATCATCTACACGTCCGGGACAACCGGACGGCCCAAGGGTGTGCGACTCACACAGTTTTCTTACACGCGCCACGTGAGCGGCATTCAAGACGAGTTGCACGAGATCCTCTTTGAGCCCGGTGCATCGACGGTGTTGTTCCTCACTCTCGCGCACTCGCTCGCGCGGCTCGTGGAGGTGGCCCTCATCGCGTCCGGCACGATCGTTGGGTTCTGTCCCGACACGACGAAACTCGTTCCCTACCTCGGCACCTTCAAGCCGACCTTGGTGCTTGCGGTGCCGCGCGTGTTTGAGAAGGTCTACAACTCCGCAGAACAGAAGGCTGCTGCTGCGGGCAAGGTGAAGATCTTCCGCTGGGCTGCGAAGCAGGCAATTGACTACTCGAAGGCTCTTGACGAGAAAGGACACGTGTCGCCGCTGCTCGCGATGCGGTACCGCGTTGCACGTGCGCTCGTTCTCAAGAAGATTTCCGCGGTGCTCGGCGGGCGTGCTCGGTGGGCAATCTCGGGCTCCGCGCCTCTCGGCGAGCGTCTCGGTCACTTCTATCGCGGACTTGGCCTCACGGTGCTCGAAGGCTATGGGCTGACCGAGAACAACGCCGCGTGCACGGTGAATCGCCCCGCCCTGTCGAAGATCGGCACGGTTGGCACGCCCTTGCCTGGCCTTGAGGTGAAGATCGCTGATGACGGCGAGATTCTCATGCGCGGCGATCAGTTGTTCTCGGGCTACCACCACAACCCCGACGCGACAGCAGAGGCGTTCAACGACGGCTGGTTCTCCACGGGCGACATTGGCACGGTTGACGAGGACGGGTACCTGACGATCACGGGTCGCAAGAAGGAGATCATCGTGACAGCGGGCGGCAAGAACGTCGCCCCAGCCGTGCTCGAGGATCGCCTGCGTGCCTATCCCCTCATTTCCCAATGCGTTGTTGTTGGCGACGGCAAGCCCTACATCGCGGCGCTCATCACGCTCGATGCAGAAGCGCTCCCCGGCTGGCTTCATGGCAAAGGCAAGCCTGAGATGACAGTCGCCGAAGCCGCTCAGGACCCAATGGTGCGCGAACACCTTGACCGGGCGGTCGAGCGCGCGAATAGTGCCGTTTCACGGGCCGAGTCGATCCGCAAGTACTCGATCGTTCCCGAGGACTTCACGGTTGCCAATGGCTTCCTTACCCCGTCGCTCAAGGTCAAGCGCGATCGTGTGATGGCGAGCTACGGGGATCACATTGAAAGCCTGTACAACGGCGACGCCTAAGGCATTGAGCACGTCAGCCACCGCAGATGTGCGGTGGCTGACCCTAGGACGCCCGTTCTTCAGGCGCGACGAGGCGTAGTGGGGGGACGAGACCACCGTCCACCATTGCCGAAATCGCTAAGGCTTGCTCGTCGGATACTTCCACGAGGCCGGCACGTACCGGGATCGTCAAGAAGCTCACGACGCAGTCGCCGCACGCAGGGCCGCGTACTGTGCATGTTGCGCAATCGATCTTCATACCGATGACGCTAACGAGAGGCACTGACACGGCGCCCAGAACCCCCGTGTCGGACGCCTCACGTAACGTTCACAACATGGTCCACTCCTCCCCCGATATCTCCCCCGGGCTCACCGGGGTTCAACTGGGTTTGGACGACATCGGGGAACCTCTCCATGAGACGACATTCGTCATCGTCGACCTCGAGACCACGGGGGCCTCCGCCGCTACGTGTCACATCACCGAGATTGGTGCGGTGAAGACTTGCGGCGGTGAGGTGATCGGTGAGTTCCACACGCTTGTCGACCCGGGTGGCCCGATCCCGCCGATGATCGTCGCCCTCACCGGCATCACAGATGCGATGGTGGTTGCAGCTCCGCGTATTGAAGCCGTGCTGCCGAGCTTCCTCGAATTCCTTGGTGACGCTGTACTGGTGGCGCACAACGCGCGCTTCGATGTGGGCTTTCTCAAAGCCGCATGCCGCGCTCATGGATATCGCTGGCCGGGCAACGAGGTGGTGGACACCGTGACGCTTGCACGGCGGGCTACCACTAAGGAAGAGGCTCCGAACAAGAAGCTCTCGACACTTGCACGAGTCTTTGCAAGTCCCACGACACCGAATCACCGCGCGTTGGACGATGCGCGTGCCACCGCGCACATTCTTCACGGGATGCTCGAACGTCTTGCGCGCTTTGGAATTACTCATCGTGAAGATCTAGACGCGTTACGCAATCCGGTACCTGACAAGTTGCGCATGAAGGCCCAAATGGCGGATCGCTTGCCGTCGACCCCTGGTGTGTACGTGTTCCGGGGCCCACGCGGTGAGCATCTCTATGTCGGCACATCGAAGAATCTCCGGTCTCGCGTCAAGTCGTACTTCACACGCGGAGAACAGCGCCGGTCGATGCGAGAAATGCTTGAGCTTGCAGTCGAGGTCGACGCCCATACGTGCGCGACCGAACTCGAGGCACGGGTTCTTGAGGTGCGCATGATCGACCGGTATCGACCGCGCTATAACCGCAGATCCGCTCGGCCAGAACGCACCGTATGGCTTGCACTGAGCACAGAACGCTACCCGCGGCTTCAGATACGGCGAAGCAGCGATGGACGCGGAGCGCTCATCGGCCCGATGCCAGGTGCGAGCGGAGCACACGATGCAATCGAGGTACTGCAAACCGCACTTGGCCTACGCACCTGCACCACGCGTTTGCCCATCAAGCCACGTCCAGGTGCCCGCGCATGCCTCCTTAAGGATCTTGATCAATGCGCGGCCCCGTGCGTCGATGGGCCATCAGCTCGCTATGACGAAACGGTTGAACGAGCAAGGGACGCATTGACTCGTGACGCATCACCCGTCATCAGCGTGATCCGCGATGCAATCGAGGTATACGCAGAGAAACTTGAGTACGAACGTGCCGCTCGCATGCGCGATGGCGTTGCTGCTCTCCTTCACGGTGCGATGCGTTCTCAACGCATTCACGCCTTGTCTGGCGTCCGTTTAGTTGCCGCACGTCGCAATGGTTATGCCTTCGACGTGGTGTCTGTGGTCGACGGAGTGCTGATGGGAAGCGCGCGCGTGAGCGAAGGCGTGTGGAGTGCGGCCTCCCGTCTACGGAGCGAATGGAACGAGGAGATGCCCCAGGCGACCGTGGAGGAACGGGAGATGATCGCGACCTGGCTCGAAACGCCCGGTACTCGAATCGTCATGATTGACGGTGAATGGTCGAGTCCTGTCACCGGCGCGGCACGTTTTGGCGAATGGATCGACGCGAGACGAGCGGATCAAGAGTTGCGCGGCCACTTCGGCCACCGCGGGTAAAGCTCAACGCCATCCCCCACCCCGGTGCGCGGGACCTACTGGACGCAGGCCCCGCGTCACCGGTCGCGCCTGCCGGCTCCGCAGCGGCGGCGCGAGCACCAACGCACATCTCCGCGTCGGCGCGGCACATCGTGGCAACCGAAAGCGTGGTTGCGGTGAGCAGGAAGGGAAGCCCATTGTGCAACCGATAACGTTTTCGATGCGGCGACGCTACCGAGCGGCTACGACAAGCGTCAAGGCTTTTCGTTGTCGAAAACTCTGTGAACCGTCAAGGACGCATGAGCCACGCGGCCCGCGTCAGGTCACAGCGCAGCGCGCGTCGCAGCCGCCCAACGTTGCAGCGTCGCCTCAGCCGCTCCGCTGTCGATGGCCTGAGCTGCCGCGACCATTCCGGCCCGGATGCGTTCGACGAGAGTGCCCTCGGCGGTGCCGGGCAGGCTCCCTTCGGCCGCAAGCGCCAATGCGGCATTCGCAATGACGGTCTCTCTTACGGGCCCACTCTCGCCCGCGAGAACCGAGCGCACGACAGCCGCGTTCTCATTTGACTCTCCGCCGCGCAAAGCGTCGAGCGTGATGTGGTGAAGACCGAGGTCCTCGACCGCGTCGATACGAATGCGGTCAACTTCGCCGTCGCGGATCTCCCACACGGTCGTCGTGTCCGTCGCGGCAAACTCGTCCAAGCCGTCGTCGTTTCGAAAAACGATGCCGTTGCGGCCGCGCAACGCCAAGACCTCTGCGATCACCGAGGCAAGTGGCAGAGGCGCACACCCAATGACACTGACATCGGGCTGGGCGGGGTTTGTGAGAGGTCCTAAGACGTTGAAGACCGTGGGAATGCCAATTTCCTTCCGGACACCGGCGGCGAAACGCATGGCTGGGTGGAACGCCGGGGCAAAACAGAAGGTGATACCGACCTCGTCCAAGATGAGCGGCACCTTGTCGACTGGCACCTCGAGGCTCACACCTAACGCCGCAAGCACATCCGATGATCCGGTGGTGGATGATGCCGCCCGCGACCCATGCTTCACCACGCCAACGCCCGTACCGGCGATCACAATCGCCGCCATCGTGGAGATGTTCACCGTGTTTGCACGATCGCCGCCAGTGCCAACGATGTCGACATTGCGACCTTTGACCTCGATACGTTGCGCGTGGGAGAGCATCGTGTCGACCATGCCTTTGACCTCGAGAGCCGTGGCTCCCTTCGTCTGCATCCCCATCAAGAAAGCACCGAGCTGTGCGTCTGTGGCTCGTCCTTCGAAAACCTCTCCAAGCATCCACGCGGTGTCTGCCGAGTCAAGGTCCTCATCAAGCGAGAGGCGAGTGAGGATGTCGGGCCACGTTGCCATAAGGAGTTCCTAGCGTGAGAGCGTGATGCGGGAAACGGGACTATGCCGAGGCAGGCGTGTCAACAAAGAAGGCGTCCACTGCTGCTTTCACCTCGAACGGGTCAAGCGGATGCGCGACCGCGGCTTCCGCTTCCGACCAGGTGGCAAGCCAAGCGTCACCCACGCGGCCAACGAGCAGCAGAACCGGAGGGCACTCGTAGAGCTCGTGCTTCAGCTGCCGCGCAATCCCCATGCCGCCTGACTTCGCGGCCTCACCATCGAGAATGAGCAGATCAAAGCGATCGGCATCAGCGTGCATGATCGTCGCCTCGTGGGTGGCGGTCTCGGTCCACACGACGTCGCGATTGCCGATGCGAGGTCCCACGGCCATCCGCACCTTGTCACGCGTGTTCGCGTCATCGCTGTAGACAAGAATCGAGATGGCTGCCGACGATTCAGTGCGGCCTTGGATGTCGCTCATGGGTCCCATTCTGGCACGTCATCCCTGCGACCTAGCGGCCAAGTCCGAGTGCGCCGCGCCGATCGTCTAGGACCTGGCAGACGCGCGCGTGAAAGACAGGCATAATGTGGAGCATGTCCCATGCACCAGCGGCGATGCCTTCCCCCATCCACGCTACTCGACCGAATCAAGTGGCGGTCGGGACCATAGTCTGGCTGAGTTCTGAGCTGATGTTCTTCGCGGGTCTCTTCGCGATGTACTTCACGCTCCGCGGCGAGGCGTCGGCGGAATGGGCCGCAAACGTGCCGCTCCTCAATGTTCCCTTCGCTCTTGTCAACACATCAGTGCTGGTTGCGTCGTCCTTTACGGCACAGGCTGGCGTGTGGGCCGCAGAGCGTTACCAGCGTCGGCGCACTGGACCGTTGTGGAATTTCCGCACCTGGGGCATGCACGAGTGGTTTGTCCTCACGTACATCATGGGCTCGATCTTTATTGCTGGCCAGGTATTTGAGTATGCGGAACTCGTCCAGCACGGACTCACCATCTCGTCGTCGCCTTATGGCTCCGCTTTCTACTTGGCAACAGGCTTCCACGGTCTCCACGTGCTCGGTGGCTTGATTGCCATGCTGTTCGTCCTCGGCCGCTCTTTCGTGGCGAAGAAGTTCGGCACCCATGAGGCCACCACTGCCATCGTCGTGTCGTACTACTGGCACTTTGTCGACGTGGTGTGGGTCGCCTTGTTCATCGTCATCTACGGCTTGAGGTAGGAACTCCATGCGACGCCTCGCTCTGAACCGCTACCACCGTGCAGCGCCGCTGGTGCTGCTCTTCGTCCTGCTCGCAGGGATCACGATCGCCGCATCGATCGCTCGTTCGGAAACCGCCACCGCGACCGAGGTGACGGCGAACGACATCGAAGAGGGACAAAAGCTCTTCGCCTCGAACTGCGCAACGTGCCACGGAATGAATGCTCAGGGTCAGGACGGCGTTGCTCCGTCCCTCATCGGCGTTGGCGCTGCGTCCGTCGACTTCCAGGTGGGCACCGGCCGGATGCCGATGCAGTCCTCCGGTCCTCAGGCCATCGCGAAGACCGTTCAGTTCAATGCCGAGCAGATCAGCCAGCTGTCCGCCTACGTCGCATCTTTGGCGCCCGGACCCGCGATTCCTGCGGCCGAGACCGTCGACCCGTCCCAAGGTGATCCTGCACAAGGGATGAACCTGTTCCGCACCAACTGTGCGATGTGCCACGGCTCGATTGGTGGCGGCGGTGCCCTCACCCAGGGCAAGTACGCACCCGCGTTGTGGGAGACCACCCCCACGCACATTTACGAAGCGATGCTGACTGGACCGCAGTCAATGCCCGTCTTCAACGACGCGAATCTCACCCCCGAGGACAAGCGCGACATCATCGCCTTCCTTGAAGAGCAGCGTGGAACCGCACCCGGCGGTATGTCACTTGGCTCGATTGGGCCGGTCGCCGAAGGCTTGTGGGCATGGTTGCTCGGCATGGGCATCATCGTCGGTTTCACCGTCTGGATTGGAGTCCGTTCTTCATGAGCATCGAGAACGCCCCGCACGCGAACGAGACGGTGCACGAGGAATTCACGGACCCCGGCCTTCCGGAGCATCACCGTCCTCGCCGTGCTGATGTCGACCCCAAGGCCGCGAAGCGCGCTGAGCGTCAGGTCGCGGTGCTGTTCGGCATCTCCGTCCTCGGTACCGTCCTCGCTATCTGGGCCTGGGCCACGATTGACGTCGGTGCTGACAACATCGCTGGTACTCAGCGCAGCACGCTCTTCATTGGTCTCGGTCTTACGTTCGCCATGCTCGGTATTGGCACCGGTGCAATCCACTGGGCTAAGACCTTGATGCGCGACCACGAGATGGTTGAAGAACGTCACGACATGAGGTCCTCGGACGAAGCCCGTGCCGGTGCGATCGAGAACCTCACGGAGGGAGCGAAGGACTCCGGGGTTGGCGTTGGCCGTCGCGGCCTGCTCAAGGGCTCGCTTATCACGGCACTTGCTATCGCTCCCCTATCCGTTCTGGTTCCCGCCATCGGCAACATGGGTGGCGACTGGAACACATCGAAGTTCCGCCACACGATGTGGCGTGAAGGCACCCGTCTCGCCAAAGATCCCGACGGCACGCTCATCAAGGCGTCCGATGTGACGATCGGCTCGGTCTTCCACGTGATTCCTGACGGCCTCAACGAACTCGAGCACCACAAGATCGAGGAGAAGGCCAAGGCGGTTGTCCTCTTGGTTCGTCTCGACCCGCGTGACATCAAGCATGTGCCTGGTCGCGAATCGTGGTCTTTCGACGGCATCGTTGCGTATTCCAAGATTTGCACCCACGTGGGATGCCCCGTCGCGCTGTATGAACAGCAGACTCATCACCTGCTGTGCCCATGCCACCAGTCGACGTTTGACGTATCCGACGGCGCGAAGGTGGTCTTCGGGCCAGCGAAGCGTCCTTTGCCGCAGTTGCCGATTGCCGTGGACGACGAGGGCTACATCGTGGCCCAGAGCGACTTCCATGAGCCCGTTGGCCCGAGCTTCTGGGAGCGCGTGAAGTGACCGATGTGAAACCCGCACCCTCGTCAAGTCGTTTGAACCGCGCCGCCGGCGCGACTGCGAACTGGGCAGATGAGCGCACCTCGATTGGTGCGTTCACCAAGTTCATTGCGCGCAAGATCTTCCCCGACCACTGGTCATTCATGCTCGGCGAGGTCGCGCTTTACTCGTTCATCGTCCTCTTGCTGTCGGGTGTCATCCTGACCGCGTTCTTTGTGCCGTCGATGGACATCGTCACGTATGACGGCAAGTTGCCCCAGTTCCAGGGCCAGGAAATGTCAAAGGCCTTCGAGTCGACTCTCTACATGTCGTTCGAAGTCCCTGGCGGACTCCTCATGCGCCAGATTCACCACTGGGCAGCGCTCATCTTCACGGCGTCGATCGTCACGCACATGGCCCGCATCTTCTTCACGGGTGCATTCCGTAAGCCCCGCGAGATCAACTGGCTCATTGGCTTCACGCTGATGATCCTGTCTCTTGCAGCGGGCTTCACCGGCTACTCACTGCCCGATGACGTGCTCTCGGGTAACGGTCTGCGCATTATCGACGGTGTCATCAAGTCGATCCCGTTCCTCGGCTCGTACATCTCATACTGGTTGTTCGGCGGCGAGTTCCCTGGTGAACAGCTCATTCCACGCATGTTCACCGCGCATGTGCTGTTGATTCCAGCGCTCATCCTTGGGCTTATTGCCGTCCACCTGTTCCTGGTGTTCCTGCAAAAGCACACGCAGTACCCGGGACCGGGCCGTACCAACAAGAACGTCGTCGGCTTGCCCCTGTTCCCCGTGTACACGGCCAAGGCTGGCGGCTTCTTCTTCGTCGTGTTTGGCGTCATTGCCGCTCTCGGCGCCACGTTGCAGATCAATGCGGTGTGGAACTACGGTCCGTACGACCCGTCCCCCGTGTCTGCTGGAACGCAGCCCGACTGGTACATGCTGTTTATTGACGGTGCGCTACGCGTGATGCCGGGCAACGTTGAGTACGTGATCGGCGGTTACACGCTGTCGCTCAACATCTTGATTCCGGCCGTCATTCTGCCGGGATTGTTCTTCGGCTTCCTCGCGCTGTACCCGTGGATCGAGAAGTGGGCAACAGGCGATCGCGGCGAGCGTCACATCCTTGACCGCCCGCGCAACGTGCCCGTTCGCACCGGCATCGGCGTTGCGCTTATCGCGTTCTACGTGGTGCTTGTGCTTGAGGGGTCGAACGACATCATCGCTCACCTCTTCCACCTGTCGATCAACGATCTCACCATCTTGTTCCGCATCCTCGTGTTCGCGGTGCCGGTTGCGGCGTTCATCATCACAAAGCGCCTTGCCCTTGGTCTGCAGCGCAAGGATCGCGAGTTGGTGTTGCACGGCCACGAAACAGGCCGGATCGTCCGCTTCGAGAACGGCGAGTACATCGAAGTTCACGAGCCCCTCTCTGAAGAGGAGCGTTGGGTGCTCGTGTCGTACGACGCTTTGCGCCCGCACGAGTTGGCTCCCGAGCACAACGAACATGGTGTGCGTCGCAAGGGGTACCGCTGGGAGCGTGTCAAGGCCCGCCTGTCTCGCTTCTACTACGAGGACCGTGTGGAGCCCGTGACCCCTGCTGAACTTCATGCAGCGCACGAGGCACACCACGCTGAGGTTGAAGCGATGGCGGCACGTGCCGAAGCTGACGTGGCAGAAAAGTCAGCGTCAGCCGCGGATCGCGCCGATGCCGAATCGTAAGCATTTGCCCTGATCGTGACGTGACAAATGCGGGGGCGCGCCGGGGGGGGGGGGCGCGTGGCGCCGGCCGACGGGGGACTCCGTG
>JAEYUX010000054.1 GCA_023432235.1 Actinomycetes bacterium
TGTACACCGCCATGCGGCGCGACAAAAAATCCCGCGGCGACGTGCTTCGCTTCGTCGTTCTTCACGGCATCGGCAACCCGCAACGCCTTGAGGGGCCGGACCCCACGTTGTTGGCTGCCGCTTACGACGCAATTACCCGCTAGTTCTTGTCGAGAGCGTCTGTGTAGACCCACACCGCGGCGGAATTCCACATGGTGAAGGGAACGCGCTGGTAACCGGCTTGCTCCATGTACGGCCACTCGGGAGCGGGGCCGATGACGAGTTGGCGCCCATAGTCACCACCAAGTTCGACGATGTCGACGTTTCCCACAAGTTCAAGCTGAAGCTTGTTACGTGCGGCGCAACCGACGAGGTCCGCCGCGAACGTGATATCGGTGTTCTCAATACCTCCGATGTAGCCATAGAGCGGGCTACGCGCGCGCACTTCTTCCTCAAACGTGTCGACATTGCGAACGTCCGTGACAAGCGTGACAGTCGACGCAATGGCAACGGCAGCCACCAGTGCGACGATGGGACGCTTGCGCATTACCCACATCGCCACGCACGTCGAGATCGCGGCGAGGCTTGCGAGCAAAATTGCTGGCCGGTCGTCGCCCGCCAGAGGATCAAGCACGGGGAGGAGCCCCGGCACCGCGAACGGAATCCATGTGCCGTCTGGGTTCAAGCGGGGGAGTACGGCGGCAATGAACAGGAGTACTCCCGCCACGGCGATGACGGCAGCACGGTTCGTCACATGCCGGCGCTGCCGCGAGCAGAAACTGACAAGTCCAATAACAACGAGCGGCACCAGGAATGGATCGAGATAACGCCCAAAGAACGGTAGATCGATGCGCACGCCGTATTCTGCAGATGACGCCAGGAGTAGCACGGTTGCGCCGCCCATTGCGACAACACTCGCGGCAATGTAGGTGTGCCAATCAGCGAGGCAGTCGATCCGGCGTGTACGCCACTTGCTCCGCAACTGGCTCGCAACGGCGAGCGCGCCGAGCACCGTGAGCAACGACCATGAGGCGACCTGGGTGAACAGCTGTCCGGATATGACTTCAAGCACGCGCAGAGGTGTGGTGCCCGCAAATAGGTCGTCCGTTCTCGAGTCGTTGGGGAACAGTTGGGCCCCAACGACCTTCATTCCTATGTATCCCGCCCCGCTGAGAACGACAATCGGCGCGGAGGCTCCAAGTGCATGGGTCCATCGAGATGCACCCCGCCATACACGGACGCAGACCCATACGACGGCAACAATGGCGAGTGGGTATGCACGCGCGTGGAGTGCGGCCGCCGTGCCAACGAGAACCCCGAATGCGACATAAACCGCCGCCGTGCTGCTCTTTGCGAGGCGAAACGCATAGAGGCTCGCGGTCACGACAACCAAAGTGAGGGGGTTTTCCGCGATCACATAGTTATCGAGCAAAGCGCGGGCGGGTACGACGGTCACCAGTGCGCCAATAAGGAGCGATGGCCACGTCGAAGCCCCCAAGTCGCGAGCGAGCAGCGCCGCGGGCCACATCGCGGCAGCACCGATCAGGGCGCTCACGATGACCGCTAACTGATAGACAGCAAGATTCGAGACAGGCAACCACCACAGAGGGGCGAGTACTGCGGAGTAGCCGACGGCGTAACTCGAGCCGCACAGGCTCCAGTCTGCGCCTTCTCCCGCTATCACATGAGCACCAGCGAGATAGCCAACCTCGTCGAACAGGTACATCGGGCCTACTGATCGGGCAGCGATGATGACGTGGATTGCGATCACTGCGAGCGCAAACGCGAGAGGCGCAAATCTCATCAGGGCAGCCCGCATGTCAGAGGTGCTGGAGACCGCATCCGTCTTGCGCATTCGCCCAGGCTATCGGTCACGCCGCTACGCTTGGCCCATGAGTCAGGTCATGGTGGTCAATGGACCCAATCTCGGCCGTCTGGGCAGCAGGGAGCCGGAGAAGTACGGTTCCACCACTCTCGAGGAGCTTGCGGCGCTAGCGATGCAGTGGGGTGCGGAACGCGGGCTCGAGGTGGTGGTCCGGCAGTCGGATAACGAGGCCGACCTTGTCGCGTGGATGCACGAAGCCGTTGACACCGGCACCCATGTTGTGATCAATCCGGCGGCATTCACCCACTACTCGTACGCGTTACGGGACGCCTGCGCGCTCGTGACTCGCGAGGGCCTTGTGCTCGTCGAAGTGCACATCACCAATCCGCACGCACGTGAGGAGTTCCGTGCCACCTCGGTCATTTCCGCCGTGGCGACGGGAACCGTTGCCGGATTTGGTATCGATTCGTATCGTCTGGCGCTCGAAGCCGTCGCCGCGCGCGTCGGCTAGACTCAACGTCGGCCTTTTCTCCCAACCAAACAAGGACAACTGTGGCGACCTCGAACGACATCAAGAACGGTTCAGTGCTCAACCTCGATGGCAACCTGTGGTCTGTTGTGGAGTTTCAGCACGTCAAGCCGGGCAAGGGCGGCGCCTTTGTGCGCACCAAGCTGAAGAACGTGCTCACCGGCAAGATTGTCGACAAGACGTTCAACGCAGGTACGAAGGTGGACTTCGAGACGGTTGACCGTCGCACGATGCAGTACCTGTACTTTGACGGCACCGACTACATCTTCATGGACCCGAACACCTTCGATCAGGTCTCGGTGAGCCCAGCGGTCATGGGGGACGCGACGGACTTCCTGCTTGAGAACGAGAACGCGATTATCGGATCGCACGCAGGCTCGCCCATCTTCCTTGAGCTTCCCGCTTCAGTGGTCCTCGAGATCACGTACACCGAGCCGGGCCTCCAGGGTGACCGCTCGTCCGGCGGCACCAAGCCGGCCACGCTCGAAACAGGCCGGGACATCCAAGTGCCGCTCTTCCTTGAAGCGGGTACCAAGGTCAAGGTCAACACCTCGTCAGGTGAGTACCTGGGCCGGGTCAACGACTAACGTGTCGGCACGTTCCAAAGCACGCAAGCGAGCGCTCGACGTTCTCTTTGAGGCGGACCAGCGAGGCGCCGACATTCAGACCGTTCTCGAGGAGCGCTTGCGCGAATCGGGGCGTCAAACGCCGTTGCCCGAGTACGCAATACAGATCGTGCGCGGGGTCGCCGAGCACCGGTACCAACTTGACGCGCAAATTGCTTCCGCATCGCCTGAATGGCCGCTGCACCGGATGCCTGCGGTTGACCGGGCACTCTTGCGCATCGGCCTGTGGGAGATCGTCCATTCGGCCGACGTTCCTGGACCCGTCGCAATCGACGAGGCAAAGGCACTGGCCGCCGACCTTTCGACGGATGATTCGGCACGCTTTGTGGGCGGGGTCCTCGGCAGTTTTGTGTCCGACGCTGCGTCTACCGAGCACGACGCGACGCAATAGGTCGCGTCGCCGCGTCGCCGAGCATCGGCCGCGGGCTGCGCTACGCTAACTCACGAAACCCCTTTAAGTGCCGTCCTGTGAGGCGGAGAAGGAGGTCGCCAGTGACTGGCACCATTCTTGGCGCGCCCGATATGGCTCGCGCGCTTACCCGCATTGCTCACGAGATTCTCGAACGCAATGGCGGGCCGGACGACATCGTCCTTCTTGGCATTCCCACCCGCGGTCTTCCGCTCGCGCGGCGGCTCGCGGAACGCATTGCGCGTGCAGAGCCAACTTTCGACCCTGAAAGCCGTTGTGGGTCGCTTGACATCACGATGTACCGCGACGACCTTCACCGCCAGCCAACGCGGCCTATCGGTCCCACCTCACTCCCAACCCACGGCATCGACGATGCAATCGTCGTGCTCGTCGACGACGTCTTCCACACCGGTCGCACCATTCGTGCCGCTCTTGACGCAATCAAAGACTTTGGACGTCCGCGCGCGGTCCAGCTTGCAGTCCTCGTTGATCGCGGTCACCGCGAGCTCCCGATTCGCGCTGACTTTGTGGGCAAGAACATTCCGACGTCCCGTAGCGAACGCGTCGCGGTGCGCCTCGAGGAAATTGACGGAGACGACGCCGTCACTCTGACAGGAGGAGACCGGTGAAACACCTCCTCGGCACCGAGACGCTGTCCCGCGAAGAGGCGATCCTCATTCTCGACACGGCTGAGCAAATGGCCGCAACGCAAGAGCGCGAGGTTCGCAAACTCCCAACGCTCCGCGGAAAAACGGTGGTCAACCTCTTCTTTGAGGACTCGACCCGCACTCGCATGAGTTTTGAGGCAGCGGCCAAGCGCCTCAGTGCTGACGTCATCAATTTCTCCGCCAAAGGCTCAAGCCTGTCAAAGGGAGAAAGCCTCAAAGACACCGCACTCACCTTGCAGGCCATGGGTGCCGACGCTGTGGTGATCCGCCACTGGGCGTCCGGCGCCGCGTACCAACTTGCCCAAGGCGAATGGCTTCACGGCTGCGTGCTCAACGCAGGCGATGGCACGCACCAACACCCCACCCAAGCCCTACTCGACGCCTATACGGCCCGCCGCCACCTCGTCGGCACGCCCACCGGCGCTGGCCTTGACGGACTACGGATCGCCATCGTCGGCGACATTCTTCATTCACGCGTAGCCCGCTCAAACGTCTTCCTTCTCACCACCCTTGGCGCGAAAGTGACACTTGTCGCCCCGCCGACGCTCGTGCCAGTTGGCATTGGACCGTGGCCAGTCGACCTCTTCCACAGCCTTGATGCGGCGATTGAAGCGCACGAGCTCGACGCCGTCATGATGTTGCGTGTTCAGCGCGAAAGAATGACCGGCGGGGGAGCGGCATTCTTCCCGAGCCCGGAGGAGTACACCCGCCTATTCGGCCTCGACGGTGCTCGATTGTCGCGACTTCCTGAGCACGCGATTGTGATGCACCCGGGTCCGATGAACCGGGGCCTTGAGATTTCTGCGGAGGCGGCCGACAGCTCGCGTTCCGTCATTGTTGAGCAAGTGGCAAATGGGGTGGCAGTGAGGATGGCTGCGCTCTATCTGTTGCTTGCGGGAGAGGAGCGCGTGTGAGCACGGCTTTTGTGGTGAAGGGTGCCTCCCTTTACGGAGACACCCAAGGCGATATTGCGGTTGCTGACGGAGTAATCGTCGAACAGGCCCCTGCGGGCGCCACTGTCATTGACGCAAGCGGACTCATCGCGCTGCCTGGCTTGGTCGACCTTCATACGCACCTGCGCGAACCTGGCCGTGAAGATGCCGAGACGATCGAGTCCGGCTCACGAGCAGCGGCACGCGGTGGTTGGACTGCGGTTCATGCGATGGCGAACACGAATCCCGTTGCGGACACCGCAGGCGTTGTTGAGCAAGTGTGGAGCCGTGGCCAAGAGGTGGGGCTCGTTGATGTTTTCCCCGTTGGCGCGGTCACCGTGGGTATCAAGGGTGAGCATTTGTCAGAAATGGGCGCGATGGCCCACTCTCGTGCCCGAGTCCGTCTTTTCAGCGACGACGGCCATTGCGTGAGCGACCCCGTGATCATGCGCCGCGCTCTTGAGTACGTGAAAGCATTCGATGGCGCTGTCATTCAGCATGCACAAGACCCGCGTCTCACCGAAGGCGCACAGATGCACGAGGGTGAGGTGTCTGCGGAACTCGGCCTTGCGGGATGGCCGGCCGTCGCTGAGGAGTCGATCGTCGCTCGTGACGTTCTTCTTGCCGAGCATGTGGGATCACGAGTCCACGTTCAGCACTTGTCAACTGCGGGTTCGGTTGAGATCGTGCGCTGGGCAAAGGCGCGCGGCATCGCTGTCACGGCGGAAGTGACACCTCATCACTTGCTTCTCACGCACGAGGAAGCACGCAGTTACAACCCTGTCTTCAAGGTGAACCCGCCGCTTCGCACGCAAGAGGACGTCGACGCCCTCCGGGCGGCCCTTGCCGATGGCACCATCGACATTGTCGCCACTGACCATGCTCCTCACGCTGATGAGGACAAGGACTGCGAGTGGGCGTCGGCTTCCTTCGGAATGTTGGGACTTGAAACCGCTGTGGGAATTGTTCAGCAGGTCATGGTTGACAGCGGACTGCTCACGTGGCGCGACGTGGCGCGTGTCATGTCGGAGACGCCTGCCCGTATTGGTCGAGTCGACCACGCCCACGGCCGCCCGCTCGCCGTAGGGGAACCCGCCAACATCGTCCTCATCGACCCACAGGCGGTTCACACCGTCGAACGCCGCCAGTTGGCGAGCCGATCACACAACACGCCGTACGCTGGCAGGGAGTTGCCCGGACGCGCCGTTGCGACGTTCCTGCGTGGCACTCCTACGTTCCTTGACCCTCGCTTTGAAGGAGCCCTCGCGTGAGCACGGAAGCAGCCGTTCTGGTCCTTGAAAATGGCGAGATCTTCCGTGGAACTGCCTATGGGGCTCGCGGGACCACGTTGGGGGAGATCGTATTCAACACCGGCATGACCGGATACCAAGAGACACTGACCGATCCCTCGTATCACCGCCAAATTGTCGTCATGACGGCACCCCACATTGGCAACACAGGTGTGAACGATGAGGACGCGGAGTCCCGCCAGATGTGGGTGTCCGGTTTTGTGGTCCGGGACCCTGCCCGACGCCCATCCAACTGGCGCTCTCAGCGCACCTTGGACGACGACCTCGTTGAGCAGGGGATTGTCGGCATCTCGGGTATCGACACCCGCCAGCTCACCCGCATCATTCGCTCGTCGGGTGCGATGCGTGCCGGAGTCTTCTCCGGCGAGGCGATTGCAGATGACGCCACCTTGCTCAAGCGAGTGCGGTCATCCGCGCCAATGTCGGGTGCACACCTTGCTGATGAGGTGAGCATCGAAGGTGAGTACGTCATCGAGCCCGTGGGAGAGAGCGTGGCTCACGTCGTCGCTGTCGACCTCGGCATTAAGGCGAACACCCCCGAGAGCATGGCCGCCCGCGGTATCAAGGTGACGGTCGTGCCTTCGTCATGGACGGCCGAGCAGATCTTTGCGCTCAATCCCGACGGCGTCTTCTTCTCGAATGGCCCCGGCGACCCCAGTGCTGCTGACCGCAGCGTCGGCGTCCTGCGCGAGGTCCTCGATGCCAAGATCCCGTTCTTCGGTATTTGCTTTGGCAACCAGCTCCTTGGCCGCGCGCTCGGCTACGGCACGTACAAACTCCGCTTCGGTCACCGCGGCATCAATCAGCCAGTGCTCGACCGCGCCACCGGCAAGGTGGAGATCACGAGCCACAACCACGGTTTTGCGGTTGATGCGCCTCTCGACGGCGTGAGCGATTCGCCGCACGGTTACGGCCGCGTGCGCGTGAGCCACGTATGCCTCAACGACGACGTGGTCGAGGGTCTTGAGTGCCTCGATGTCCCCGCCTTCTCAGTCCAGTACCACCCGGAGGCTGCGGCAGGTCCGCACGATGCCGCCTATCTCTTTGATCGTTTCCTCGACCTCATTCAGGGTCGCCTCACCACGGGAGGAGCCCGCTAGTGCCCCGCCGCGACGACATCAACACCGTGATGGTGATCGGATCTGGTCCCATCGTCATCGGCCAAGCATGTGAGTTCGACTACTCCGGGACGCAGGCCTGCCGCGTCCTCAAGGCCGAGGGCCTGCGCGTGGTCCTGCTCAACTCAAACCCGGCGACGATCATGACCGATCCCGAGTTTGCCGATGCCACCTACGTCGAGCCGATCACCACCGAGGTCATTGAGCGGATCATCGAAAAAGAGCGCCCCGACGCTCTGCTGCCGACGCTGGGCGGCCAGACTGCTCTTAACGCGGCGATTGCGGCGGCAGAGGCGGGCATTCTTGAGCGGTACAACGTCGAACTCATCGGGGCGAACCTCGATGCCATCAACCTTGGCGAGAACCGGGAACTGTTCAAGGGTGTCGTCGAACGGTGTGGGGCCGATAGCGCTCGCTCGCATATCTGCCACACGATGGATGAATGCATCGCCGCGGCAGAGGATCTGAAGTATCCCGTTGTCGTCCGCCCGTCTTTCACGATGGGTGGCCTTGGCTCGGGCTTTGCCTACAACGAGGACGATTTGCGCCGCATCGCCGGTGCTGGCCTGCACTATTCGCCAACCACCGAGGTGCTCCTTGAGGAGTCGATCCTTGGGTGGAAGGAGTACGAACTCGAACTGATGCGCGACAAGCACGACAACGTTGTGGTTGTGTGTTCAATCGAGAACGTGGACCCGGTGGGTGTGCACACAGGTGACTCGGTGACGGTGGCGCCCGCACTTACGCTGACCGACCGCGAGTACCAGAAGCTGCGCGACATCGGCATTGCCGTAATTCGCGAAGTGGGCGTCGATACGGGTGGCTGCAACATTCAATTCGCAATCGAACCGAACACGGGTCGCGTCATTGTCATTGAGATGAACCCCCGCGTGTCGAGGTCGTCTGCCCTGGCTTCGAAGGCAACGGGCTTCCCAATTGCGAAGATTGCTGCTCGTCTCGCGATTGGCTACACGCTTGATGAGATCCCGAATGACATCACGGGTTCGACGCCAGCGAGTTTCGAGCCGACTCTCGATTACGTGGTTGTCAAGGTGCCGCGGTTCGCCTTCGAGAAGTTCCCCGCGGCCGATCCGGTCCTCACCACCACGATGAAATCTGTGGGCGAGGCGATGGCGCTTGGCCGCAACTTCACCGAGGCGCTCGGCAAGGCGATGCGGTCGATCGACAAAAAGGGCATGCTCTTCCATTGGGTCGGCGAACCCGCCGCTGGAGAGGAACTCGACGCTCTCATCGAACGCACTCGGATCCCCACCGAGGAACGCCTCATCCAGGTCCAGCAGGCGTTGCGTGCCGCGATCGTTGATCCCACGGTCGTTGAGCGCGTCTACAACGCGACCG